>JAISPR010000002.1 GCA_031274765.1 Nitrososphaerota archaeon | reverse complement strand
GTACTGTAGAAACAAACTTTCAAACTTGTAAGACTTGCAAAGAGTTTGTTTGAACGTCTTTGGCGTTGATTAATCATGTTGACAAGTGTCTCACTTATTGGTATGGTGCGTGCTAAGCCACCTTTTGCTGGATGGTTTATTCGTACTAGTTTGCGTTCGAAATCTACATCTTTCCATTCAATGTTTGCTGTTTCTCCGCTTCGTGCGCCAGTTTCTTTGAGTATTTGTAGAAAAGCTGCAAGAGAATTATTGCATCCCAGAACTTATCGCCAACCTGTTTCGTATATCTCAGACAGAGGAAAAGTTGAAGCTAGATCATACAGTGACAGCTGTTGAGGCAAATGAGATTCATTATGGAATCGCTGAAAAAATTCGTATGGCAATGGTAGACATGGGAACAACGCTACCAGAAAACCTTCCAACACTCGAAAAAAGCATTCAAATTATTGAACGCGAAGAAATAAAAAAACTTCGCAACTCCAAGAATAAACTGATGCTTGACGAATAGCTGAAAATAGGCAAATTAGAAAAAAGATAGGGAGTTACGTGAGATATCGCCATTTTACTGTTATAAGGTTTGGCTGTATTCCGCTTTCCAGCTATCGTCTAAAAACTTTTCAATTTCTTACAAGTCGCTACGCTCAGCTTGCTTGATTTGTACCTTATTGGCCATATCTCACATCTACAAATCCAAAAAATATTCCCTGCTGCCAAAATATCGAATGCCATCGACATGAGGCGTAATATCATCTCTATCGTAAACAAATCCCAGCTTCTCAATTACTTTGGCCGAGGCAAGATTTTCTTTAGCATGACCACCAGCGACCCGCTTTATACCAAGATCCAAAGCTGCAAAATGTAAAATAGCTCTCATCGCTTCGGTGGTATATCCGTTGTTCCAATGCGATTTTTTAATGTTGTATCCAACTTGGAACAACTTACAGCCTTCTTCCCAAATCAATCCCCCAGAGCCGAAAAGCTCGCCTGTTTCTTTAAGAACAAAACCCCAAATATAGTTGTCGCTTTGGATAACATTGCCTGCACCATCCATTTTCCATTCAATTTCCTTTAGCCATTTTATCGTATCATCAATAGAATGATGCGGCAACCAACTAACATATTTCGCAACCTCCGCATCGCCTGTCCAACCATAATATGCAGTTTCTGCATCGGCAAGAGTGAGAGGTCTAAGAATAAGCCGATTTGTTTCTAAGGTCATTTTTCCACTCACTCCTCCTGCTGCTGGCGACAAGCTCTAAAAACCGTTCCTGCGAAGCATTGTCTTCAATTTTTTCTTTTGTTGAGAACGTTTTGTTAAATTCCGTAGCGGCAGTTTCATTAATCTCATAAATTTCAGCCTTGATATAGCACAATGTTGTGCCAAATAGAGTTTTCGTGCAATTCAGAATTGGAGCGCTTCGGCCTCATATTATCTGATGTTTGGGTGTAAGGCTTTCTGCGATGATATAATAGTGCTATTTTGCAATAATCTCTGATTTTTATGTTCCATAAAACTGAAAAACTTAAATACGTTTTCAATATAATGGGACATCATGAAAACATCTGCCGACGAATACGCATTTAACAAAACAGAACTAAAAACACTAAAAGAAATAGCCAAAGGAAACTATGAACTATCCACAATCCAAACAACACTCAACATCAAACCCTCCCGCCTAACATACACCCTCAAAAAACTACAAAATAAAGATCTGATAAAAATAACTCGTAAAGGCACCAAAAAACAAGCAACCTTTAACAGCGCAAAACATGCAACACTACTAAAGAATTTGCTATCAATTTACGATTATGTGGACTGGGAAAACATACTAAAAGACAAATCCATCAAAATCCTCAGTCAAATTTCAACTAAGTCCAACAAACAAACAGATGTTGCCCGAAACACTTTCTGGCGTTACACGAAAGATTTCAAATCAAGAGGCATAATCACACAAGAAAACAAAATTAGCACTCAATTCAGTACCCTAACTGAATTTTTAGCAGAGTACCAAAACTTTTTCTCCCAAAAAATAGCCAACAAACTCTCTGATAATTCAGTTATTCTTTGGCAACATGATTTGGAGTTATTGATAAAAACCCCTAAAACAGCAAAACCTCTAAATAAAAAGTTCCAAAAAACCGCAACATCCCTTTTTCCTCTCTTTGACTTGTCGCTTTTTTCAAACTTTGACTTCTACTTCTTCTCACAAGCCAAGGAGATAATCAAGCCTGAGGATGCTATACTACATACACTTTTGTTGGAACGGGGTAACATGCGGTATTCAACTTATGCACTATTATTGCTCAAAAAAATGGAAAAACAAATAGACCAAACATACCTTCAAAGAGAAGCCAAACATTATGGATTAGAAAACCAAGTGAAACATATGCTTGAATTTCTACAAACCCACATACGCACCAATAATGAACAGTTTCTCCCCACGTGGGAAGACTTTGCTGAAAAAGCCCATGAATATGGAGTAATAGCTTAATGACACAAAGACGCGCCTTTGACAAGGACTACCTTAAACAAGAATTCGACAAACTAAACACAACAATAGCTAACGGCTCACTCACCCTTTACTTGATAGGCGGCGGCGCCATGGCATTTTATGGCATAAAAGCCGCAACCAAAGACATAGACATCATACTCACAAGCCAAGAAGAGCTAAACAGTCTCCAAACCGCATTAACCACCACAGGTTACAGGGAACCAAATCCCGTAATTATCACAAGAGCATACCACGAAATGCAAACCAGCGCCATACTAGAAAACCAAGACGGCTTTCGTTGGGATCTATTTCTAACCAAAGTCTGCGGCAAACTAGCACTTTCCCTCGGCATGCAAAACAGAGCAAATACGCTCTACCAAGGCAACAAATTAAGGGTTTGCATAGTTTCAAAAGAGGATCTTTTCCTATTCAAGTCAATCACCAATAGAGATGCCGACTTGGACGATACACGGATTCTTGCTCAGTCAGGTCTTAACTGGGAAATCATAGTTCAAGAATGCAAAAACCAATCCCAAACATCCAACATATGCTGGGAAGACGCACTCTACCAAACCCTACAAGACCTCAAAACAAAACATAACATTGAAGCACCAATCGGAAAAACCCTAAGAAAAACGGCGCAACAAAAAATTACTGAAACAGCCTTACTTATGTAAATCGAGAGAAAAAATAACACAGTCAACGACATAGCCAAAGCGCTTAATGAGTCCCCAAATTTTGTCAGAACAGAGCTCTATAAATTAGCAAACAAAGGAGTAATTGTAGCCGATAAATCCAGTAAGCCTCATAAATTTCAGCTATCTCACAAATCCAACCAACAAAACAGGTAAAAATTCACTTAAAATTGGCATAAAATGTTAATTGGGTCTCCCTGTAAATGACCATGATCTAACTGCAGCATTTTTTATTTTTTGTTTCGTTGTTGTTGGATGTATTTGCTTAGCATTTAGCGTGCTGTTTCTTGTGTTGAGATGGCCATGCGGCGTTTTGTTTCTTCTTGCAATACTGTGAGCATATCGTCGGTTATTGTTAGGAAATTGGAGAGTGTTCACTTATAGATAACTTTATGTGATGTTGTGAGTATATGTCGCCACGCAAGGTTGTTTTGCATAGTGAATTGCAAAAAATGTTTATCTGAAAAAATTACAAATGGCGG
>JAISPR010000021.1 GCA_031274765.1 Nitrososphaerota archaeon | reverse complement strand
TCATATCTAATATACCTTTGTGTTTCTTCATCATATTCATATTCTGCCTTTACACCACTAGAAATTGGAAGAATTAACTTGGTTACCACAATATCACTTTCTAGTTCTACGATGTCAGAAGTGTATTGCAATACACTTCTACTATCAGATACCATACGATATCCTTTTCTTTCTGCAATGGATTTTCTGCGACTGTTGCGTGATGAGGATTTGGGTATTGAGCGGATTAAATGTTATAATCCTGCAAACATTCCTGCTGAGCGTCTTTGTGAGAGTCATCGTTGTCATTCGGTTGTCGCATCTTTTCTTAAAGAGTGGGTTTATGAAAAAGATCAAATTGATTTTCGTTCTGGTCAAACCGAAATGTTGACTTTGTTTGAGTCTAAAACTGGTGGGTTGGATGTGGTGTTTGAGCCTGAAAATGTGTTTGTGCTTATTGTGCATGATGAAGCTGAAAGTTTTCAGTCTAATTTGACTGAGGCTTTAATTGTTAATGCGTTGGTGCGTTGCGTGTCGCCTGAAATAGTTGGTGTGATTACACCTCATAATGCTCAAAAGGGTTTGCTAAAAAATATGCTTGCGGATGGTTGTAGTGAAACGCGTGTAGATACAGTTGAACGATATCAAGGTGGTGAAGCGGATTTTATAATTATAAGCTCTACAGTTAGTGATCCTGATTATGTCCGAAGTGAGAGCGACTTTTTGTTAAATCTTAACCGTATAAATGTCGCTATTAGTCGAATGAAGAAAAAACTTGTCATAATCGCTAGTCGCTCCATTTTTGAATTTATGCCCCAAGATGCAAAAGATTATGATAAAGCACTTCTGTGGCGTGGAATTTCTCAGACAGTTGGATACACTGCAGATTCTAAACCCTGTTGGGCAGGAAACCTATCAGAGCTAATAGGCCAGACAGAGGCTTCTCAGGTGAGAATTGAGATCTATACTAAAGCAAACAAATGCTCTTGTTAGCTTTAGTTAAATAATACTTGCGATAAACTGTCTTTTCTGAAAAATATTTCACCTTTTTCTTCTTTTGTTTTTTTGTCTGTTGTTGCTATTGTTTGACGACGTTTTTGTCTTACTTTTTTTGTATGTGTTTTTTGTATAGCGTTATTTTTATATATGCAGTTGTAATACTTTTTTTGTATGTCAGAAATCATCACTGTCCGCGTAGAAAAAAACCTAAAAGATAAAATCCGACAACATAAAATCAACATCAGCGAAACAGTTCGCGTAGCACTAGAAGATGAAATTCGCAGAATTGAAAACACTGAACTATCTGCAGCAATAAGCGAAATGAAACTGGTGCTTGAAAAAATTCCAGACGCAGAAATTTTAGCTACAATACATGACTTAAGCGACCCACGATGAAACAATACCTATTTGACGCAAGCGCTTTCATCTTTTTAATTAAAAAAGCAAATGTACAAACTACCTTTCAACAGCTCCAAAAATCATTCATCCTTGACCTAACCGTATACGAAATAGGCAATACACTTTTGAAAGAATCCCGCCTTACCAAATTTTTAACCTCAAAAGAGACAGAAACATTAGAAAAAGTAACCCAAATCATCCTATCAAGAACCGAAAAAATTCTAAACCAAGACATAACTTTCCAACAAATAATGGACATAGCAAAAACTGAAAACCTCTCATTCTATGATTCAAGCTACATCTATTTTGCTAAACAAAAAAACATTCAACTCATAACTGAAAACCAAAGCCTTAGGGACAAAGCCAAAAAATATGTCCAAGCACAAACAACCCTCTCATTACTCTCCGCATAACACACCAAAAATAACAGTTTAACAAAAACGGACAAAACCAAAACTTTGACTACTATGTGACATATATTAACACATATTAAACTACACCCATAACAACACCTGTATAGCCATTTTTGACTCAGAAAGATGTTCATGCAGAGACATAAGTAGAAGCTAACCGATTATTTGTTTCTATACAAAATGGATCGTTCGCAATCTGTTTTGTTGAAAAATTTGTTATGCAATTATAAACTTTATATATGAAAATTTTACTCTTCAGAAGCGGTAATATGTATGAATCAGCGCAAAATTATAATTGTTGGTGCAGCTGGACGAGATTTTCATAATTTTAACACTGTTTATCGAAACAATCCCGCCTACAAAGTAGTCGCTTTTACAGCAACACAAATTCCAAACATAGATGGACGCAAATATCCTGCCACACTAGCAGGCAGTCTTTATCCTGAAGGCATTTCTATTTACGCACAGGACGACTTGGAGTCACTGATTAAAGAATTTGATGTTGACGAATGTGTCTTTTCATACAGCGATGTTTCTTACACCACAGTAATGCGCGTGGGTGCAAGAGTAAACGCTGCCGGGGCAGCTTTCACATTACTTGGCCCTAAAAACACTATGCTCAAAAGCACAAAACCTGTAATCGCAGTGGGAGCAGTACGTACCGGATGTGGTAAAAGTCAAACTTCACGACGTGTAGCGGAGGTGCTTATGGCTCATAATTTAAAAGTAATTGCTGTACGCCACCCTATGCCTTATGGTGATTTGGATGTTCAGAAAGTACAACGGTTTGCTTCTATTGATGACCTTGTTAAGTATCATTGCACAATTGAGGAGATGGAGGAGTACGAACCTCATGTCACACGTGGAAATGTTATTTATGCCGGTGTAGATTACGAAGCTATTTTGCGCGCAGCAGAAAACGACCCAAATGGTTGTGATGTAATTTTGTGGGATGGTGGCAACAATGACTTTCCTTTCTTCAAACCTGATTTTATGGTTACAGTAGTAGACCCACACCGCCCCGGTCATGAACTTGCTTATTATCCTGGTGAGGTGACATTGCGTTTGGCTGATGCTGTTGTGATTAATAAAATTGATAGTGCCAATTTTGATGATATACAAACGGTTAGGAAAAACATTGAACAAGTTAACTCCAAAGCAGTGGTGGTAGACGCTGTTTCAACTTTGAAAGTAGATAAACCAGAAGTTATACGCGGCAAACGGGTATTGGTGATAGAAGACGGTCCAACTCTTACACATGGTGAAATGAAAATTGGTGCTGGCATTGTTGCAGCTCGACGCTTTGGAGCTGCTGAAATCATCGACCCACGACCATATGCTGTGGGAAGATTAGCTGATACCTATCGTATTTATCCAAATATTGGCCAGTTGTTGCCTGCTATGGGTTATGATGAGCAACAGATGAGCGATCTAGCTGAGACCATCGAACGAACTGACTGTGAGTCTGTAGTAATAGCTACACCAATTGATCTAGCGCGAATAATAAAAATTAACAAGCCTAACACACGTGTGAAATATGATTTGCAGGAAATTGGTCGTCCGACTTTGGAGGATGTTTTGGAAGGTTTTACCAAAAAAATCACCAAATAAGCCGTAATTCCCACGATGTTTCTTACCACATTGGTTTAAATGCATAGATTACAAAAACTCTTTTTAAAAAAGCTTCAAAACACAAATTATATATTGATAAACACCATATTACCCACACATCACCGTGGTAAGAACAAACTCTTACCACAAAAAAAGGAACAACACAAAATGGCCAAACCATTCATCCACATCGACCACAAAAACGGAAAACAATACGCATCCATATACACCCCACGCAGAAACAACGGAAAAAAAGTCAACGACCCCCAATACCTAGGCCGCGTCATCAACAAAGAAAAAGGCATATACCACAACAAAACCAAAGGAACATTCACCTACACAATAGAAAACGGCTACACCCCATACACACCCGACCCAAACAACCCACAAACACAAAACAACCAAAAAGAAGAAAAACTAATCCTCGACTTCGGCGACGCCTACACCCTCTACACCGCCCTAACAAAAACAGGCATACACAAACTCCTCCACGAACTAATACCCCAACAAAAAGACACCCTCCTATCCATCATAGGCTACAAACTACTATCAACAACAAACGCCAACAAATACGCAAACGACTGGTATAACGGCTCCTACACCAACATACTCTACCCAAAAGCAAACCTAACCAGCCAAAGAATAAGCGACTTCTACCAACAAATAGGAGACGAAAAAATCCAACGACAATTCTTCAAAAACTACCTCCAACACTTCTACCCAAACCAACAAAACATAGGCGTCCTAATTGACAGCACCGGCCTGCCAAACGACATACACTTCCCCCTAACAGCCCTAAGTACTCACAATGGGGTTACCAGTAATGAATCACGACTCCTATTGGTAGTGGATCAAAAAACCGGTATACCTTTGTTTTTCCGTTATAACGCGGGAAATATTGTTGATGTTTCAACGCTGCGTGCTACCATAGCAGAACTAAGGGCCTATCAGGTGCATATATCTCATGCGCTTATAGATGCAGGTTACTATTCAGAAGCCAATATCCGTTTGCTCTATGGGGAAGAGGATGAGGCGGGTTGTGGGGTTATTTCGTTTATTACGCGTTTGGGTACGAATTTAAAGTTGTATAAAACTCTTCTTTTGGAGCATGGGCAAGATGTTGTGCAGGCAAAATATATGGTGATGTATCGGGAGCGTTTGGTGTATGTGAAGCGTGTGGAGGTGGATTTGTTTGGGCATGGGGGTTTTGCGTATATTGTTTTGGATCATGCTAGACGTGAGGAGGAGGTTTACAAGTATGCTAAGTCTGTTTTGGGTTTGGGGGAGGTGGATTATGGGGAGATGGATGTGGATTTGAAGTTTAAGGGTTTTTGTGTTCTTATTTCTTCTGAAAGAGTTGATGTTAAAGAGATTTTGTCGTTGTATTATTTGCGACAGATGGTGGAGCAGGTGTTTGATGTGAGTAAGAATTATGCGGATGTTTTGCCGTTGCGGGTGCATAGTGAGGATGCTTTTCGGGGGCATTTGTTGTTGTCGTTTATTTGTAGTGTTGTTTTTCTTTTGTTAAATCGGCTGCTTGAGGGTTCTGTGTTTTGTGCCGGTGGCGTGTTTGTTGTTTTGCGTAATCAGAAGTGTAAGGTGTTTGATGATTGTATTTTGGTTAAGGAACCAACTAGGAAGGTGAATGAGATTTATAAAAAACTTGGGATAGACTCGCCTCTCAGACTT
>JAISPR010000134.1 GCA_031274765.1 Nitrososphaerota archaeon | reverse complement strand
GTACCCAGCCAAACCGATGAGAAAAAACTACGCGAGAAGCTTTTGGCGTGGAATGCCATCTTAGTGGCTAATTCGGCAAGATTTGAAGCGGATCATCCTGAAATGGCAACTATTGAAATTGTAAATATGCTTAGCAACCAACCAAACAATACCTCTAAGGACAATAGTCAACCTCTCAAAGAGGAACGGTTGGTTGAGCCGTCTTTTGAAGTAGTTAATCAACCTTTAGAGTCTTTTACAGAACCAGCTAAGATTTCTTTAGACAAGGGTTGCGAGCAGGTTATAGAAGGCACCCCAAAGGAACACTTGATACTAACACTTATGCGTGAGGGTTGGCATTTCAGACTTAAAACCATAAACAACAAAAGTTATCTTTGCGCAAGAACATTCAAAGAAGAGCGCAGCTTGGGCTTATTTGACGAAGAAACAAAACACATAGTTGAAAAACACAACCTCAAAGTCAACGGTTTCAACGAAAACCAACAAGACTAGGTTGCCTTCCTATTACAACTCAGTTTAAGTGTACCAAAGGTTTGGTACTTGAGTTTGCTCGTCAAGGGTGGTAGTTAGGTTAAAAGAGGTAAGGTAAAACTATCTTTGTACCCAAAAAGTGTGTGAGGAGCGCAATATTGGTCCATTTAATCCCGAAACCCAAAAGTTCATAGAAGAAAACAATATCAGCGTCAAAAGTTACAGCAGAGAAATAACATCCTGATAACAGGCCCCTTTGTCATTGGTTGCCATTTAGTCTATCTGAGATAGCGTTTATTAGGTTAAACTGTTAAACGAATGCTGGGAGAGGATCTGTTTTTAGTTCCTTTAACCTAATTTAACCCTCCTTCATCTCACAACAGGTTTTTCTGATTGATTGTTGCCCTGTGCAAATATGTCGTGTGAATTATTTTGCTATATGTCTCTATGTGCAGGTTTGAGTTCTATAAAAGTTAAAAACTATGAAGAATAGACTGAAATATTGCAAGTTAATAAACTGTGATTATGACTGCGCCTCCATATATGTGTGTACTGCCCAATTCTAAAGTGGGTAAAGATTCGAAAGTGTAAAAAGTTAAATATCGGGGAGAGGAGTTAAACATGAACAAGAGCAGAACAACGATGTCTAAAAAAAATAAGCAATTGAAAGCTTTTACGCCAATTAATCACGTTCCAGAGGAGGAAAAATTGGAGCAACGCATAGCAAAACTGCCAAAAAACGCAAACATCGCTGATGTTCTCCAAGAATTAACTCGCTGGGAAAATAGCGCAGTTAAAAAATTTAAAGCACAAGAAAACACTTCGTCATCTGGAACATTAAACATCAGTTGTAAGTAGGTTTGTCTTCTGCCTGCTGATATTCGTAAATATCCCGAGCTAGAAAGAATTATTGCTGATGTATACGACAATACCCTACGTTGTAGTGACTCAGTAGATGGAGCTTATGATGCTAATTGGTATAAAGAATACGCTCTTTTCTATTATACACAGTTTAATTCTGAGCCGTATGTTACAAGGTTTTTATTTGATTTCAAAAAAACCGAAACAAACGGTAGTAGAATTAATGCTGGGTTTGTTAATATTCGACATGTTGACGATCCAACTTGCTCATGTATAACAGAGACCTATCTCACTCCTCCAATGAACTGGGTACAAACTGACAAAACCGCCTTCTATGACGTTACTTGTATGGGTAAGTATAATGCATATGGACAAGAGGTGGTTGAATGTGTTCCGTTTATAAAACCTGATGGCATTTTTGGGATGTGTATTCATGCGTCAATTTGGATTTGTTTGAAGGTGCTTGAAAATCGGCATATAATAGCTAAATGCATGGGTTTTTCCATCCCTGAAATACAGAATTTAGCTACGGGGTGTTTATATAATGATGCGCAAGGTCTCAAGTTCGTTCAAGCTAGTAGATTACTTCGAATGTGTCGAACTGCTGCAGTTTACATTAATAATAAAGAGGCAAATTTTACCGATAATAAAATGATAAAGCAGATATATGCCTATGTTGCAGCCAAATTACCTGTGATTATTGGTGTTGATACGTCCAAGTTGAAATGGTGGAAAACAGGTGCGCCCAGTTATCATACGCTTGTTGTCATCGGTTACACGATGACAAATGGAACGATTGATGGGTTTATCGTTCATGATGAAAGCGCTTTGCCCTATCAGGTTATGACCATAGATGAATTAAAAAACGCTTGGTATGAACCAAAAGAGCAAAAAGATGGCCACGAAAATATTCAAAAAGAGTTGCAGAGGGATGCTTGTACTCGTGAACTTTTGGTTGCTGTTCCACGAGAGGTTTCTTTGCCTTTTCATGAAGTGAATAATGTATCTAAAATTCTGTTTAGTGAAATGTATGAGCGTAAAATAATCGATCATAAAATAGATACCTCAAAAATTAGTCCTATGTTGGTAAGGTCAAGATCACTATACGTTGAAACTAACATTAAATGTCTGCATAGTGCGCTGGTTGAAGCTGATTTTCCAAAATATGTTTGGGGCATCTGGTTTAAAGATAAAAACAATCAAACAACCGGACTCTATGTCAGGGATGCAACAATGCAGACAGATTTCATGTTTTCTTATGTGGTTGAAAAAGAAATGGCCATCTATCGGCTGGATGGAAAAACATATCGAAGATGTGACAATACAAACGAACGAGAAGAAATCGAGGGAACAATCAAATAAGACACCCCTCAAATTACCGAAGATAACCAGATGTACCATTTATGCTTCGCCCCAATTTGTCTGAAATAGCATAAACCTTTAAAGAACAAGAAAAAAACCGTTTTTATCGGCTATTTTCATTAAAAGTTGAGTTTTCGGCAGTTTCTTAAGTGTTTTTGGGGGTTTTAAATACTTCTGTGTATATGATGGGTGCTTCCTTTGTGGAACTCTTGTCTGTTGACTGCTGGCCGGCATTAAGGTGTATCTAATATCCATGGGAAAAACCCGTTTTTCTTCTCAGTGCAAACTCTACTTGTGGCCAAAAAATCTAAAAACTAAAAACGGGAAAACACTAAAAACAACTTATTTAAACAAAACATAACGGGAAAACACCACCAAACAACAAACAAACCAATAACCACAGCCAATACAACTAAACAAGCCTAAAACAAAACAGAAAAAAACAAACATAAAATGGGAAAAACAGAAAAACAAACAACAACAAACAAGAAAATACCAAAAACAACTCATTTACACAAAATATGGTGGGAAAACACCGACAAACACAAAAACAAACCCAAATCAACCACCGACCCCTACAATCCAAACCACACACATTTCTGTACAAACTATGCCAAACAAAGCACCCATCCCAGCCAACCAACAAGATTCCACAGAAGCACAAACAACCAAACAAAACAAAAAGGAGACATAACAAATATGTGTGAACAAAATCTTTTTAAACAAACTAACCCCCCAGACTGTCCGAAAACTAGCAAAAAAACCAAACCAAAAAAACAACACAAAACAAAAACAAACACACAAAAAACAAACCCAACCAAACAAAACAAACACACAAAACCCCACAACACAAC
>JAISPR010000122.1 GCA_031274765.1 Nitrososphaerota archaeon | reverse complement strand
ACTCCCTTGAATCAAACACAAACCCCCACAACAACCAAGATGCCTTGATGCTCTATCCCATGTGGCGCATTGGCATTGCACTAGATAAATTCTACCCCGGCAACGTCTATGGCATATATGTTGATATCTGGGCAGACACCAAAGAAGTCCGACACATAAAAGAAGTTTTCTCCACCCTAGATCCACCCGAAGACCAAGTTGTAACCCTTAGCGAATGCGCCATACCCCTAAATAGTCAAACAACTGATACAACGGAAACTTTGTCTCTTCCATTGCTTGTGGGCCTTGTTTTAGCTGTTGCGATGGTTTCATCGGTACCTGTTTTGGCGCTAAAGAAAACTGGGCATATAACTAAACAGCATTCCTTCAAATGTGTAAGTCTTGTACTTTGTCTACTACTAGTATCCACTATGTTTATGTCGTTGGCAACAGTTAGCACTACTGATCCAAGAAAACGTTCCACAGTTTGGGGTTCTGAGAGTACAGGCGATTCTTCGCGCAAAACCCAAGCCGAGATTGATCAGCAACGTTTGATTTCTCAGTATATTAGTGATTACTTCAAAAATGACGGTTATGCCGCTATTAACGAACAAGGCAACAAAGGCTCCTATAAATCTCAAATATTAAACCGGATTTCGGATAATCACGCGAACTATGATCGCTCGGCAGTAATTGACTTCAACCACGGTGTAGGCAACTACCTTACCTTCAACGGTGTGAATGAATTTCATTATATGTTCGAGGATAACGTTGGCACTTTAGGCAGTGGAACTATCACAGGTAATGGGGTTTATGACTATGAGATTTTCCCCCAAACAGCTAACGGGAAAGCATTTTTTACCTTCATTAGCACCTGTCTGTCGGCAAGCATAGACACTTCAAATACTATGTCGCCTCAGTTGAATCCCGAACAGGGCATGCTTTATGATGCTCAGGGGCAATTTACCGGCCGCATCCGAGGAATGCCGTATGCTTGGACACACAAACTTGTTACTAGTAGTCCAACCACTAATCCCCCATCCGGTTACATGAGCAGTAATGGTTATTCACATCCAGACAGTGGTGCACATTGTTACATGGGCTTTTCTTTTGGTTCTGCTGCTCTGTGTCAACAAGTAGATAACAACTATCCAAACGTTTACTATTGGCAGTGGCTTCAAGACTTCCTATACTACGCATTAAGCCTCGATATAACTATAAATCAAGCTCTAGATCGTGCATCACAAAATAGATTCAACGCAGCATTTAGCGGTACAGCGCTCTGTAACAGTTTTACTGCAATATGGCCTGGCTTTCAACAGTTCGCTAACTGTAAATTAGTGGTTTATGGGAATGGAAATTTGCGGTTGTATGAGTATTTTGTTCATTCTTATGTCGGCTCTAGTTCATATCTTTCAGGCTTAGTCAGTATTCCAAATGGCTTCACAGGTGCACAACCCGATGGCAGCTACACACGCTTACGCGCCGTAAACGTAAATGATCAAGCAATGATTACCGGAAGCATGGGCTATAGCGGCGCAGATCAGGCAAGAGGCCGCATATGGATCTATGGCTATGCCTCTAGCTACACAAGCCGTCTTCGAGTGTATGTTTCTAACGACAATAGCAACTGGTATCTGGCTAACAACAATGTCATAATAAGCCCGGGCGGAGCACGCTGGATCGACTGCGGAACCTATGCAAACAACTTTAAGTACATCTCACTTACCGTCTATCGCGAAAACTCCAACGACTACAGCAGTGACATCTACATAGATAACGTTATAGTACTTCCCCCGTTGCCCAACCCCTAAACAAAACAAACCCTTCTCTCTTTTTCTTTTTTTACACTATAACTTTAGACTATATGCTCAAACAAATCAACCGGTTCGCATTAATCAACTTCACCTCGCAGTACCGTATCTTTCGCTTATTAAATTCGCTCTGCAAATCATCAGCATTTTCTTTGGAAACAGCCATGAGAATGCCACCTGCGGTTTCTTTTGCTTCGCCAGTTACGAGGGGATAACAGAGATGTTCAGATAATAGAGGTGCACCATGGATTACGTAGAGGTTGTTGATTATTATGTCAACTTTGCTTAGCATCGCCATGTTTGTTAGGTGTCCTTTTAGTCCAAATCATGTGATATCAGTTGCAACGTGTATGGGCACTTTTTGCATTACTTCAGCTACGGGTTTGTTGGAAGATGTCATGTTTTCTATGGCTTGATTTATTGTTTGGTATACTGGTCGCACTTATGGTACTTTGAATTTGTGGAAGATTGAGTCTTTTCTGATATGGTTTTTGTTAGATAGTTATAGCCTGAGATGGGTTTGGGTATAGACGCTAAACGGTTGTGTGGTAGAAGTATTTAATATTGTAATAGGGTGAAAAAGAGGAATTATTTTGGGAAAAGACAGTACACTTCAGCTTTTTCAGGCGAGATTCAATGTTCTTATTAATTGCATAATCATAAACGAATTTTGGAACTAAATTTCTCCAAGGTTTATTTTGAATTATAAAACTGCGAATTTGAGTGCCACTTGTAACTTTTTCATCTTCTGTGCGTCTCCACATAACATCAACAGAACATCCTAACGCCTCTAGCAAATTTAACTTCTCTTCGCCCCAATCATCATATATTGTCATATAATATTTTGCGTTTTCAGGAACATATTCAAATAAATATTTTGGAAAATCAATGGGAAAAGGAACAATATCAAATTCTTCTCCCACCACCTGCACCATTTATAAAAAAGCACACCGGGGTTCGTACAATGGCGATAAAGTATGATTCAGACGTTAGTACTTTTTTTCGGAACAGTTTATACCTGCCAACATCATACAAACTTCATCTTTAACGTGGCAGAAGCATTTCCGCGTTTCTACTGCTTCTTTTTCACCTCAACAGGTTCACTTGTAAACCATCAACCGTATCCATACTTAGGTCGCTAAAACTTATTAGAGATAAAACGATAGTCTTTTTAGTGTTAAATATGAATACTCAAAATCAAAGCTGTGATTTTGAGGAAAGGCTATGGACCCAAACAGCAAAAGCCCGCTCGAGGCTCTGAAGTGCCAATAACAGCCATAAGTAGCCCCATGTCCACCGTCTGCTCAACAGAGGCATACACAAAAAAAGTTTTGCCCCAAGCGTAAAGCTACAACTCGTATTTTAAGCCAAATAAATCCTCATAAATCGCGCAAAAAATAGACATAAATATGTCAATTGTGATCGACCCTCTAAACGACCCCGTGAAGTTAACCCCCTGCACCACGTGTTAGTGTCTGGTTCTGTTCCTCACACTTCGGCTCAAAAAACAACCAAACAAAAAGAAAAACCCCCGCCTTTTAAAATCCCAGACCATACAAAAGACATGAGCATAAATAAACCAATACACGACTACACCCAACACATAAAACAAAACCGTCACAACATCAAGGAACTCCCAAACGGCCAGTTAGGACTACAATTCCTAGACCACTTAAGTGCGCTTGGGCTTTCACTTGGCAGAATCTCCAAATGTAGCACCCACATACCCGTACTATTTCGCATAATCGATGGCGCAAACATCAAAACCCTGACAAAAACAGACATAGAACACATAGTGAATCTATAACCATAAAACCCTCATTATGATCAATATGCTGTTTTATTTGGGATAGAAAAAAGCGGGTTTTGCCACATCCGGGAAAACCCATAACTAATGTGTGAATTCTGTCGTGGGAATAGATGCCCCTCTTTTGTTTTTGACCAATACAAGGATCTATTTCTGCATCTATCCCTAGCACGTGTAGTCTATTTTTATTGTTTGATGATAGTGAATTTGGATTTTTATTACTCATGTCATTACCTCGATGTTCTGTAAAAGGGTAAGTTCTGTGAGTTTAAAAAGCAGAAAAATATGTTTCTGAGTAAACACACTTTTACATTTTTGGC
>JAISPR010000091.1 GCA_031274765.1 Nitrososphaerota archaeon | reverse complement strand
AGCAAATGCTGTTGTGTTCCAGTTTAATTTTGTAAGCCCCATTATTTCTTTACAGATTTCCGACATTTCAGAATCCCCTTTTTTAGTTATGAGTAGCGGTATCGGTATTCTGTTACCTGAATAAGTTCTTATTCGCGGGATATATCATGAAGTGAAAAGCAAACATTGATTATCTGTTAGATTAATCAACGAACCTCTTAGAACTGGATATTGACCAAATCTAGCGAACCTAAAATCATGGTGAGGACTTACAGTAACAAAATCTCTCGCCGTTGTTCCAATTACCTCATCAAAACCGTCTATTTCATCTTCAGAAAATAAGGTCATGTATCAATATAGTTGACAAACGATTAAAGCAATGATACAATTAGCTTGAGGTGGTTAATTATGGCACTAAAGACAATCAAGTGTATTCATTGCGAGAGTGAAAATGTCGTTAAATTCGGAAAAAATCCCAATGGCAAGCAACGTTTGAAATGCAATGACTGCGGGCGAACTTTTCAGGAGGAATACTCGAATAATGGCGCAAAGCCCGAAGTGAAAATGCTGATAGTTAAAATGTCCATGAACGGCAGCGGAATCCGTGATATTTCAAGGGTTTTAGCAATCAGCACGAACACCGTTTTGTTGGTTTTAAAAAAACTAAAAATGTTCTTGTCAACGTAAATCCGAAGTATCAAAACTTGGATGAACCGCTGAAAATACGGCTTGAACTTGACGAAATGTGGGGCAGAGTTTATTACAAGGGTACGCCCGGTTGGCTGTGGCACGCAATAAATCACGAAAACGGTGATTTGGTGGCGTTTATTTTGGGTTCGCGCGAGCACGATATGCTGTGGGAGTTGATGTGTGAATTGGCAACGGCGAACATTGAAATCACCGCTGTTTATACGGATAACAACCCTGCATATCGCGAAATTATTTCCGCGGTTTTTCCGGGGGTTTTGGAAATAGGTAAGAGAAATACGCAGAAAATCGGAAGAAAGCATTTGACTTTTCGCACAAGGTTGAAGCGTTTGACGAGAAAGACCATTTGCTATTCTAAAGAGTTGGAAATGCATAAAATCATGGTTAGTATGTTGATAAATCACTTGGAATTTGCTGTTCAACTATACTGATACATGACCAAATACGTAAGGGTTTGTTGCGGTATTTGGCGGAGCAGTTGACGGTAGAGTTTGGGAAAGGTTTTGATGGAAGTAGTTTGCGGTGTATGCGCCAATTTTATAAGACTTTTCCAACTCGTACGGTACTGTGGCACGAATTGAATTAGTTAGTCTAACCGTTAGTTGTAGGTTTAACTTTTACGTAGGTTATCTGTTATCTATTTCATTCGTTATCTCATTTTTGGTACAAAAAATAATAAGACACTGATACCTATTTATTGAGCATAATTTGTTGATGGTTTTAGGTGTTGGTATGGCGATTGATCGTAAATCCGAAATTATTATATATCAAACGCAGGATGGAAAAGTCAAGGTTGATTGTCGTCTTACAGGTGATACGCTGTGGCTTACTCAGGCCCAGATTGCCACATTGTTCTGCCGTGATATTAGCGTAGTTTCACGGCATATCAAAAACATATTCGCCGAGTCAGAGTTAGATCAAAAAAGCAATTTGCAAAATTTGCAAATTCCAAATTCTGACAAACCTGTAACCCTCTATTCGCTAAATGTCATTTTAGCCATTGGTTACCGCGTGAAATCTTCACGGGGTACACAGTTTAGACAATGGGCAACAACTATTTTGCACGAGTACCTGCAAAAAGGATTCACTCTCAATGATGACTTTTTGAAAAATATGGGCGGCGGGGTCTATTGGAAAGAGCTCCTAGAGCGCATACGAGACATTCGTATCAGTGAAAAAGTGATGTATCGACAGATTCTTGATCTTTATGCAACCAGTTTAGACTACAATGCTACCATGCCAGAGACTCTTGAGTTTTTCAAAATTGTGCAAAACAAACTACATTATGCAGTCAGCGGTAATACAGCAAGTGAAATTATTTTCGAACGTGCTAATGCTGAATTGCCTTTTATGGGGTTGACGGTGTTTAAGGGGAGTCGACCAATGAAAAACGAAGTAGCTGTTGCCAAAAACTACCTGACAGAAAAAGAACTGTTCGCACTACGGCGCATGGTGAATGCTTTTTTTGATATGGCAGAGATGAAAGCCGAATTACATGAACCTATGTATATGCGTGACTGGCTTGAAATCCTTGACAAGTTCTCCCGTGACTTTGGGGTAGGCGTTTTAGACAGTGCAGGACGTGTTAGTCACCTTGAAGCCATAGAAAAAGCCATTCGAGAATATACTGTTTATCGTGCGCAACTTCCTGACGACCTAACCAATGTGGAAAAGACGTATCTTGAAACTTTAAAGCAAATGCGGAAAAAACTGAACGCTTGAAAGTCTCCAATGAATAGCCGTGTTTGTTCAAAGGTTGGAATATCAAATATGTGGAAAAAGAAAAATGGAGGTTGTTATTGCGATATCTCCATAAAAGTTGGGTTTCAGATCCCCAGCGGCCCACCACAATAAATCAGGCCCCTGTTTAAATAGGGTCTCAATGTTTTTATTTTGTGTTAAAATCTATTTATCAAAAAAACTCTCAACGCGTTGCGAGTTTTAGTAAGAGGATCAGTATCTGATGAATTAGTACAAAATTGGCATAAAATGTCAATTGTGATAGAACATCTAAACGACCCCGTGAAACTAACCTCCCGTAACCATGACAAAAGTTTTGTTTAAAGTTTGGATGAAAATTTATTTAGTGGATGAGCGTACTTGTCTCTTAGTGTTTAATATGAATTTTCAAAATCAAAACCACGATTTTGAGGAAAGGCGTAATACTCAAACAAGTAGCTCCCCCTCCCGGCGCCATTTTAGTTAGCTATCAGTTTTTTTGAGTTTTTAAATTCTTAAAAAACCAAAAGGGCATTGTTTTGTGGCTTCTGTGAGGTGTATTTGGAAAATGAGAGTTTTTATAATAGCGCTTTATTACTAGATACATAATTGAAAATTATAGGAGAAAATGAAATGGACTTTAAAACGAGCAAAAATTTAGGCTGTATTGGTGCGTTGTTAATGTTCATCGGAGTCATAGCGTCAGTGTCATTTAGAGTGTTGCTAACTGGTATGGTTGCTTTTGTAATTGCTGAAATTGTTGGCTTCATATTTGTGTTGATCAGTCTTAATGGTTTTGCCAGTTTTTACAAAGAGAAGGGTATTTTTAACAATGCACTCTTTGGTGGTGTAGCGGCGATAACTGGTGGTATCATTGTTATCGTAGTTACTGTAGTAGCTGTTTTTGCGTCATTAACTGTGGTTTTGTATCAAATATTTCCTGATTGGAACGGTGATTTTTCATCTCTGCAAAATTTGGCCCCAAGCATTGCTAACATGGACTTCTCAATGTTAAAACCTTTTGTCATTGGAGTCGCGTTGGTTTTAGTTGCATTATATATATTTGTGATAATTGCAGCGATCTTAATGTCGCTTTCTTTAAATAAGCTCTCCAAACGTTCAGGTACAAGCTTATTTGCAACAGCAAGCATGATAATGCTCGTCGGCGCAGTAATCCCCATAATAGGGTTGTTATTCATATGGATATCATTACTAATACTTACAATCGCATTCTTCACCATGAAAGAACCAAAACCCATTCCACCAACATATACAACAACGACAACTCCACCGCCACCTCCGCCACCATACGTCTAAAACAAAAACATTTCTTTTTCACTTTTTTATTTTAGCCAGCAAACTAAAACACAAAATGCAATATACACACTACTGTTTAAACCATAGGCAACCTCCGGAAACCCACATTGTACCCCCAAACATGGCATATAACAGCGTTTCAAACCATATCTAGAAGGTTTTCGGAGGCTGCCCATACTTAATGGAAAAAATAGTGCTTATTGGGTTTCTAAGAGTTCAAACCCGTTTGAGTCTTTTACTCGTTTAGCAGAATTATCAAGCAACTCAAATAT
>JAISPR010000062.1 GCA_031274765.1 Nitrososphaerota archaeon | reverse complement strand
TCTTTGGGACATCTGTTACTGAGTATGCTATTGGTATCGAGGGTTACAATCAAGTAGTGCCTACAAGTGCAACTATTGATATTGGTGTGTCTGGTAATGTGATCACTTTCTACTACACTCCAAAATATGACCTAGAGTATGTGGTGCATTACTATTTAGTTGACACCTCAACCTCGATTGCTCCAGATAAAGCTGTAACTGGTCAAATAATGGCTTCTCAAGTTACTGAACATGCCCTTAATGTGGCTGGTTATACTGCCCTTGAACCAACAAGTTTGACAAAGATTTTGTCTGCAACTGGCAATGAATTCATATTCTACTACACCGCAAACCCTGACCCTGGAACCATTGGATCCATACGCAAAACCGTTGACGGCATTGCCTTTGAAACATGGGCCACCGGCTATGGTGGTAGTGTTGCTGAGCTTGTTTCCGGTATGGCCTTTACGCTCTATCGGGTGAACGTTGATGGCACTATTAACTATGATGACGTTGTTGCAAATGGCGCACTCAATGCAAATAGCGGTATGATAACCTTTGATACTCCCCTACTCGTGGCTGGCCAATATGCTGTCGTTGAATCATTCACCGGACAAGCTGCAAATATCTTTGAACAAATTGATCCCCTCTACATCTGGATAGGCACCGATGGCAAAATGGCGGGCGTTACCGACTTTGATTCTGATGCTATGTACTGGAGCACTGATAACTTTTACAGAAACAAAGGCACCGCTGATCTGACAGTAACCTACACCTTAGCATCATCTACTGTTATGATAAATCCTTGGTTCAATGATTTCCAGACAAGAGAATACAATCCAACAACTGGCAACTATGGCACCACATACTCATCTTTCTGCGGCTACTATGGCTCAGGTAAATTAGGCGGCGATACCTACAATGGTCCAACATATATCTATGTAGACATGACAGCTAACTTTGCAGCTCTAAAACCAGGCGTAAAAGCAGACCTCATATCGGCATTCAACTACATCTATGATACATGGGGGAGCTTAGATCAATGGCCCAATGCAGCTGGCACTTCCTCTGCTACAGAATCAACCAAATTCATTACACAAATAACCGTATGGCTACTACTAAACGACGGCATAACTGAAGCACACTCTGACTTTACCTACATCAATAATTGCATCGCTGATGTTCTTGCAAATTACAAAGGATATAGCGGTTCACAAACCATAACAGACCTTATCTTTTTAGCTGATGCAGACTATCCCAACAATCTACTCTACTGCCAACCCCAGATCATACCCATCTATGGCGAACCAGCAATTGACAACCAACTAAAGCCTCCCCAAGGCTCTTTTTCCATTGCAAAGACCGTTGACGGTCTTGCTTTTGATGCATGGGTAACTGGTTATGGTGGTAGTGTTGCTGAGCTTGTTTCCGGTATGGCCTTTACGCTCTATCGGGTGAATGCTGATGGCACTATTAACTATGATGACGTTGTTGCAAATGGCGCACTCACAGATAACAAGATAGATTTTAATACACCCGCCCTCTTAGCAGGCAGATATGCAATCGTTGAAACCCTCACAGGAACAGCCGCAGAAATTTTTGCCGATACTGTCCCTCTCTATATATCCATCTCTGAAAACGGTGATATCATTGAAGACTTTGATTATAACGCTAACTACTTTGTAAGCTGGAATTGGTTTAACAGTGCGGGCCGAGTTGGTCTAACTGACGTACCCCTTGGTTACTACTACATAATCGAGGTCTGGAACATTGAAACAAGGACATCCCTTAACGCTGATTACAAAGCCTATACCTCATTTTGCGCTGATGGCACATCCAGAACTTTTGCTGAAACAGAACCCTATGTAGCAGGCAAACTAGATCAAGAAACATACGACAAAATCCTTGCCGCGTTTAACTATATCTACAATAAATATGGTAGTGTGGATGCATGGCAGGGAAATACTGGACCTATTACTGTAGCGCAGTCAACTAAGGTTCTTTCCCAGATGGCTGTATGGGCACTGATACACAACAATGATGCTTCTCTTCAAAATATGCGTGTTGCTCAAGACGGTTATGATGCAGATGAATTTGCTGATGCTCTCCAAGATGTGTTGGCTAACTCTGGTGACTCATCGGGTGCGGTGAAAGAGATTGTTTACTTGGTTGGTTCCAACTTCCCAGGTGACATTATTTCATGCCAGCCCCAAATTGTTCCGTTGTTTGGCGACCCAGTGTTTAACAACAGTGTCTTGGGTGGCTGTTAAGCGGCTAATGCTTGCTTAACATCCCTTTTTCTTTTTTTGTAAGTATTTAGTTCATGCGGGTTATTACTCACGTTGACAGTTTGGAAAAAATACTTTGAATTATTTATATCGCAGGTTGTTGTGAGTTTAGTTATTTTTACAATAATTTTCTTATTTTTCAAATATTGTTGGGGAACAATTTAATTTTGGCTGCTTAGGTCAAATTGCCCAATATGTTGTTAGATTTTAAAGTATTAGCTTCGTTGAAATTTAGTTTTTCATGGTTTTGTTCAAAAATATGGTTGAAATGTGTATTTGTGTCTGCAGATTAATGTGGTGTAGTATTTCTTTGAGTTGAATACCTGCGTTTTTTTGTGTCATTCTTTAGTTGCTGGGGCAGCTGTATTTTTCTGGAGGGGTTTGTTAGACCGTTTGGGGTTGTTTTAGTTTACCAAATGCTAATGCAGTTTTGATTAGGTTTTCTAGTGTTTCAAAATTGCTATGCTGTACTGTTGTTTCTGCTGATTTTTGGTAATTGTTGTGGTTTGCCTGGGTTACGTATTTTTCGAATTCATCTTCTAAGATATCTTTGGTCATTATTGGTTGTCCATTTAGGAGGCGGAGGTTGCAGTATAGACAGTATTCAAAATCAGTTTCTATTGTTCGGTTCTCAGAGTTGCCTTCGCCAAAATAGTTGTTGTCTGTGGCTAGTTTGGTGAATATTACGTCGTCGAATTCTACAAATTTTACATGAGTTTTTTTGATTTCATGTTTGTGTGTTGTCAACTTATATCGCCGTTTGAGGTGGTTTGATGTGTATTGAGGGGTTTATGATTTCTTTGATTGATGGTTAGAATAAAAGGGTTGTGCGGGAGGAGTGGCTTTTTGGTGTTAGGGGTTGTTTTGTGGTTTAGTGGATGGTAGAGGGTTTGGGTGATTTGGTTGTTGGGTGTGTGGTTGTTGGGTGTGTGGTTATTTGTGGGGTTTGTGTGTGATGTTGGGTGTTTGTTTTGGTTTGAGAGTTGGTGTTGTTTTGTGGTGGTTGTTTGTGGGGTGTTGTTGGGTTTGTGGTAGTTTGTTGATAGGTTTTGGGTTTGGTGCCGTGGAGAAATGTTGTGGGCGGTTGGACTGGGTGGGGTGGTGGGGTTGTTTGAAACTCAGACTGTGCAAAAAGTCAAAAACAACAGACGAAACGTTATTGGTCGCATAGCATCATCTGTATTGTATGTTGTGGTTTTGACGATTTTTATCAGGGTCTTTGTGTATTTTGAACTAGAGTTTTGTGTTTTTGTCGAAAGTGAGTGGAGAACTTTGGTTTTTGTAGAGGTTGTTAGTTTTTGATATGGTTTGTGGGGGTTGGTTTGTTTTTTGGTTTGTTATGGCGGGTGGTTTGGTGGGCGGTAGTGAATAAACTGAATCTTTATATCGGGGTTTTAGTATTAGTTGTTGGTGTGTTCGCTTGTGGTTGTTAGTCTTCTGAGTTACAGGCGGCGTTTTATGTGGTATACGGCTTAACCGCTTATGTTGCCCCTTGACGCCATCTAGGTAATCTTGGAAGTGTACTTCAGTTAAGTGTCGAACGCGTAATTAACTGCCTCAAGCATACCACAGGAGGAAAAACAAACGTTATCACGTGACTGCGATGGATGCTCTGAAATGAAGGCTTGCCGTAAACGCTACAGCACAACTGAAGTGTTTGACAAGGTCTACTGTCCAGACGGAACCGCCCATCTAATTGATGGAATATAAACACAGCGCTAATTTCAGAACTACCCAACAACCCGCATTTTCTTTATTTTGAAGGGTTTTTACCTAAAGGACAATCGCGCTAGTTCAGATCTGAGCAAAGTTGCCCGGGTGTAACTTGTGTACAAAGCATAGAGGTATCACCACCCTGCCACATTTAAAACTCCTGTGTAACACATAACTCCTAGGGTGTCATTTACTATTGTCTTGCTACAGTATGGTATGAGATTTACCTAGCACTTGGCAACACTTTAGCATCCATCTCGATAGAAGTTATCATGTACATGTTTGTTTTTGTTAGAGGGGTGAAAGGTGTAACATCACAATCACAATCACAGACATAGTCTGCTATGTCCTATTTTCAACGTTGTAATAGTTGGTTTGTTTTTGAGAATTTTCACATATAGACGACAATAATGTTTTTTATAACATGTATTCTTAACGTTTTTTCTAATGGATGATTCTTGTAATTTATTTTTCGCATTTCATCCACGTATCCCTCACAAATTATCTCAAAGCCCATAAACATAACCCGCTCCAAAAGCTCGGCCCATCTAGCATGTTCTTTGACAAACCAAAATCCCAAAAGCAACCAAACAAGGAACACTAAACATTGCTTGAAATAAATCAAATCACTATCACAAATAATGTGTAAAACCAAAAAGTAAAAGTGACTGATTATAAAAAATTAGAATATGCAAGTAGAAGATTCAAATTCATAATTACCTTATCATTTACGATGTTAATGGTTTGGTTTGTTTACTTTGTTTTCACCCCGAATCTATGCAGTGGAAAATGCTTATCTTTGTGAAATCACCGGTAGATGCACTACGCTAAATAATGCAGTAGACCCATTGTTGACAGCACACCATCGTCTTTAAACTATTGATGGCCATCATTACTGGTCCATCAGCAACTGTGATCGCAAAATTACTTGATTTAAATGGCAAATGTTACTATTTAGCAGATTCCCGCTATGACAGTGTTTTACATCAAAATGATTCATATGTAGTGTTTGTTATAGTAAAACGGTGCTATAAACAATAGGCCTTGGGTGTTATTAGTGTTTAGTGGTAGAGCGTGCGTTTTGTTGGCAAGTTATTGTGACAGTTATGTTTTAAGTGTATGTTTTTTGAATCATTTAAACAAGGCACACTTGTTTTAGAATCGACAAATAATAACGCCTAAGGTCTATTTAACTTTAAAAAGTTTGACACAAAATAACATAAAACACAAAGTGTCAGATAGAACAAACCATCTGGCACCCTAGCAATAAAACCAAACAGTGCAAATTTTAATATCTCTGACATAATACTCTTTAAACGAAAAACATGGATTATTTAATAATCGCTGAGGCATACAAAAAAATCGAAGCCACCACCAAACGTTTGGAAATGACCGAATACTTAGTAGACCTGCTAAAAAAAACACCCCCAAATGTCATCTCCAAAGTGATTTATTTAACTCAGGGTAAACTCTACCCCGACTTTGTTGGCATAGAAATGGGCATTGCCGAAAAACTCGCCATACGTGCGCTAATGTGGGCCTCGGGCAGTAACGAATCCTCCATCCAGTCAGAATTATTAAAAAGCGGCGATATTGGAAAAACCGCAGAAACGTTTCTCACTAAACGCAAACAAGTCACGTTTTTCACCAAACCCCTTACCGTTGAGCGGGTTTATGAAACACTTGATAAACTCGCTAAAACCAGTGGTTCGGGCGCCGTAGATACCAAACTGAGTCTCATTAGCGGACTTTTAACAGACGCTACTTCTATAGAGGCAAAATGGCTTATTCGAACAGTCACAGGAAACCTACGATTGGGTATTGCAGATATGACTGTTTTAGATGCTTTAGCAATTGCTTATGGCGGTGGCAAAGAAACCCGTGAAAAAATCGAAAGAGCCTACAACATATCTTCTGATTTAGGACGAGTGGCGGCTGTTGTAGCCCAACAAGGCATAGAGGGTATAGAAAAATTCCAAGTGCACGTAGGGGAACCCATCCGCCCCATGTTAGCTGAACGTCTCGGAGTCCCTGAGGAGATCTTGGGAAAATACTACGGTAGCTGTCTTGCCGAATACAAATATGATGGTGAACGGGTACAGGCCCACAAAAAAAATGACCATGTTTTGCTGTTTTCGCGTCGCCTTGAAAACATTTCCAAACAATACCCTGATGTGGTCGAATTAATCCGCACACAAATTGATGCCCAAGAGGCAATTCTTGAGGCGGAATGTGTCGCTATAGACCTTGAAAGTGGAGACATGCGTCCCTTCCAAGAATTGATGCATCGCAGGCGTAAATACGGTATTGAAACAGCCATAACTAAATATCCTATTTCCCTTTTCAGCTTTGATGTCCTCTATGTGGATGGTGCAGACCTAACTCAGCAGCCGTTTCCCAAAAGACGTCAAATCCTAGAAAAAATCATCAAACCAAACATCCGTTTAAAACCTGCTAGTCAGCAACTTATCAAAACTTCCCAGCAGCTCGAAGACTTTTTTGAGAAAGCTATCGAGGAAGGCTGTGAGGGCTTAATGTGTAAATCAGTAAATCCTGACTCTGTATATCAAGCCGGTAATCGTGGTTGGTTGTGGATTAAGTATAAACGAGATTATAAAAGTGAAATGACTGACACCGTAGATTTGGTTGTTGTTGGCGCATTTCATGGCAGGGGTAAACGAGTTGGTGCCTATGGGGCACTGCTTTTGGCAACATATAATCCTGAAAAGGACCAGTTTGAAACTGTAACTAAATGTGGCACAGGGTTTACCGATAAAGATCTATGTCAACTCTACGAGATGTTGCAAAAGCACATAGTGCCCCGCAAAAATAGTCGTGTTCAGTCTACCTTGGAGGCTGATGTATGGTTTGAACCTGCTGTGGTTTTGGAGATTTTGGGTGCGGAGGTTACTCTTAGTCCTATCCATATGACTGCGTTAGATATAGTTCGTAGGGGGAGTGGTATGGCTATTCGGTTTCCCCGGTTCACAGGGAAATATCGCAATGACAAAAGTCCTCAAGATGCTACCACCGCAAAAGAAATTGTTGCGATGTATAGAGGCCAACTTAGAAAAATCGGTGAAACCCTGCCATAGAGCGGGTGAACTAAAGCCTGATTAAGCACATACTACATTGTAGTGCAAGGGATGTTGTTGGCTCAAGACACTGAGAGAATGAAAGCTTTGATTGCTTTCAAAAAGCGTTTAGAAGATCAACTCGAGAGGCTCCATACTGAGAGTCAAGAGGTGCAGGCTGCACTTGAAACGGTTAATATGATTTTGCTTGAGAAGGGCTTTAAACGTGGTAATATAAAAGAAATTGTTACCCCTATTGTGCCTGTTCTAAAAGAGGTTGAGGTGTCTGTTTCTGCGGAGTCCTCAACTAATAGTGCTTCTCTGTCTTTGTCATCTTCTGCGCCAGCACCCGTGGCAGTGGTTGAAACAGAAACCGTCATACCCCTAAAAACCATGGCTGAGGAGCCCTTGGCGCTTATGTATTTTGAGCGTCAGCAGATTCATGTGATGCCTGATGAAAGTAAAAACTTTAGTGTCAACACGCCGCCGTTTACCAATTTTTTAGTCGAGAAAGTGTTTGCCAAGATGCAAGAAAAAGACCGCGAATTTGTGCGGTTAGGACAGCTAACACAGGATCGCATGTTTAGTTACAATATTGTACGTGAAGGTGAGTTTATCAAAGAAATAATCATTAAAAACGTTGATGAAGAACGCGTAAAAGAACTTAAATCAAGCGTCCGTTGGACCCTTGAAAAGATGTATGAAAAAATGAAGGGCCCATAGAGAGCTATTGATGCTTTGCTAATGCGTCGGTTATGCGACTTTTTGGGCATAAGCCGATAAGCCGCTCAGTTTCTTGTCCATCTTTGAATATGACTAGGGTTGGGATGCTAAAGACTTGTAGGGCTTCAGCAGTTTTGGGATTTCCATCTACGTCAAGTTTCCCGATTAAAACTTTATCCCTATACTCAACAGCGAGTTCTTCAATGATAGGCGTTAAGGCTCTACAGGGTCCACACCAATTCGCCCAGAAATCTATCAACACCAATCGATTGTCTTTGAGTATCTGCTCAAAATTTGAATCCGTTACAGGGAAAGGATGAACACTCATACAGTTTCCTCTAAAACAATTAATTTATATGCACGTTAAATATAAGGGTTCGCGAAACAAACTACTGCAAACTCTGTAAATATTGGCGTCTGAGCGCAAATATATGTCCCCTTGAGCCGATGCAAAATAATTCCACGACTTACCCGTCCTATAGGCGACTATCTATGACCTAACTGATTTTTACCTGGAGAATTTATAAAAATGCAACTAATGCTTACATAAAATATTAAAACAATAATAATATATCATACAAAAGAAGAGCCTGAGTGCTCAGGCGCTTATTCAAGATTCCATCGTTTAGCAACTTTAACAACTAAAAACACAAGAAACGCAACAATGAGAAAAGTTAACAAAGCAACAAGAAATTGCCCAACACCAAAAACCCCCACACTAAAAGTTACTAAATTATCCATACCTGGAATTACTAAACCAATCAGAGGCAACAATAAATTCTGGACTACCGATTGAACCAGCGTGCCTACATATAAAGCCACAATAAAAGCAACCGCTAGACCAAAAACTTTGTATTTCGACAAAAAATCCTTGAATTCATTCCACAAACCACGGGGCACCGGCGCAGCGGGAGGCGTTTTTTCTAGAACTTCACGTATTTTTTTTAATTCAGACAATATTTCCTCTTGACTCACATTCATACCTCAAGACAATCTATTATTTGACACAGACTTAAAAAAATATGCTTACCTGTGACTGAACAAACACCCCCACAAACCCATAAACAAAACCAAAGACTAACCCAAACAACTAAACCACCAAACCACAGGCCCCAAACATGAACAAACAAACCCTCACCCACATCTTCAAAAGCGCCCTAACCAATTGGATAAACGACAACGCAACCCTACGTGCAGCTGCATTAACCTTTTTTATAATCCTTCCTCTACCCACTCTGCTTCTCATAGTCACCGGCATTTTTGCTCTGTTTCTGGGCGAAACCCAAGCCAGCCAAACACTGGTCCAACAAATAACTGCCGTGGTAGGCCCTGCTATAGCAGACCTATTTAATCAACTAATAAACAGCACCGGTTCACCCTTTACGTCTGCTTGGACCGCAACAGTAGTGGTGGGGTTTTCTATTGGTGGTGCTATAGGTGCTTTCTCAGTTCTAAGTGACACCATAAACTGCATATGGCATATTCAGCTACCAAAAACTCAACCCTTTTGGCGGCAAATTAAACAAAAAATCAAACCGTTTGCAGTGGTGTCCTCTCTTGGACTAATTGTAATCGCTTGGACAATTATTTCTCGCGGTATAGTTAGTTCCATAATGCTGTTGTCTATTAATGAGCTTTTAACTTTGATAGCTCTCACCATTGCCCCCCTGATTCTTTCTTTTGGAGTTACAACTCTGCTTTTTGCAATTATCTACAAAACCCTTCCAGAAACTAGAGTGCATTGGCGCGATGTGGCTCTAGCGGCCATAGTTACGGGTGCGGCTTTCACTGTAGTTAATTATATTTTCGGGGCCTATATTCAAGCATTTACTGTGACCACCGTTGCGGGTACTGCGGGTTCGCTTTTGATTATTTTGTTGTGGATTTTTGTTCTCAATCAAATTGTGTTTTTTGGGGCAGAAGTTTCTAAAGTTTATGTTATGACTTGTGGTCGTACAAAGCAGTTTTCTTTTGACAAAAAAGTTACCTGTGTTTAGTCTATGTGAATGCATCATATTGGCATGGTGTATAAGTTGGTGTTGAATAAAAAGGGTGTGGCGATTTAATTTCAATTAAATCATGTAAGAAACGTTATATCTTTGCTGAGAATTATCATGCGTGAATTTTGGTGGTTGTGTGTATTTGTAGGTTTGGGGTTGTTTGGTTTTTGGGCAGTGTGCCACTTTAGAATAGATAATTTGGTGTAGAATCAAATCCGTGTTAACTCATGATGGTTGATGGGTTCGTCAATTTTTTTGGGGAAAAACCACGCTTAAATTTATGTACAACACACAAACGTCTGATCTGTAAAAATCTATTCTATTGTGCATTGCTTTAATTTTTACCTAATTTCCCGGATTTATTATACACCGGTTGATGGAAATCCATGAAAATAGCTGAAATTATAAAAATGGCTGTAAAATACGCCTTAAACAATATGGTCTATGTATAATTAGATCTGAATTATACACGTGTTTTGTTTAATCGTTAAGCGTTGTTTTGAGGCGTTTTTCAAAACCAAATGCATCTTTCAAATAGTTCCCACACTGTGTATAAATTTTGCGGGAATTTAGGAAGCAATGGTTGGCATCTGTTGGTAAAGATCGGATTGATGAAACTCTGGATCCGGAGTTAACGATTGATCGCGCACTTGCTACATATTTAAGAAAAGGCTACTCACGCGAATGGATTAACCAACGTTTACAAGCATACAGGTACGCAAAGAATTGACTGCTAAGTGGAGTGACTGCGGAGTAAACAAGGTGCAGAGATGTCATTTTAACTGATGAAATAACCAAAGCCTGGGCAGGAGTGTCCACAAGACAATATAAGAACTTGAAAGGACTGAAAAAAGAAAACCTCCGGAATAATATGTCAATGTTGGAGCTAACGCTTAACCAGCTTGCGGAAGTGACCACAACCACACTTTCAAAAAAGCAAAAACCGCAAACCTTTGATGAAAATGTAAACGTAGCAAGACAAGGCGGGGGAGACTGTCAATAAACTAGATTTTTCTAGTTTTTGGACAGTCTGGGGGTTGTTTGGTGGGCCGAGCCGGATTTGAACCGGCGACCTTTCGATTATCAGTCGAACGCTCCAGCCGTGCTGAGCTACCGGCCCGCACTTAAAGTGGTACAAACTAAATGATGTGTTGCTTTATAAGACTTCCCGTGAATCTGGCTTTGCGACAATATTATAGTTGCGTTTGGTTGAATCTGGTTCTCTACTACATAGCACCCTTCTGGGGTTGTTAAATGTGATTTGTGAATGCTGTGTTAGATTGCGCAAAAGCAACAGTGTGTGCAATATGTTTGATATTTTTTATATGATGCTGGTGATGAATTAAAATTTATGAAAACTGATGTAAATTTTTCAATAGGTGTGTATGCGTGTTGATTCTCGGGCCTGAGTGTTGTTGTGTGTCTGGTTGTGTTTTTATCACCTATTTTTTGCCGGCCTCAAGAATTAGATTTCTTTGGGTTATTCGTCAATCAGGTAGGTGGAGTCAATAAGTTTTGTTGCGGTAATGTTGTATGGAGCACTAAGGGAGAACATAAGACGTAAAGAAGGGCGAATGAGTGTACCCACCTAAAATAGCCAAAGGCCTTTCTTTGTGTTTATGGTATAAACTGATCCCATTCATAGACTCTATTATATTTATCGTTTAAATTGAATCTTATATCATCAAAAACTATGTCAAAATCTGTTCCGTATTGAGTTAACAGTTTGTTTATATTCTCCAAAATAATTGGAACTTTTTCGTCTTCAGGCCAAAGACCCCAGATGTTATCCACTGGTAAATGCTCATTACGGCGCATACCCCAGCCGTAATCAGATGGCAAAACAAGTGCAGTGTTGGCCTGGACGACTCCACCCTTGGGGCGGGGATTTGCTCTAACATATCTCCAAAAGTTTTCCATAGCCCTGAAATGCTCCTCAGAAAGCACTCCATAGGGGTTGTCTTTGGGATAGGTAGGGTAGTTAAAAACCGATACATATTTTGCTCCTGCGCCATATGCTAAAAGCATGTCTTGATAGAGTTCTTGAGCGCTTGCCATATAAGGCGGTTCATATTGGGACCAAACAAGAATAGCTCCCCAGATTTTGTTTTGCATGGTCGCCGCACCTCGACAGAGTGCGATTTGTTGTGTTGAATTAAGTTGCCAGCCTAACTCGACAAATACTACATCATAACCCGAAAGATAATCCCACCAATAAAGTACATAATCTGAAGTGAAAGTTTGGACAGATTTGGTTTTGGCGTCTATCATACTATTGGATTGGGCGGTATTCCCAACAAAGAGGTTTGCGGCTTCACTATAGTTAGCTGCCGCGCTAAACGTTTTTTGGTCATCAATTTGTTTGCCTCCCGGTTCATCGTGGAGATAAACCCCCAAAAAACTGTTGTTCCAACGTGTTTGGGCACTATCAAGCCAGGTTTGATGCCAGGGATAGGTAACACGGGATATGAACTCGAAATACACTGTAAATTTTAATCCTGCTTGAGTAGCATATTCGCAGACCTCGTTTAGAGCCGTTTCGTTTGTTGCGAGATCATAGGAGTTTATCAAAAAAAAGTTCGTGTAGTTTTTGACTTTATCGATTAAACCTCTGGCTTCTTCAGGGGTTTGGCCGCCAAAAGAGACTCCAAAGTAAAACTCATCTGATGCTAAATCCTCTGATAGGTTTAATCGTTGGAAACCGACAATAGCTGCAACAAGAAGGAATATGAGCACCAATAGCGCAAAAACTTTTGGCTTCATAAGCTACTGCTCCATAGCCGTTAAAGACCAACCCACTTCTAACCAAACCTGCTCAGCGTTAAATACTGCCACAAAGGCATAGTTCTACAAACGATACTATACACCCGAATTCGTGACGGCATAATCGTTCAAAAACAGGTATCTAACATTGCTAAAAAGTGTTTTCATTAATCCTCACAATATTGCCATAGAACCTCAATAATCCCAAACTGTCAAGTCTAGGGATTGCTTGAAAATAAATTTGAGAGTTTTCACCTAGGTATAATGTTGGGTGATGGTTTTATCAAACAATGGTGGCGGGTAAAAATATGGGTAACTTTGTGGATGTTTGTCTGAGCGGTATGTTGGCTTGTTAAAATTATGAAAAATAATGTTATGTATCTGGTTGTGAGTGTTTTTCGATTTCTACTAGCCAGCCGTGTTTTTCGATTATTATCTTTGCCTTTTTTTGGCTGTTGTTGGCAAGGATAACTGCGTGGGGTAAATCATCAATTATTATCTCATTCATTGCTTTGATGTGTTTTATTTCTTCAAGGAGCAATGCGTCATCGGTTTCAAGAATCATGAGGTCACGGATTTTTACTCTGCCTATCTTGGCTTGCCAGTCTGATAGGGTACGTAGTACGTTATCTGGTACGGGTTTACTGCTTGAGTTTTTTAGATATTGTATTATTTTTGTTGGCGGTATGTCATCGTTATATGCTCGGATTATTGATTTGAAGTCGAGTTTGTATACTGAAGCGTTTTCGTCAGAGGATATTTTTGTTAGAAATCGGCTTAGATGTGGTTCGCGTTCAATGCGGCATTTAAGACCTGAGATTACAACAGAATAGTCGGGCAATACCACTAAGTCGCCTACATCATTTTGTGCGCTGTATGCTCGGGGGGCATCATATTTAGGTGTCATGCCAAGAATCCATGCGCCAAGTTTTGTGATGCGAAATCCTGTAATTCCTACAAAATAGGTGGGATGTAAAATTGTTGTCTGAGGAATATTTTGTGCATATGCGATATCAATCATGCCAAGGGCTGATAGGAAAGTTAAGATGAGTCGTATGATTTGTTCTTCACATCCATCCCATCGAGGTTCAAAAATCGTCCATTGTTCATAATTATCAAAATAGTGTCCTCTTGTGATGGCTTTATGTAGGGCTTGTCTGAAAAAGTCTCCACAGAAAGCCATTGCATGATTGCTGAATTCTTCAAAGTTGATAAACGTTTCAATTGGGCAAGTTTTTAATAATTCAAAAATCGGTTTTCGACATTTATGCCACTCTATTATCTGTTCTTCGTGGCGTGATACTATGTCCACTTTGTAGTGGGCTTCATAGATTTTATTTTCTCGACTGTAATCGGTGAATATTTTTTTGGCAAGTTCATGAGGGGGCATCATTAGCAGAAAAGATGCGTTTTTTCCAGGTGAAACGTTTCCTTCAGTATCTATTTCTATTAATTTTGAATTAGCTGTTAGTGCAAACAAAAAAGGCGCAACTTTAAAATCGTTATTGTGTTTTGATTCTTTTGGTGCACAAAATTTGCCGTTTTTCTCACACACTTCCTCAAATCCAATTGCTTCTGACATTTTTACCAGTTTTGTTTTGGTAACATCATAGGTCCTTGTTTTTACTCTTAATTTCTCATCGATAGCAAATCGGACAATTGCTGCAAAATCATTGAGTCGGTGTTCGCGGCAAATAATACGGCTCGTTTTTGCCGGGTTATATTTGTTATATTCGTATCCTATTGGTGGAATAACTTTTTGTAATGCTGCAAGAATAAAAGGCGGCATATCTTTTCCGCTTGGAAACAGTAAGGGCACCTTAGTTTTAGGGTTACGGTTTATTAATAGACGTAAAAATTTTATAGATGACGATGAATGATCATTAGTAATACTTACTTGATGCCCCTCACTATTGGTGTATTTTAATGAAAGCCCATGTTTCTTTGCATATGCAAGCGTAAGCGGTGCATATTCAGTCCCCTTATAGCGAACAATGCAGGCAATAAAATCACGTTCACACGCATCAAAACTCTCCCAAATAGCTCTAATATTTTTTTCATCACTATAAAACTTTGAAAGATCCCTGACAAGTTCAGCTTTAGAAACATTTCTCTTATCCTTAAAAATATACCTATGCACCGCAACTAAACCGGTTCCTGCAACACAATCATAGGGTACATTTACCCTGCAATTATTCAGATAAGTCACAATACCCAATGTTTTAGTTATCTTTTTTTACACTTCCATATCAATGATTTTATACGGATAACCTTGTTCTGTGAGAAACAATTGCCGATGCATTGAAAACTCTTCCTCACAGGTATCACGGGACACAATGGTGTAAAAATATGCCTTATTCTCCCCCGGCTTAGGACGCAAAATACGCCCCAACCTCTGAGCCTCCTCTTGCCTTGAACCAAAACTACCACTGACCTCAATAGCCACATTGGCATCAGGCAAATCAATCGCAAAGTTCGCAACCTTTGACACTACAAGTAACTTAACTTCACCGCTTTTGAAACGACCATAAAGTGCCTCACGCTCTCTGTTTTTTGTTTTTCCAGTGATAAGCGGCGCACCCAACTGCTGAGCAATACCTTGTAGCTGCTCAAGATAAGTTCCTATAACCAAAATATGCGCATCATGATGCTTTGCAATAAGCCTCTCTACAATAACATTTTTATCTGGATTTTCTGCCGCAATGCGGAATTTCTCACGCTTTGGCGCTATAGCATAGGGCATTCTTAGACCATTTGGCATAGAGATACGTATCTCAAAACACTCCGCCTGTGCTATCCAGCCTTGTCCTTCAAGAACTTTCCAACTCATTTCATGCCGTTTTGGCCCAATAAGTGCAAATACATCCGTTTCATGCCCATCTTCCCGCACAAGCGTCGCAGTCAAACCAAGACGACGTTTTGCCTGTAACTCTGCAGTAATACGAAAAACAGGCGCAGGAAGAGTATGCACTTCATCATAAATAATTAACCCCCAGTTACGCTCTGAGAACAGTTTAAAATGCTTTTGCTCTTCCTCTCTATTTTTCGCGCTAATAATCTGATAAGTCGAAATAGTCACTGGTTTGATTTCTTTTTTCTCACTACTATACTCCCCAATCAGCTCAGGAGCAATGTTAGTTTTCGATTTCAATTCACTTATCCACTGTCTTAATGCAGTAATAGAAGTTGTAAGAACAAGCGTTGCTGTTTTCAACCTTGACATGACCGTAATCCCAACAATGGTTTTCCCCGCACCACAAGGCAGCACAACAACACCATGGTCACCTCTACCGCCAGCACGAAAAGCACTAACAGCGGCTAATTGATAATCTCGAAGATTAAATACCTCAGTGTTTAAGTTAAATTCCAACCGTTCACCAAGAGAGTAACCTGCAAGGTCTTCTGGTGGAAACTGTATGTTTATTAGCGCTTGTTTAATATGACCTCGAAATATCGAATTGATTTTAACAATATTGCGTTGAGGCGGTTCGATGAAAAATTTACACACCGTTTTTTCAGCACTAAGTTGGGCCATTATAATCTCATCATCGGTTTCTAAGAACAATTCGTCTTGATCTTTGATGATACGTACTCTTCCATAACGATTGCTGATTTGCTTTAAGCGTGCGATTACAGTTTCAGATATAGGATATTTACTGTACTTTTCAAGAGTTTCCAAAATATCTTCGCTTTTTACACCCGCACTTGCAGCATTCCAAAGAGAGATAGGCGTCATTTTGTATGTATGGATATATTCAGGTGACTTTATTATTTCAGCAAACGCCGAAAGTTCATCCCTTGCAAATTCATAGACCTCATTGTTTGTTTCAAGCAACAAGGTCATGTCACTTTGAACAATGAGCGGTTTATAGCTACTCTGCGTTTCCAAACCTAACTACCCCTCTATAGTGATTGTAAACCTTAACAATAGATCTACCTCTACATTTTATACCTTCAATAAACCCTTCCAACCAATAACCCCACATACCCACTCTTTATCATACACAAATATTCCTCTCTTAAGCCTCTATAGCACATCAACCAAGTGACTCCACAACAACCCATGATAGACCAACATTTTGCCCTCTGCCTCTAACCCACCCACATATCTCATACTTTTGGGCCCTCTGAATTTAGCAACCCATAGCTTTGCACCCTCACAAAAAATCTCCTCTAACACACCCCTATCAAAAACAGAATCCCAATACACCTTCATGTGATACCCTAACATGGGTCCCGAAATTATGCCGACATTTATATCTGTTTTGCTTTCACGACTTGAGGCTCTACCAAAATAACCTCCATTTCTAACCCTTATTATTAAATATGATTCAAAAATCCAACCAAACCACCCTACCCAACCAAACCACTCTACCCAACCAAACCACCCCCCCCCAAACAAACATACCAAACAACAAACAAAAATAAAACACATCAACAAACCACAACAAACTACCCACCAAAACCAGATCCCACCTCGCAACAAACAACACCACACCATCAACTATCAACCTAAAACAAACATTCCACAATCAAACCCCCACCCCCACGCTAGGTTAAATTACCAATAAATCCAACTACACCCACCCGACTGCCCAAAAACTGTACCCTTAGAACAAGAAAAGACCCCTCTCCCTTCGCCCATTTACACCAAACATAAAATTCTATTCTCCGACAATCTCCCACCACAAACCCAAACCCTCAAAACAAATCACCCCAAAATCCTCCCTCAATAGACAACCCACCAACTCACAACCCCACAAACCAAACAACCAACTGAATATAGAAAAAATAAATAAGATCCTACCTGTATTTTATAAAAACAGGCGAACAAGCATGTTAAACAAAACCCCAAACCAAACCCAATCAAAAAAACAACTCTACACAACAACCCTACTAATCCTCTTAGTCCTCTCACTATTTGCAGTCCTCACCCCAATAATCATAGCCGACGACCGATACAACCACACAACCTACATCCACACTGTTGCAGCCCCAAACCCCCAACTAGTAGGCTCAATAGTCTACATAACCTACATCATCGCTAACGTCCCTCCCTCAGTCTATCCCACAAATAACCCCCGATACTTCTGGTGGAGCGGAATCACTCTATCAATTACCTATCCCGATGGTAGCATAAAAAACATAACTAATCTAGAAACATCTTATGCTGGTTCAGGTACCCAGGTCTTTGTTGCAGAAATCCCCGGCAACTATAGTGTAATTGCAAGTTTTGCAGGTGAAACTATCCCCTCAGGACCAAGTGCCGGTATTAACTATGGTCCCTCGACTAGCAAAGCCGCTACCTTTGAGATAACCGATGATCCCTCAAAAATAACCTCCAACATCGTTTATCCCCTTCCAGACGAATATTGGACTTTTCCCATTGAAGCGCAAAATAAGCAGTGGTACATATATGCCGGCGGTTGGTTAGCTGGAAGATTTGCTGAAGCCGGGGTACAAAATGCCTACAACCCTCACACCCAAGGACCCTATTCTTCACATGTGATGTGGTCAAAGCCTTGGACCATTGGCGGTTTAGTGGGCGGAGAAAATTTTGATGAACAATACCAATTTGGGCGATGGCCCGGTGGTAGTGATCAGTATTTTTCACCCTACATCTCAAATGGCATTATGTATGTTAACTTGCCACAGTACTATACGACCTCAACTGGGGGTACTCAACGGGCTGGTTTTGTAGCAATTGATTTGGCAACCAATGAAGAGCTTTGGAGACAAACTGCTTATAACAATAGTATTAGTTATCTGCAGAGATTTAGTTTTAGTCGTTCAACTATGGCAACTGGTACAACTGAATTGCTCTGGGACATGGCAACAACAACATGGCGAACCTTTGATCCTTTAACGGGTAATCTGGTGCAAACCATTAATGGTGCTGTTTCGGGTGGACGAACAGTCGCTGGTCCCAGTGGTGAATTATTGGTTTACTATATCAATGGTGCAGGCGGCTGGTTAGCTTGTTGGAACTCGACTTACTTTGAATGTGCCATAGCTCAAAGTGCTGGGTATACAAATAGTTGGATATATGATCCCAATACGGTTTATGTGGTTTCTCAAGGCACGTGGAATTTCTCTTTGGGCTATATGTGGAATATCACCATACCCAAGATATCGGGGTTACGCTTTAGTGGAGCTCTTCCAAATGATATGCTGATTTGTACTGCTTCAATTTCTCCAACTAATACCTCTGAACCTCTTAATCAGTTAATTGCAATCGACATTAAACCTGATCAATACAAACAAGCGCCCTATAATATCCGTGGCTTGGGTGCAATACAATCAACTACTGGCGATCAGGAAGCAAAGATTCTCTGGGGTCCGTTAAATATCACGGTATTCTCAGATGGTGGAACCTATGCGGGTCGAATAGAAACCGCTGGATATACTGATGAGAAACTGCCTGTCTTTGTAATCTACACCCACCAAACCTTAACCATAGATATCTATAGTGGATTGACTGGAAAAAAAATAGCCACTACTGAACCTTTTGATAATGCCTTTGCCATCTTTGCAGGCGCATCAAATAATCTCCAAATCGGTGATGGTAAACTCTTCTCATGCGGCTACGATGGAACGCTATCCTGCTTTAACCTAACAACCGGTAAGCTGATCTGGGACTACTATGTTGGAGACGCCGGAGAAAACACACCTTATGGAACCTGGCCTATTGGAGGCTCTTATAGTTACTATACCATAACGGCTGACACCGTCTATATTGGCGCCAACGAACACAGCCCAAGCAACCCCACCTGGCAGGGAGGAAAAATCTGGGCCGTCAACTCAACCGATGGCACCCTGCTATGGAAAATCGATAGCATACAAACCGAAACCCAACCCATGGCAGCCTATGGTAACCAACTAATCTATCTCAACTACTACGATGGCAAAATCTACGATATCGGCCGGGGGCCCTCAGCTACTACTGTCTCAGCGCTACAAACCCAAATCACCCCTGGAGAAACCGTTACTCTAACTGGAACAGTCATGGATGTATCACCGGGCACAAAACAAACCGAACAAGTCTCAAGATTTCCAAATGGTCTTCCCTGTATCTCAGACAATAACATGGATGACTGGATGAACTATGTCTACATGCAAAAGCCTCGACCCAAAGATCTATCCGGTGTCACAGTAACCCTGAGTGTTATTGATGCAAATAATAATGAACGTATCATCGGGACCGCTATCAGTGATGGTTATGGCTTCTTTAGCTGTAACTGGACTCCTGATATCGAAGGCAAATACACTCTTTTTGCAACTTTTGCAGGAAGCCAGTCTTATTATCCCTCTCAGGCAGTTAGTGCATTTCATGTTGCAGCACCCCAGCCGACAACCGCTATAACTATACCTGAGCCCTCGATGGCTGATCTCTACTTTATACCCGCTGTTGCCGGTATTCTCATAGTAAATATCATAATTGGTATTTTACTAGCAATGTTGTTGCTCAAAAAACGATCTTGAGCAAAAAATTTTATTCCCTTTTTTCTTGGTTATTCGTCAAATCAGGTGGGTAGAGTCAATAAGTTTCGTTACGGTATATGTTATATGGAATATAAGGAGACATGGCAAGCTTGAAGAAGGAAGAATGAGCGTACCCACCTAAAATAGTGAAAGGCCTTTTCTTTTTATGTTCATGGTTTTAGTGTTGGCGGTTTTTTGGTTTTAGATGTTTAATGGTTAAACAGTAAATAAGGTGTAATTTTGCAGGGTTTAATCAAAAATTATGGTGTAATTTTGCTAAATATTTTTGATAAAGTTTTTATTAGCGATAAGCGTAGCCAGAAGTGGAATGTATCATGAAAAGACTGCTGATGCAAGATCTGATAGCATGGAAAAACAATCCTAACAAAAAACCCCTTGTCATCCAAGGGGTAAGGCAATGCGGCAAGACATTTTTGATAAAAGATTTTGCAACCCAGCACTACCCCGATGTTGCTTACTATCGTTTTGACAAAGACGCCAAAATCAAAGAGTTCTTTGAACAAGATTTAGACCCACAAAGAATTATCAAAGATTTAGGGCTTGCACGTGGAAAAAAAATTAAACCCCATCAAACCCTTATAATTTTTGATGAAATTCAAGACTGCAACAAGGCTGTTACCGCATTAAAGTACTTCTACGAAGATACCCCCGAATACCCTATTATTTCAGCAGGTTCTTTGCTTGGGGTTGCTATAAAAAGGGGGGCTTCTTTTCCTGTCGGCAAAGTAGAGTTTTTAACTCTTTACCCTATGAATTTCTACGAGTTTTTACTTGCCCAAAATGAAATGCTCGCAATGGAGCTGAAAGTTTGTTCTCTTAATGATGCTGTTTGGAAAACCTTTAGAAACGAATTGTTGGAAAAATATCGCGATTTCAATGTTGTTGGTGGTATGCCTGAAGTCGTGCAGGTTTGGCTTGATACAAAAAATATTGAAGAAGTCCAAAAAAAACTCGATGAAATACTTCTCGGTTATCAAAAAGACTTTGTTAAATATGCCCATATCAAAGAGTATCCTAAAATTTCAGCTGTTTGGCAATCTATCCCCAGTCAGCTTGGAAAAGAAAATCGCAAGTTCATATTTAGTCAAGTTAAAAAAGGTTGGAGGGCGAAAGATTTGGAGGACGCTTTGATGTGGCTTATCCAAGCAGGGCTTGTTTATAAGGTGGACTGCATCCAAAAACCCAATTATCCTATTTCTTCTTATGCAGATCACACCTTTTTTAAACTATACCTGTCTGACATTGGTCTATTAAGACGACATGCAGATTTGCCTTCTTCTATTGTATTTGATGATACATTTGCATACAAAGAGTTTAAAGGTGCAATGGCGGAAAACTTTGTTGCTTGCGAGCTTAAGAGTTTGTATGGCAAAATTAAGGCCAAAGATTTGTACTACTGGACAGCTGAGGGCTCTGCAAAAGCAGAGGTTGACTTTATTGTGCAAGATGACGAAAAATATATCATACCCATTGAAGTTAAATCAGGTGCCGCAAAACACGCTCGGTCCTTAACACAATATTGCCAGAAATTCCATCCCGAAAAGTCTGTTTTAACTTCACTTGACGAAATGACAAAAAAAATTCTACCTCTCTATGCTTTTTGGAAATTCAAAGAATGGGTAAAGCAACAATAAATGTTGGTTCTTTGTCAAAACAGGGTAACTATGCGTTCTGTTGTAACCTGAGGGGTATGAACATATTTGAGAATCTAAAAAGTTAGCGAATAAATCGTAAGTGTATCAACTAAATAGTAAAAAGCAAGGAAAATCTGGGTGATGGAACCATCAAAGCACTTATGATTACGTCACCAGTATGACAAGAGAAAAATGTTGATATTGGTGGGGGCAAAACTATTTGCGAATCCGTTACACGTTTAAACAATCCGTTTTGCTGGAAAAGAAAATTTGAGCGTTTGAAAAGTTGTTAATAAATTCGTAGTGTCTTTGTTGTGTGTGGAAAAGACATTAATTTGATTGTGCATATTTCGCATCTGTTAATGTCGCTTCGATTTTTGGTCGTTTCGCGAATAGTGTGGTCTTTGTCCGTAAAGTAAAGAATGCTTCTATGCGTGTCGCTGCCTTCGAATCTACCTGATGTGGTAAAAAATCTTGAGAAAATGAATTGAAAAATTAATGTTTTTCGCTATTTCTTCGAGTTATCTTCAATATGTTCGCAAAAAACTGTGCAAAAGCAATTGCTTTTGAGGTTACAGCCGGTTTGCCTGTCAGCTTTTTTATTCACGTTGCGCAATTATGGCCGCTTCGCCCTTCGTGCACCTTATTTTCTCAAATGTTTGTGGCTTTTGCTCTAGATATTTCCGTCGAAGTTACTTTGGCGTATTCAAACTAATTCCAAAGAAGTATTTGTGTAGATTCTCTTTTTTTTAACCCCTTCAAATTTTCGTACTGTCGCGCATTTATGTCCGTTCAAAATTCGTTATTTCGTTTGTCAAAATGGTATATTTCACGCCTCTCTTCACATTGCAAGCGTTCAATTTGTTTGTTAATTCCTTGACACTTGGCTTGCAAGACTGTTTATCCATTCCATGTATAACTTTTTTCAAATATGGGCAATAACACGGTCAATTATCCATTCTATGTCAATGTTTTCTTGTAAAAAATTCAAATTAATATGTGGGTTTTAACAGTTAAATCTTCTTGGAATTTTTGCGCCTACTGACGCCCTGCAAACAGATTTATATAATCCAATACAAAGAAGAGACAGGACATTAAGTAGTGAAAAGCAGGAAAGTTGTATTATGGACGAGATAATCCGTAAACGTAAATCCATACGGAAATATGAAAAAACCCCTCTGGATGATGTAACCCTCTCTAAAATAGAAACGCAAATCACAAATGTCAAACCACTATACCCCGATATTAAATACTCTATCAAAATCACTAACAAACTCAAGGGACTATTTGGCATTACCTCTCCGCATTATTTGGTTTTCTGTAGCGATGAAAAAGAGGGATATCTTGAAAATATCGGTTTCATAGGACAACAACTCGATCTGTTTTTCTCCAAATCCGGTCTTGGTTCTTGCTGGTTGGGTATGGCAAAACCCCAAGAGAAAAACACTCAGCCCTTAGTCATATGTATGGCCTTTGGAAAACCCGCTGAACCGTTACATCGCAATATTTTGGATTTCAAGCGAAAATCTCTATCCACAATCAGCGAGGGCACCGATAAACGTTTAGAAGCTGCACGCCTTGCTCCCAGTGGTATGAATGCACAGAACTGGTATTTTATTGCTCAACCAGATAAAATCCATTGTTATCGCAAAAAGCCAACTTTTAGTTTTGCGCCGGTTCGTCTGGGATGTATTGACCTGGGAATTGCTCTTTGTCACATTGCAAAGGAAAGCGAGCAGTTTACTTTTATAAAAGAGGATAATTCGCCTCAACGGAAAAACTGCATCTATATGGGTACAGTAGTAAAACAATAGCTCCCAGTAGTTGATTTGTGTGGCCTGTCAATGCAAAGACTTTTGCTATTTTAGGTGGGTGCACTCATCTTCTTCTCCAAGTTTGTTTATGTTCTCCCTTATGTTCCATAGGCCCCTTCGAAAACTCTATTTCAAAAAACCAAGTAACATAGTTACACGGTTTTCACCAGGTGATTTTTGGACAGATATAGATTTTCGGAGGTCGCCATACAACTATGTATCGTAACGGAACTTTTGATGCCACCCGCCTGTTTTGACGAAGAACCGCAAAGCTTTGCTTGTCATTGCTAAGGTGTGTTTTGAATTACTCCAAGAGGTAGGGCCGTTTAAATCATGTACATTGGTCCATATTCCTAAATTCCGCATTTTTAGGCACTACGTTGTCAACAATTTTTTAAACTCTGTAAAACAGGCCTTAATTTTAAAAACATGTTTAATTGATGAGTGTTGGTTAGTAATCTGTGTGTACTTTAATCTCTTCATAGATAGTTGTAGCTACAGCTGGCTGTTCTGTTTCTGGTGTTGTTTCTTTAGGCTGTGTGGGGGTTGTCTCTTGGGTGTACTGCGGATCTTTGACGGGTTCTGTTTCTTCTTGTTTGTTTTGCTTTAACGCAGAGATGCGGTCTTTTTTGGGCCAAAAATAAGCACTTAAAAACATGACAATAAAAGAGATAAATATTAACATAAATAAGGTATCATAGGCTTGTCCGATAGTTGTTTTCCACATAAAGCATTGGAAATAATCATTTGCATAAGCTCCATTTGGGTGAGACCAGCCATATCCCATTCCTTGCTCTTCTGAGGACCACCAAACCGGCCCAGAAACAATCATATCAAGTTGCCAAATGCTAAAAAATAAAATACAAACAGACGCGATAATACCTGCAAGGTTAAATATTGAACTTGTCCGCACCATATTTTTCCAGAAAAAACTAAATTGAAGCACACGACTCCGTGGTTGGGTGGCTCTTTTTGTATGTATATTTTTGCGTGAGCTCCTATAGTTTAGATAACCCATAGCTGAAGCTTTAGCGGTTTCAAACAACCCATAAACAAAGACCCCGGCTCCTGCTAACAACATTCCAAACCCTGTATAATTCATAAACGTGTTTTTTGCAAAGTTGCCTGTGAGAATTAAACCAATGATAAGAAACATTATGCCAATTCCAATGGCCCAAATACTTCCAAAAACGATTTGCGGCTGAGGTTCATTAGATACTTCACTTTGTCTATAGAGCCGTGCTTTGAGCAATGTAACCGCTGTTCCTGCAGCCCCTAAACACAAAATCGCAATACCCGCAATCAACATACCAAACCCCGAATCATTAAATAAAGTATCTTTTGCATAAGACTCTGCTAAAATTGTACCAATAATCAAAAAAACAAAACCCAACCCAAGCGAAATAATACTAAATAAAAGTGCTCGCGGCGTTTTAACTTTTGAGGGTTGATCTCGAAGTAACTCTATTTTCACAGTCTCCAAAGCTACACTTGATAAACCCAACACCGACACGCCAATGCCTGTGAGCAACATACCAAAACCCACCGTATTTATCAACAAAGCCCGATCAAATACACTGGCTAACATTGAACCTAAAACTGCAAGAATCAACCCAGCCCCTATAGCCCATATACTATTATAGATAGGCAACCGTTTTTTCCCTCTAAAAAAATCAGGGTTTTCTCTACGCGTACGAGCCTCAATATTTGTAGTAAACACCGAACAAATCCCAACTACAAAAACCGCAATCCCCACAAGCAACATACCAAAACCCATATAGTTGGTCAGGGTTCCTTTCTCAAAGGTTCCTCCAACCATGGCTCCAACAATGGCCAATATTAAACCGGTGATAAGCACCTCTGTTCTACCTCCAAAGGCTTTCTGAGAGTTACCCTTGGATAAACGTGTAGACGCCAAGTTTTGAAGCGTATCCATATTGACCTGCCAAATCTTTTAGGTCAACCAATGTTACGGAAGGTTATATGTTTTTAGTTTAAACCCTGTGCAAAGCAGTTAAAAAATTTAGACGAGTTTCAATATGACCCAGTCATTTTTATTTTGGTCAGGGTAAATAAAACTGTTAGATATGCCCTCAACCGTAATTGATTTAACAGTCCATACCGACCATTGTGTGGTGTCATATTTGAACAAATCACCTTGCCTGCTAATTATCCTCTTACTAATGTCCGTTACTGGGCTCCATCTATTTAGTGCCGTATCTGCAAACACCTATGTTAGCAACATACCCAACGGCTATGCAACCTGGACCCCAGATAACAATCCCTACGAACTAACCACAAACCTTGTAATTAACAACGGTGAAACATTAAACATTCAACCCGGTGTAGTTGTACACCTCAACGGTTATCAAATTCAAGTCCACGGCCGACTCAATGCCCAAGGTGCAAATAACAACAAAATTTCCTTTTTAAACAATGGACTATCCAATTCCCAAATAATCTTTAAGGCTTCAAGCGACCAAACCTGCACAATCAATTATGGCGTTTTCTACTCTGTTCCCATAACCATAGAGGGCGGTGCACCAAAAATAACCAACAGCTACTTCACAGGCACCACCTCAGCTGCTGTGATAACCATAAATGCCGGTGCCGCCTCAATCACCGATAACATCATCACAACACAAAATCCACAAACCGCCATCCACATAAACACAGGCTATGTAACAATCACTCAAAACATCCTCTCAGGAGCACGAGGCCAACAAGGATACGGAATCTATAACACAGGAAGCACCGCACCCATAACTGGAAACACCATTACAAACTTCTACACCGGAATCTATACAAACAAACCCGGAACCATTAAACAAAACACCATTATCAACAACGTTAATGACGGTATAGTCACCGCAGGCGTTTTAGATGTCACCGTAAGCAACAATGTTATAGCCTATAATAAATGTGGCATTAGTCGAGATGCCAACATCCAAAACAATCTCATTACACATAACACCTATGGTTTATGGGGTCAAACAAGTAGTTCTACAATACGCTACAACAATATCATTGATAACACCGATGAAAGCATACACTTAACTGAGACCGGTGTAAACGTGATTGCTATTGATAACTGGTGGGGAACAACTGACGAATCAACTATTCGTCAAACAATTTCTGACTATGATCCGGATCTTCGTCCATTTTTGGGTACAGTGACATTTACACCCTTTTTGACTTCATTTGCCGATACACCAAGGGCTATACCCGAGGTTGTTGTTCCAACACCACCTCCAACTCCATCAAGTACCCCAAGCCCAAGTGCAACTGTTACACCCACTCCAAGTTCAAATCCAACTTATCCTTGGGTGTATCCTACTGATTCCTTCTATCCCGAACCAACTTTGTTCTATCCGACTATGTTGCCTACTGAATCCCCAAATGAACCTGGATTTGGCGGTTTTAGTGAATCTGATATAATAACTGCTGTGGTGATAGTGATTGCTATTGGTGTGGTGGTAACGATTGTTTTTATTGTTAGTCGGGGGCAAACAAATATGCGTCAATTTAACAATCCCCCCTAACTCAATTATTTCTATCCTGTGGTTTCTCAACTTTGGTTCTTTTTATATTTTGGTTAACGAATTTATATAATTGAGTTGTTGTCCTTTTTAATTGATTGATGTTGTGAACGTAATTTTTTTAGGTGGCTGATGTGGCGTTGTTTTTGTTATATTTTTTGACTTTGTGATTATCTGATTTGATAGTTCACTTGTGTTTAATGGCGTGTTTTGACTGGTATTGATTCTGTTTATGGGGTTATGTGTGGAGTGTTTTGATATCTAAAGTAATGGCGATTATTTTGTTAATTGTTCGAAATTTTATATCAAATATGTTTATCATAAAACAGAACTTTCTAATGTGAGGCAAATCGTCCATGCGTTTAGTTCCCGGTAAACGTTTATACCTGATTGTAATGGTCAAGGATTCAAATGAATCAAGTTACACATTGTCAAAAGTCAAAATCGATAAATGCCTGCACACAATATTATGTGTATTATTTTACTGCAATATATAAATGACAATGTGTTTTTTTGTCTGCTGCATATTGAGCAGGAACAATGCTTTCATAATCTTCAGTATATGCTCTTGATATAACTCCTGTTCGCTTATCATTCCAAACTTTTTCCCATGCTTTTTTTACACAAAAAACCATATCGCCTGTTTCATCAGTCACATCGTATTTTTTGTATAAACCCTCTCTCACTTTGATCTCTAGGTCTTGAAAAAAATAAGGCGACACAGATATAATAGATAGATCATAATCTCTGTTTTCATCACTTTCATAGTTACTATATTTTGTAACAAGAGATACACCTTGTTGAAATGCCTGATTGCTGTCAAAAAGAATCGGCATTTTTCCGCTAAAAATGTCCTGCCAAAGCTCGTCAATCTCTTTCATCCCCTTCTCTGTGTTATTTGTTCTAATTGTTACTTGTTTTAATGTATACACCATTTCTTTTCCTCTAAATTTTTGGTTAACCGTTTAAAGCTATCTTCCGCTGTATTATCATTAATTTAATGGTTGTTTGTTAAGTATTTTTCTTTCATTTTACTAAGAGGTATTTGTTCCATGCTTCAATAGAAGACAGGTAATAGGTTTCACAAACCACCATTCTTTATAGTTTTATATGGCTAAATCTATACAATAACCCGCTCTGGCATTTAACTGGTTATTGAGCAAAAGACAATGCACAAGCAGATTAACAATAAATGTTTTAGAATCGTTATGCAATGCTCTATGATTAAAAAGCAATAGATTCACGATAAATCCTATCAAAAGATACATCAATATGTTAGCCCGTTTTCCACTGAGGTGAGTGTTTAGACGCTGCAACAGAAACTTTTGCTACAAACATACCTGCTATGTCACCATATAGAAGTTACACCTCTTCTCCTAAAATGATCCAAACCACAAAAAGAAAAATCTCCTGCCATATTTATTCTTTAGTGGAAAATGTAAGAGTTGTCATTTGAAAATTTGACTTTTTACTATTTTAGATGGATGAAATTGTTGTTTTTTCTCCATTTGTATGTTATCAACTATGTTCCATACAATGGTGTGCTGTAACGGAGCTTATTGGTTTAGCCCATCTATTTAACGAAAAACCCGAAATTTGGGCACTGCCAACCCATAGTGTACCTACACCACTACGCCTAAGTTCCCACTACGCTTATTTCCTGCATTGACCTTACAACACTGTAGTAACAACCATTTTTCAACGGTTTGGCAATGGCCCTATCTGTATTCTTATTTGAGGCATAACAGATGATTATTTTTGTCCATCAACCTGAATATATTCCTTGGCTGGGCTTCTTTGATAAATTGGCCAGGTGTGATACTTTTGTAATCTATGATGATGCACAATATCAGCATGGCGGCTTTCATAACCGAAACCGTATACGTACTTTGCTTGGCTGGGAATGGCTCACTGCACCTATAAGCCATGGGCATCCTCAAACGATAAAAGATGTCAAAATCTCAGGTACCCAGTGGAAGAATAAGCAGCTGAATCAAATTACAAGTAACTATCGTCAAACTCCTTATTTTAATGAGTATTTTCCCATATTTAAGGATGTTATAACTTTTAATCATGAATTATTGGTGAATTTAAATTTGCATTTTATAAAAACTGTTGCTGGTCTTCTTGATATAAAAGTTAAAATGGTGCGTTCCTCAGAATTTCCCTACGGGGGCACAGAAAAAAACGATAAACTTGTGTCGATGTGTAAATTTTTTGGTGCTGATGTTTATCTTTCCGGTTCAGGTGGTAAGAACTATATTGATGAAAGTCGTTTTACTGTTGCTAACATAGCTTTGCAATGGCATAATTATTTTCATCCTCGTTATACGCAGGTGTTTGAAGGGTTTCAGCCTAATATGTCCATTATTGATTTGCTTTTTAATGAGGGTCATAGGGCTAAGGAGATATTGCTTACTGGAGGGGTTGTGAGTTGTAACAAGGCTGTGACGGCGGTGGTTACGTCGCAAATTGGTAATAAACTTGAAAATTTAGTAATGTCCTAATTTGAAGTACTTTTTATGGTTTGGGTGTTCTGAGCTTGGGATTGTAAGAAAATGATTTGTGGTTGTTTTGGGCGAATTATATAATTCCAATCACAAAAATATTTCAAAAAGGATTACACGTAAGGTTCCAGATTTCCTCCCACCACCCTTAACATGAAAACAAGCAAACAAAAACCGTCAAACCAATCATAGCAAACTCAGAAACTATGCAAGCCCTCCAACAAACCACCCACACCAATTCCGCTACCCAAAATTATTCCGCTCCACCCCATGCGTCTGAGCCTTCGTTTGAACCAACAACACAGGCAAAATCAACTCCATAAACCTCCCAATTATCTGCAAAGAAAACCTTGACAACCAAAGCATGCGGCCTATCAATTTAGTGTTTGAGCCCTTCGGTTTCTGCATTCCCAAACAACAAACCAACCAACTCCCCGGCGGCTCGACAATACCCCTTCTACAACAGACCTTGTTTTTTTGAACCCAAAAAGTGCCCTCTCATCAAGATCAATTATAACTTTGCCTTGGGGGTTTTCATACGTTTTTAAGGTAAAGTTTTTCACTCCGTATCGTATGGTGGGGGTTAGACTTTTAGCATGCATCCAATGGCGTTCCTGGATAGCCCAATGGCGTAGAGGTGGCGGTGGGGCGTGTTTTGTGGTTTGGGTGAATTGGTTTGCAGTTTTTGTGTTTGTGGCGTCGTTTGTTGTAGTTGTATCCTGCTTTATGTGGTGTGTGTTTTGCATTTTGGGTATTTCATAACTATTGTCTGTATGGAGCGTCAAATCTCCTTATAATTCTTTATGCAACACTCTCAATTTTCGTATATCAAAACTCTGGGTGTTTAAAAAAACTCAAACAAGCAATCCAAATTCCCGTTAAAAACACAAAAACAATAGGGTCTAATGTCTATTGTATCTTTTCGCAACCTTCGAAAACCCATATTTCCCAAAAATCATCTGTTAAAAACCGTACAAATATATTACTTGGTTTTCTGAAAGGGTGTTTACGGAGGGTGCATTTTTTGTGTCACGTTTCAATGTTTCTACATTCTACTCTGGTTTCTGAACGAGGCTGAATATCAATAGAACTATCGCATTCATACAGGGTTCTTTGTTCCCCTACATTATGTGTGCCCATAGGGGTTGCCCCTTTGTAGCATGCATGCGCCTTGTCTATGGCTTCCTGGAGATGTCTTAATTCTATATCTGTTTCATCTCTGATTTTGTCAGCGGTCCAACCGTCTTGCACTCTTACTTCTAAGCGTTCAGCAACTTCCTCTGCCATGCGCTGGGGTAACCCCACAGCTTTGAGGTCATCTTCAACTTTTTTGCGTTCAAAACTCTCCTCTTTGCCATCTCTATTATAAACTTTAACCAAAATTTATCCTCCTAAATGACCGCTGTTCATAAGAGAATGTGTTTTTAAAAACTTAAAGATATGTGATTGCTTAGCTACAATAACTGTGAACCATACCCGTTATCGATTGCCCGAAACATATATCTTAACTGATTGTTATACTTTAATCGTCTATGAATTTAAAATTCTGCTCATGGGGGCAGATGTTATTTTTTAGGCGATATAGTTTATTTTATGTGTATTTCGTCTTGTGGATGTTTTATGGCCTTTCGCTATTTTAGGTGGGTGCACTCATTCTTTCTTCTAAGTTTCTTATGTTCTCCTTAGTGTTCCATACAACATTATACCGCAACAAAACTTATTGACCCCACCCACCTGATTGACGAATAACCATATTTTTTTACCGGTTAGGTGCTCCATGTGTTACCCATAAATTAAGGGTAACTTTTCTCTTCAAACCTTGGAAAAGTTCAAGCAGCCTGGAATCAATACGAATTTGATTCTGCACCAAAATAACTATTCTAAATTGGCACACTGCCAATTAACTGTGTAAACAGACTTCCTTTAAATTCTGGGGAATCAAAGAAAAAGCTAAAATGGAAGAGGACACGAGATTAAGTGTTATCAAAATGTATACTACCGCCATAGAGAATCAAAAAAGACGCCTAAAGGAACTAATAGAAGCGAAGGCTTTCTTGAGCCGCTCACCTTTAACAGATAAACCATTCATACTCGCGTCAGGCGATGAAAGCTGGGTCTTTTTTGATTGTAAACAAGTAACACAAAATTCCGAGGGTATCTCTTTGGTTGCAGAAATATTTTTTGAAATGGTAAAAGACTATCACTTAGATGCCATTGGCGGAATTCAAACGGGCGCTATCCCCATATGTACTGCCGTAGCCCAGCTAAGTTATCTAAAGGGTCTTCCCATTCAGGCGTTTTGGGTTAGAGAAAAACGCAAAGACCACGGTACCATGAACAAAATCGAAGGAGGTCTGCAACCAAACTCGCGAGTCGTTGTGGTGGACGATGTAACAACTAAGGGAACTTCGGTACTTAAGGCCATAGATGAAGTCTTGGAGATTAATTGCCAGATAGCTGCTGTAATTACTCTTGTTGATAGAGAAGCCGGCGCTCGAGACATTATTGAACAAACAGGATTAAAATATAGGTCAATATTTAAAAAGTCAGATTTCAAGGTTCAAGCCTGATATTATAGCCGATTAGTATAATTTTTACAGTATAATATATAGTCTATCATGATATGTCGTAAAAATCTGTAAGAAGTAGTCCTAAACTACAAACAAAACAACCACCCACAAAACAAACCAGCAAACCTTCAACATGACCAAACAAACCTACTGCAACTAGAAAACCCAAAAACAAAAAACAGACACCTCCAACCCAAAAAATACAACCGAAAAAGAAAAATCACCCAAAAACTAAAAACATACATAGAACAACACCCAGATGCCTACCTAAAAGAAATGTGTGCCTATTTAGTCGTAAATACTGACATTCGGCAGTTCAAAATAAGACCTGCCCCAAACACCCCAACAAACCAAAAAAACACAAAAAACAAACCCCAAAAACAAAACAAACCAAACCCAAACAACACAAACCAACCC
>JAISPR010000104.1 GCA_031274765.1 Nitrososphaerota archaeon | reverse complement strand
AACAAACAAACATAAAAAGAAGAAGGGATAGATAGTAGAGAACAGATTATTTTCCCATGACTTTTTTTGCGGCGATTTCTATATCTTCCGCTTTAATGGTCTTCCGTCCAGCATGCATTGCAAAATCAAGAGCTTCCTTGGCAATTTTAACCCCAATTTCCTCTAAAGCTTTGGCCAATTCTTTTGCCGCCGCCTCACTCACTCGATCAGCGCCTGCTTTCTTACACAATCTATGCATGGGAGCTACAGCTATTTCTAATTCAGTCATATCGACAACTCTTCAGCTTCTTTTTCTATTTACGGCTATATTTAACCATTGTTGTCCCATTAACCCAAAACATGCTAACACCCCCATAATTAAATATAAAGAAAATTTTAAAACCCCCAAAGACATATAACACTGAACAATATGCCCCTAATTGACGCCCACATACACCTCTCCGACGCAGAATACCGCACCCACATCGAAGAGCTAATAGCTGACGCTAAAACCTCTGGCGTATCTGCGTTAATCACCAACTCACTAGACCTCTCCACCTGCCAAAACGACATCCGCCTATCCAAACTATACCCCAAACTAGTCTATCCCGCATTGGGCATTCACCCCTGGAACGTAAACGTACTAAAAGAAACCGAACTCCAAGAAACCCTAAACTATATCCAAACCCAAAAAGAACACGTCATTGCCATCGGCGAAATCGGTCTAGACTATAAATATGAATCCATCTGGGAACAACAACTATTTGTATTTGACAAAATGCTGTGCCTAGCGGAGGCGATGAATCTCCCCGTTATCATACACTCACGCGGCACCACGGATAAAATTGTCGAAATGCTGCCCACCTATCGCATAACCAAGGTCCTTCTACACTGGTTTAGCCACCCCCTCTCAGCCCTTGCTAAGGCTATCGATAATAACTATTTCATAACCGAGGGTCCGCCTGTTAGTTATTCTCCTGGTATTCGCGAAGTTGTAGAAAAAACTCCCCTGACCAATTTACTAACCGAAACCGATGGACCTGTAACCTATTGGAAACAACCCTACAGTGGACAATTAACCAAACCCTCACACATACAAAATGTTGTGGCCGCCGTGGCTGATATTAAAAAAATATCGTTCCAAGAAGCCGCTGATCAAATTGCCCAAAACTTTGCGGTCTTCTTCAATATCTCTCCCTGAGCGCTACAAATTTTTATTTCCCGCCCAACTTGTTGCTCTTTAGTGCCCTATTTTGCTTCTCTGAGGCGCAAACTTAAATTAAGCCTATTCTCTAATGAGAGTTGCTCTATGCTTTTAAACGCTAGAGAAAAACGTTAACCCCGGAGGAATAAACATGGGAAAAGTCAAGACTGAACAGATAAAGCACCTAGGTAAAGAACTAATGACGCGCTTTCCAGGCAAATTCACAACCAGCTTTGATGAAAATAAACGTCTAGTTGATGAGTTTACCAAGGGCACAACCACTCGGGTGCGCAACAAGGTTGCTGGATATATAACCCGCACTATCACATTAGCTCAAGCCGGCTCAGATGATGATTCTGACCTAGAAGAAGCTGAGTTAATCGATTAATTGGGAAAGAATCTCTATGATGGATGCGTATCGTAAGGGTTGGGCGCTTAGGTATTTGCGGGAGGCAAAAGCTGAGTTGGAGGCTGCGCATAAAATTCCCTATATGGCCTCTAGTTTGGTTGTTGAAGCTATTCGTAAGGCTAGGAATGCTATCTATTATAGTTTAGGTGAGCCTGCATTTATTGAGATACTTATTCGTGATGAGGTGGCTAAGAATCTTGGTACGGATGATTCTGTTTTGCGTTTTCTTATAGATATTGAAACTATGGTTCAGCAGCTTGCACAGATAGAAGAGGTTAATGGGGATGTTATGATGAAGCAGGCTGATTCAATCATAGATATAGCTACTGACATCGTCGAGACCCTTACTCAGGAGAAATTTGAAAACCTCAGTTAATTGGTTATATTTTTTTCTTTTTTTAATTTACTTTGTTTATTTGTCCTGTTTAGTGTAACTGTGGTGGTGAATTGAGATTTAACTGCTAGTGGTGTTTGATGGTGGAAAACAAAAATATGGCTAAACTGTGTACCAGCAAAATTTATGCTTGTAGCGTTCTCGCATATTTTGGCTTTAATTCTAAAAACAGGCTCATATTGTGTTTTTGTGGTTGAATGGTTAGGTTTATTTTTGGTATTTTTATTTGTTGATAATTTATCATCGTGGGTTGTTTTGGTTGTTGTTTTTGGGGTATTTGTGTTTTCTAACTTTTTTATTTTCTATGTGGGTAAGGTTAAACTATGTCTTGTTCTTTGAAACCCAATTTTCCAAAGGTGCTAAAAACCGTCTATGCTTATTCTGCAATGCGGTTTCCAAGCGGCCGATTTAGCCTAAATAGTTGTTCGAAAGATAGTCACTTCACTGTTTTTAAACACCACCTCAAATAGTGGATCATTCAAAAACCGACTCACCTCCTTGGTATCCCGTAGAACCACATAGTCAATATTCCATTCCGCTATGGCTCTTTGATAATCAAAACAGCTAAGCGGCAAATCTGCCACCCTATCCAGATAGGTTTTAGCATTATCAACAATCAAATCCTCATACACCCCGACGGAAGGATTATCTGACTCAACACTAAAAGGACATAAACCAACAAAAAAGCTAAATCTAACCTTTGATTGCCCCCCCAAATTGCAAACCAATTCATAAAATTCCAAATTTTCCTGCAACATAACATCGCTTCCCAATTGGTTTTGCGGTAAAACAATTTGATTTATCATATGTAACGTATTATCCACTATGGCAATACTATTAGCATACTGTATGGGAAAACCTCTTGCCTGAAAAGGTATGCGCAGCCAATCAAAATTCACGGTTTGACTCTCAAAAACAAAGGCCACCTCAACAAACCGCACCCCCCTAAAAATCGTTATCTCCTGCTGCACCTTAAAGTTTAGATTTTCCCTTGAAATGATAAACGATGTGGCTTCTCCTTTGTTAACTACTTGTGTATTAGTCACTGTTTGGGCTGATAGTTTCATCTCATTTGGACCATTGTTGTTTCGATACAGCAAACTTATTTGAGTCTCATTGAGAGAAAAAACCAACGGTTTGACCATCGAATTATCCATCACTGCATAGATATCTTGGGTACTACTATTAACAAATGAACCTGCCTGCTTTATCTGCAGCAGCCCATTATCTACTAGATAATTTGTTTCCAGAAGATTTGAAGCAATTTGTGCGGGTTCAAATTCCCGTTGCAGGATTAAAAACTGTGGATTTACCGCACTAAGAGTCGGTCGCTTTGCAAACCCTGAGAGCCACCAGCCAAATTCAGCATCAGCAACAAACACCGCCTCTTTTGGAGTATTGGCCCAAACCCACTGAATGGCTTCATATTTAGCTGGGGTCATTAGTTGAAAATAATCCGAACGCACCAAACCAATATGGGGCAATGTAAAAAGAGGCGTAAATAAACAGACGCCCAAAATAATGACCGTCAAAAACTGTTTTACTTTTGTATGCGCTAAGCGCGGCTGAATCTTTCCCACCCGGTTTGCTATACTGGTTGCTGCTATAGTTATGATTAATCCAATACAAACCATCACTGGCAGAGCTAAGAAATAGACGAAACGCTCATAATCTAAAAAGAACCCAACCAAATAGCTCTGAGATGCAATAAGCGGTACAACAATAGCACAAGCAAAAAGCACACTTGGCAATGTGAAAAATTTACCTAACTGCTTTTTAGAAAAAACCAAAAACAAAATTGCCGGTATAATCGCAAGCCCCAAAATCTGCGCCGAGACCACTCGTGTTTCCACCACCGCTTGTTTCATAACTGAGACATTACCCGTTATAGCACCCTCTGAGCCAAAATAAACCGGAACTATATTGAAAAGATAGGGCAAAACCATAACCACTCCCACAAAAAGCGGTATTAACCAATAGACTGTTTTTTTGAAGGTTAGGCCTGTGGATTTAGAAAAACCCAAGCTGACTATTTGAGCAAGCCCAACTATGGCCAAAAAAACAAGCGCACTAAACAAATGCACTAAAAACAAAGCAGCCACCAATAATGCTGTTGCAATTAGATAATTTTTTTGAACTAACTTGGCAGGCTGAAGAAACAGATAAAATAAAAGCGGCATCAATGCCAAAGCCACAATATTTGGATATCCCCCCCAGCTTAACATCAAAAGATCACTTGCTGAAAAAACCATCAACCCCGCCACAGCAAACCCCACAAACTCTCCCCAAACCAGCCTAACAAGCATAAACGCACCCAATATAACAAGTGTCGAAAACAATGCGGCTATTGTTGCTTGAACAAGATAATTGGGTGCACCGGTCATGCTTATGAGAAACGATGCAAAAATGTGAAACCCTGGGTTTGTAGCCGAGAGCCCCCCACTCATGTGATAATAATTATAAAAAAAAGATGTTTCTGGAGCAAGAATAGAGTTTATGACGCTTGCATGCAAACCTATGTCCGCACCAGGCGGATAACCATGCATGGTCATTAAGGCAAACCGGTAGAAAAAGCCTACTGTTATAATGGTTAACAGTAAAAGCCTGCTTTTTTTCTTATCAACCATTCGCATTGCCTCTCTTTGTATGTTCAAAGTACGCCTTAACAGTTACGCTTCCGACCCTTCATAGTCAAGTACCACTACTGGGTTACTTGGCTTGTTGCTACTGTAGATATTTTTGGTTCTTGGTCAAATCAGGAAGGGCAGGAACATACGTTTTGTTACGGTATGATGGAGTATAAGGAAGAAATGCGCAAGTTAAAGAAGAAATAGTAACTATTCAGGTCCCGCGTTAAACACATAAACAAAACACAAAATCACACAAATAAAATAAACAGTAACTCAAAAAACAAATAAAAAATAACCAAAATTAATACCAAAAAACTACAAATCAAAATCCCATAACATAAAGAATCCTGGGGATCTCTTTAATGGCGAGGTGGTGGTGCCTATGTGTTGTGAGTTTTTCAATTTTTTTACTATAAGGAACAGTTAAATGCTGACTTGAGAAAAATCGTGTAAAAAAAGAACTGTTAAATTTGTAGATATGTTAAAACAGTCTCAGATATGTCTCAGGTTTACTTGCTAAAAACTGTTTGATCTCGTGAATTATCGCCAAACTGTTCCTAACCTATTTTTGATGGACTTTTTCGTGAAAACAGTTATTCTCAGTAGTATTTTACTAAAAATAATTGTTTTTTATGAGGGTAATTTTTTTAGAGTTTTGTTAGTTTGAATACTTTTTTGGTGGGTGTTTTGTATGGTTTGAAAAATATGTGTTTTTTGCTATTTTAGGTGGGTTTGTTCAACTATTCTTTCCCTAAACCTGTATGTTTGCCATTATGTTCCATACAACCACTACTGTAACAAAATTTATTGACCTACTTCCCTAATTTGACGAAGAACCAATAGGGGTGGCTTGAATTTTGGTAATTCAACCCGGGATACTTAGTAGAAAAAAATGAAAAATTCAGAATGTGTTATGAGCATTTAATGTTGGGTGTGTTTTTGGGTGTTGGTTTGAATGGGATTTTTTGTTCTGGGGTTTTTATGTAGAATATGCCTTTGAAGATGCGGGTGGCGTGGTTGCGGGAGAGAGAGAGATGTCTTATGGTTATTTTGTAGTTTGGGTAGGGTTTTGTAGTATTTTTGAGTTTTTCGGCTGTGGTGAATTCTTTTTTGTCGATTGCGAATTTTTTGAGTAGTGGGTTGGATTTTGTCATTTATATCATAATGTTGCGTTTTTGTGATGTTTTAATATAAATGAAAAGTTGTATATGGGTTTAGCGAAACAAACCATAGTCTTTTCCGGAAATTATTTCCCCTTTTGGACTTATCGCACTATTCATTAGTTGATCATCCAAGAACTTAGCTACACCCCCACAACTAAAAAGCATGATCAAAAACAAAAACAACAAAAAACTAAAAGGATGCCTAAAAAACACACAAAAAACAAAACAACCACAAAATGGGCCAAAACTACCTAAGAATAACCCGCCGAAGATCCCAACAACTCTACACAACATCAAAAAATAAACCAACTCCCAAATAAACCAAAACACAAACCAACCCAAAAAACAAATAACCCCAACCACAGATACATAAAACAAACATACCAAAAAACAAACATACCAAAAAACAAACCAAACACAGCATACCTCAAAACAATTACCGCTCAACAAAAAATAAACCCACCCAAGAAAAAATATGCAAGGTTCTCTACAATTGGGATGCGCCCACCCCCAACAGTTTGTCCAAAAACTAACAAAAATCTCTAAAAAACAAAAACAGAGCGTTTTTCTCCGCTCGTTTACATCAAAAACACAAAAATCTAGTTTCAGACTGCATAAAAGTCAAAAAATAATGGCGTTAAACACTGCAGATGGCGCGTATCGCCTCATTTATTGCTGCATGTAGTGGTCTTGGTGAATTTTATCGGAGTTTTTGCGCAGTCTGGTTTTTAGACAGTCTCCCATCTACAAAACCAACAAACAAACACCCAAAACCTAAACCAACCAAACACATCCTTCACAAAACCCCCAAACCACAACACAAACAACCACCCAATACACATATAAATTTCTTGGGAATTTACGTTGCTAAACCATCTATTACCGCTGAGTCGTAATGGATGATGCGAGAATTAAGCTTAAAAAGTCATATCAAGCGTTTTAGATACAGTGTTGTACTAGAGGAAATAACGGGAATTACGGCTTAATGATTACTTCATATAATTCACATAACTTTTAAAATCGGAGCGCGTAAGAAATATGTCTCTGAGAAAATAGAAGAATCGAGGAAATACACCAAAACAATACAGAGGTGTAAATTTGTCTGTAACTCTAAGTGGAACAAACAAGATATCAAGTCTTAAGAATGCTATGCCAGTTCCAATAGGCTGGGTTGAAAATGGTCGTGAGCTAAAGCAAGATTTTGAAGATTATAAAAGTGTTTTAGCCACAATTTTAGAGAAAAATTTGAATATTATTAACGAATTGCCAAATTTTCCCAACTTCACTAAAACAGAAATTCAAAATCATTTAGCTAAGTTATTAGAAGCTCAATTACAAAAAGACGAGATTATTGAGAAGTCAGTTCAAATTAGGAAGTATAGTCGTGGCATAAACATTTATATTAACAATTATTTTTCTGAAATATTTGCGTTCCATAAGAAAATTGTTGACGATGTTATCGCAGAGTTGCAGAAAACATGTAAGGATTTCTTCAATTCGGACTTTTCACTCTCATTTTTGAAATTGATAGAATCTGAGTGTTTCTGTCTTTGTGACTATTTGAAAATATATGACAAACGGTTAACACAAGAACACTTGAAACTTGCTCAAAATTTACACAATGAAAAAAAATTCAAGTTCATTTTAGATGAACATAATAATTGGATCATTCCCTTTACCAAACGTCTAAATAAAATGGAGCATGAACGAGTAAAATTAATGTGGTACATTGATTTGTGTAACTGCTCCACATTAGATGACTTCGACGAGACTAAACCCCTACAACTTAGCAAACTAAACAAAGAATACCTTGATGGATTAACGAGTAACATAGAAAGGTTGGTTTTAGAAACCAATAATTTAATCAGACCCCATATTCAATTCCAACCGATAACGTCTTATGAGGATTCAAGCGCTATGGTTATTAGAAACGTTATGGGCTTCTTTTAACATAGGGCGTATCAAGTTGTCTTTTGGGCAAGTAGGCGGATATATAGTTGATACCGTGTCTTATTGCCTCAACCGCTTGCGTCCACTATCAAAGCTTGTAATGATTTTTTGAAAAGCAAAAAAAGATAGTTGTTTCTTAACGTCGTCTATTGTGAAGGAAGCCTTGGATTTAATTCAACAATCGCATGATGCCATTGTTGAACACTTCCAAAAAAACCTCCAACCATTTTTGAACGAAAAAGGAATTAAAACAATTTCCAATAGAGATGGCCTGTTAATTGCTACTTTCTTTGCTGAACAAAAAAGGGCATTTAAAACTACTACACATGTCCGATCTAATATACCTAATGAGTTTATCAATTCAATTGAGACTTACCTATGTGACAAAATCCATTCCTTGCCAAATGGACAGAAAATACCGATAAACGACTTTCTAGCGGCTACTATAGCAGAATAGTTTAAGAATTACACTCTTCAAAGTGGGTGTACACGGCTTCTTGTAGTGTTTCACATTTAGGCATCAAATCAGGCAAAGCACGCTTCAAATTAGCCCACCTACACTC
>JAISPR010000096.1 GCA_031274765.1 Nitrososphaerota archaeon | reverse complement strand
AAGCGGATGATCGCTTGTGCGAAGGTGGGTTGTGGGCAGTATGGATTTTTGTATTTGTTTAAGGATCCCTCTTTGGTGAAGGTGCCTGATGAGTTGTTGTTGCGTCAGGTGGGTAAGGGTAAGTTGTCTGTGGATGAGTGTTATTTTGAACAGCGGTTGGCGGGTGTGTTTGGGGTGTTGTCTGATTTGGATGTTTTGCCCAGAGTGGTGTTTGAGCAGTATAGTGCGTGTGAGGAGATTTTGCAGGTGTTTGATTTTATGGTGAATGGTTTGGAGGTTGATAAGACGTGTTTGGGGTGTGATGAGGTTGTTCGGGGTTTTTTTGTTGTTGTGTTGTTGGCTTTGCGTTTGTATTTTAAGATTTTGATGCGGTTGCGTGAGAAAAAGTTGGTTGGGGTGGTGTCGGTTTTGGAGGTTTTGTATGTGTTGTCTAAGATGCGTATGGTTGTTGAGGTGGGTGGGCGGGAGTATTTGTGTGTTTTGTCTAAGAAAGTTGAGGAGGTTGTGGAGATTTTTTCTGATCTACTTAAAATTCCATAGGGGCAACTTTGAAAAGTTACGGTAAAAAACCAAAAAACTAAAAAACAAATGAAAAAGAACTTTGTGATCGCCCCTATTGTAGCACTATTGTGCGTTACTATGCTCGCAAGTCTTGCGGCTCCAGCTACAGCACAATTAACAGACACAGCACAACCAACCATAACGCGATACAACACCTATGCAAAAAATGTTTGCAGTTATGTAAGTGTCACTAACCCTAACGGCATTTTGTACCCTGCACCAGACGGAGCTTGGGCACAATTTGGCGGTTCCAGTTCTAACCAAGCGAAACTTGTCGCAGAGATGACCGGCATAGTAGCTACAGGGACAACCATCGCTATCTACGCAAAAGGAAGCGGCCCACTATCCGTATACGTTGGCACTAGCGCCACAGGTCCTTGGACTCAAGCAACAGTAAAATCAGGATCCACTTCAACAGTCAGCAGTACTAATGGGGATTGGTATTACTTTATTGCCCCCATAAGTGGTCAATACATATCAATCGCGACGTATGGGGTAAGCATCGATTGCATACCATCATAGCTAAATGGCCAAAAGATTCGCTCAACCCCCTTTTTATGGCTTGACTTCCGATCAGGAACAGTTAACAAATAACTTGACCAAAATAGCGGCAGAATACCGCAAAGATTGTGATGAAAAGCCAAGTTATTTTTGAACTAGAACCTGTTCACATTAATATTGCGTCGTAGATTAGCGCCATTATAATCACTCCTGCGTAGATTATATCCAATTTGCCATATCGTGTGAATACCCTGCGAAAACATTTGATACGCAGGAAAAAACGTTCAACCTCATTACGAAACTTGTACAACTCCGTATCACTTCCAAGGATATTTACGATTCTTCTTAGGAGAAACCACTGCAACAAACTCTTGCTTTTTAGCGAGCACACGCATTTTATTACCCTCATAGCCCGATCCATCAACAAAGGCGCACCCTTACCGTTAAGTGTTGCAAGCAATTTCTGACCTCCAGGTGCGTCATGTGCGTTACCTAAAGGAAAGACTAAACGCTACAGAATCTTAGCAGACAAAGTAACAACATGAATCTTGGCGGTTAATCCGCCTTTGGAACGTCCGATACTTTGTTTACCGCTTTTTTAAAGCCCCAGCGGCATCTGAGTGTACTTTGATATGTGTGCTATCAAGACAAGCTCGTTTTATCTCAATAGAGCTATGCCTTCTTTTGCAGGGCTTCGAAAATGCGTTGCAGGTATCCGTTTTTGCTCCATCGGCTAAAGCGCATGTATATGGTGTGCCAGTTTCCATATTCTTTAGGTATTGCTCGCCATTTACAGCCATTTTCAATTGCGCAGAGGATGGCACTTAAGAACACGTAATTATCTATAATTGATTTTTTACGTTGCACAGGTAAATATTTTTCAATTTTAACGAAAGCCTCTTTTGAAAACACCATATTTACACTAACTATACCCTCCTAGTAATAAATTTAATGTTAACAGGCTCTAGATATCTGAAATTGAACTGGGAATAAAAATAAAAATGATGGCACGTATTTATCTGCAACAGAAAATCAGGTTATTGATATGAAACGGCTCCAAATATTTGTCGCCCTGGCATTATTTCTGATAATAATTGTGACTTCTGCCGCCATACTTGTAATGAATAACCCGCCAGCCAAAAATGGCGCGAATAATCAGCCCTTCTATGTTGGTGTAACCTATGGCGGAGACACAATAGAAGGCGCCAAGCAACTAATTGATAAAGTCAAAAACTACACCAACCTCTTCATCCTGACCTCCGGAACCCTCCAACAAAACCTTACCGCAGTAGATGAAATCGGCGACTACACAGTTGCAACTGGACTCAAATTTGCGGCTAATATGGGTCTAACCTTTGGTTTTTTACAAGCTATGGAATCAGAAGATAACTGGACGGATAATACAATACAGCAACAAGGAGCCGAATGGATTAAAATGGCAAAACAAAGGTGGGGAAACCAATTCATAGGAGCATACATTCATGATGAACCCGGTGGAAAATTTCTCGAGGAAACAATTTCAATTCATCCACCAAATACAAACGGGAGTAACATAATTAAGCTGAACACCGGTGGCATTGCGGTATACAACTATACAACCGCTTATTACCCTGTGGAGACTATTTATTACCCTAATGGTACGGTAAAAGTGACGTACCAAGTCGAGGATAGATCAAAAAACGGAACCCTCACCATCACTAACTCGAAAACTACATTCACTGAAGATACCTCTCCAGAGCTGATAGTTAATGTTCCTTGGCCAGAAAATTGGCCCGAAGAACGCTACACAGAATACCCAAACGGAACCATAGCATACTTCAATCCACCCGATCCACTCAGTACCACTGTAACCTATTATCCTAGTGGGGATATTACTGTTTGTGAGAGTCAAGGCAATATTTTCTATACGGCAACAAATGGGAGTGAACGTATTTCTCAAGCAGAGCCTTTGAATGCGGTGTTAAATAAAAACCCCATAAGAACCTATGATGAAGCTGCGCAGATATTTGAAATACATGTTGCAGGTTATTTGCGGTATTTAGCGGATCAATCAGTTAGTGTTTTTACTTCGGATTTTGTGTGGTATTGGTGGGATTATCGGAGTGGTTACGATGTGGTGCTGGCAGAGTTGGGCTGGAACAACTCTGTTATTCAAGAGATTGGTTTAGTACGCGGAGCGGCAAACCTGCAAAATAAACAGTGGGGTACCATACTCACTTGGACGTATACGCATCAGCCGTATTTGGCTAGTGGGGATGTGTTGTATGATCAGATGCGTCTCTCTTATGAGTGTGGGGCGGATTATGTGGTGTTGTTTAATTATGCTCTGGATACGGAGGCGGGGGATTATGGGATTTTACAAGATGAGCATTTCCAGGCTTTGGAGCGCTTCTGGTTTGAGGTAGTTGAAAATGACAACATTGTACATGGGGGGATCGGGGCGGAGGCGGTTCTTGTTTTGCCTATAAACTATGGCTGGGGCATGCGTAACCCCCAAGACCGTATTTGGGGCATTTGGGATGCCAATGGTACATCACAGCAAATCTGGAATCAAGTACAAAACAGACTCACTCAATACGGCTCAAAGTTAGACATAGTCTATGACGACCCAACATATCCCGCAATACATCGGTATAACTACATTCACTATTGGAATCAAACAGACTAACAACTCAACACGGGTTTCGCGACTAGTTTTTTAACAACACCTACAACGATAAGAATTACTCCAATCAGAGTAAGCGTTACAGAGAGCATATACTTATCAAATTCCCTATTTTGCAGATTACCCTCTCCAAACTGCACACCAATAGGGATAGATTCAGATTTATTGCCGTTATTAGTTAAGTAAACCAAGTAGTCACCGCGTGTGTTAAAGTCAACCGCAAAGAAGTCCGGCGTAACAATATCCGCATTAAACAACGTACGATTCGCTGGATCGGTTATTAACAGATGAAGTGGCAAAACCACCGACTCCGCAAACAACTCGGAAGGAGGACCACCCAAGCCTGGCGCATTACCCGTAATGCGGAAGTAACCCACACTTATATTTCCCGGACCAACTGGCGCTATAGACACTACATAAACATGAGTTACATTCACCGGTATCTCGCCTAGAGTATAAATATAAGATCTAGGAACGTGCTCAGATGATGCATTTAGAAATAACATTAACCCTATAATAACAATGATTATTCCAACTCGAATTATTCGCGTATTTCAAATCTCCTTGTAAAATAAACATAAACAGGAACCAAAAACACCAACGCATAAAACACTGATAAAACCCAAAAAACCCAAGTAGGCAACACATACTCAAAATCTCCAAGCGAGATAAAAGGAGTGACAACCCGTCCAAATACTCGACTCAAGGCTATAAGTGGAACTGGAAAAGGTGTTAGGATAAAATAATTCGCTATGTTACCCACTACATCAGAGGTAACTGTTGAAATATACCAAATAGAAAAACCCGCTAATACCACAGTGAGGACAGATGGAATCGTCCGCTTTAATGATAAAGAAATGAAGGCCGCAAAACCGCCACAAAACATCAATGCAATAAATATTACAGGCAACGCCCAGAGAGCTTTTTCTATCACCACCATAACAGAAGATCCGGAATAAAAATTAAGAAAAACAATTGAAGTAGTCATCACCCACGTCAGAATGGTTAATGGCAAGATCACAGCAAAGAATTTAACAAGAAATACGACCGAGCGAGATACAGGTGAAGAAAGCAATGTCTGCATAAACCCTTGCTCATAGTCTCTAGCAAAAGACAAGGACACGAGAACCCCGCAGAAAATTGACAAAAATAGCATTTGAGAATAAAGACTATCAAAAAATGAATCTGAAATCAGGATAGAAAATGACGCCAATAAGCCCGTTTGTGTGCTAATATTTAATAGCACATGAATGTTTGCTATCGTTGTAAATGCAATTAAACCTACAGCTATTTCTAGTATAGGAAAACTCCACGCTTTTTGAATTTCCGCTTTAAATAAGTCAATCAAAGCATTATTTGGCCACATGTTCACCGTTTATCCCCCTGAGCAACCGCAATTTTAAATAGCGACTCCAAATCGTTTCCTTCCATCTTAACTTCCTCAAGAAAAGCATTAGCTCGTGCTACAAGGAAGGGCAGGCGTTGCTGGAATTTATGAGCATTATATGTAATAACTATTAAGTAATTTTCTACAGGGGTGACCGATTTAACACTTTCCTCCTGTTTAAGTAGATCTACAATTGGTTCGTTTGGGTGAACTTTAATTCTAAATATGCCCGAAGGCACTTCAGAGAGTAAACTGGCCAGCATTCCTTGACGAACAGCTATGCCGCCATTCATTAAGATGACATGATCACAAACCTTTTCCAATTCAGATAAAATATGACTTGAAATTAAAAATGAAAAACCGCGTTTTTTTAGTGTGTTTAATAATTCGATTACTTGGGCTCGTCCTAGGGGGTCCAAGTTTGAGGTGGGTTCATCAAGAATAATAAGCTCAGGCTGACCTAATAATGCATGTGCAAGCCCAAGTCTTTGGCGCATACCTGCGGAATATCCACTAATACGCCGGTACTGTGCTTCGTTATCAAAATCAACCAATTTTAGAACTTGTTTGCTTTCACCCAAAGGGTCAGATAACTTTTTTAATTTAGCCATTAATTTGAGGTGATCAAGCCCAGAGAGGTGATCATAGAAAGCCGGTTTTTCATACAAAATACCTATACGCTGTCTGAGGTCTAGTGATTGTTTCCAGCAATCAAATCCAAGTAAGGTTGCACTACCCGTATCAGGCTTTATCAGTCCTAAACTCAGCCTAATTGTTGTAGTTTTACCTGCTCCGTTTGGACCTATTAAGCCGTTTACACCTTTGTATATTTTAAAAGTGAGACCATTTAATGCTCCAATTTCTTTAAACCGTTTTACAACACCTTCGAACTCACCCAATATATTTGCGGTCATCAACAAGGCCCCATTGAATTTGGTTACCTGTCTCCTATTTTGCGGCTACGCTTCTTTCGGCTCAATAGAAATAGGACAATAACGCCGACAAAAACAGCAGGTATAGCTATCAACAAAGATATAGTGTACCAAGAATTTGAGGTGGAGTTGATAGTTAAACTTGAAAGCGGAATTAATTCAAGGTTTAAAGTGTTTGAGAAAGAGACAAGTTGAAAGGCACCACCTGAAATGAAATCTATACCAATTTTTTTGAGTAAAATATCACTAACTATGGGACCTGCGTTTACAACGACACCACTAGCGGGATCATAACCCAAAATTAAAGGCCGTTGAGATGTATTGTTTGCTACATGAAATGACTCAACCATTATAGCCCTAACCAAAGTATCTGGCATAGTTGTCAAAGCTTTTCCAGTCGGAGCTATTACTTTACCAACTATATTGTAGTCTGATCTTTCAGCTAACACAAAGTTCCCGCTTTGATTAAGAAGCTGAGGATTGATTTTAAAGATCGATTTCATTGAGTCAACAACTAAATGCTCATCAACAACACTAGCAAATACGGTTGCATCACTAAGAAAACTGTCGCCCTGTACGGAAATGTGAACGGCATATGTATCGTCTCCTTTATAAGTCATAGAGAAGTTAAGTGACACTTCTTTTGCTGTCACAGTTGTACCGTTAGATAGTTCAAGCTGAATATAAGCCGGATTGCTTCTCGAAATTCCCCTAAACGATATGTCAAAAGAAGATGGAAAATCGGACTCAGCTCTGCAACAAAAACCGAGAAGCATAAAAGAAAAGAGAAGGGGAATTATACAAATTCCCGCTATGAATGATCTTGTTGTCACTCAAACTACTCCAAGCTTAGATGTACCACAGATCCCAACTGGCGCCCCATTGGTTTGATGTATACGATGGATAGCCCCACGCCGTTGCATACATACCGTAAGCTGCACTGCTCGATGGGAAATAATCCACGCGAACATATGCTTCAGTATTGTATGTTGTTATGCTCCCGCGCTTCTCCTGCAGACTACAAGTTCCAGGAGAATTTATGGTATAGGATACAGTAGTTGACGATTTACCTGCGTTTATCACATAGGTTACGTCGTCCCAGTATGTTTTAATGCCTGCAAAGATGTATCCGCCCCCAGCTTGTGTGGTATAAGCTGAGCGTTCTGTATACATCTCTTTGGCGGATGCAAAAACAGAAGTCAACAATACTGTAGCTATGATGGCTACGCCAAACATCACAACCAACGAATTACGTCTCATTTCATTTTTACCTCCTTGCCATTTAATTGACATACAAGCGGCATATTAAAACTTTTTTATTAAGACAGTAGATTGGAAATGTACCGTTAGGTTTGATTATATTTGTTAAACGCAGGTGTGAACTCAAGAATCAGTTAAAGGTTTTAGATAACTCCCGCTAACACCTTCAGCAACCACCAATTTTAGAACGTACACCGATGGGGTGATTGTAAAATATTTACCGCTTGATTCGATTAATTGCCCTTTGGATATTTGAAATTCATCAGTTTTATCAAAAGCAATAATGAGTGCATTGCTACCAAACACAGTGTTAGCTTGCAATTGTAAAATCGTTGAAGACATCAAACTGTCGCTAGCCCAAACAATATTAGTTATGTTAACAAAGGCCAATACAGGAAACTCGTGATAGGTATATCCGTTCTCTATTTTTACATTAGTTTCTATATCATAAACGACGCCGTGTATGGTTAAGTCACACTCATTGAAGAAAGGATCCCAATCTTCATATTGAAGATTGACTTTCTGCGACATACTGAAAAAAAAGTACCCAAATACGACTAATACTACCGCCACCACCAATAATGTTACGAGTTTTTTATCGCTCATAATCTTTATTTAATAACCATTTTTAGTAAAAAGACTTTCCCAGTATTGCTTTACTAAACTCTGCAAGAAGCTAATCACAGAACAATATTTATTAACACTTAAAAATTTGAAATGCAAAAGTTTTGATGATCAAAACCCAAAATCTACTGAAAATACAAAAGAAAAAGATGATTTTTGAAACGAACACCCAAAAAACACTCACAAAACCATAAACCAAACACCCATCATCACAAAACACCAACACCAAAAACAACACAAACAAATACGGACAAACCATCACAACACCAGCCGGTAAATAAGTACACTTAAAAAAGCACTAACAGACAAAAAATATATAAAAATATACAATAAAGAGAGGGAAATTAAGTACACTTAACATTTTAAGGCAGAATCAACAAACAAGCCCCCACCAACTTTGTCCACAACCCCCGCCACATACTTCAAAACAAGAAGCTACATCTCCTCTAATTTTGCTGACAACCACTTTTTATCACATGCCCTCAAGACTCATAGATCATCCGGCCTTTTTGCTGAACAATGGTTGTTGCATGAACGATAAGGCGTATTTATGAACTAACGCCGATTTATTCTCTGTTTTCATATTCACCCATAAAAACGCCATATTTAGACCTCCTCTAAACGAGTATCACATAACTCGTCTTTTATTTCTCGAACGGTGTAAAGTTTGACATCAATATCTGAGACATAGAATATGAACAGCTCATCAGAGGCAAAATAACCCTCGCTAAGCGCTATGTCACGGCCGTATTTTTCAAAATCAAAATAATCATACGCACAAAGACCTGCGCCTAACTTGCATTGTTCCAGAGCCGTTTTTAGCTCAGAATCAAATTCATCAACTATAGCGTAGCCGAGTTTCTCTTCTCTACTGCCCCAAGCATTAGCATCTAGCTCCACATAGAAAAGCACACCAATTTGTTTACACGTATTGAGTATGCTCAAGGTGTCTTTTAGGCTATTGGCACTACAGTAGGCTGCCGCGATTGCTTTCTCGTGTTCACTCATCTGCTCTAGCATTACAGCTAACAGGTTAAGATCATAGAGGTTTTCATATTCACCCAGTCGAAAATCTGACTCAAAATCGTGTATTGCGTATTCTTCATGGAGGTTGTTTAGTTCAACTTGGTTTTTTAGAAATGCTTGAATTTCATCGTGTGTTGCTGGAAGGTTTAGCCAACCGCCTGTTAGTTCGCCTTGGTTGTATTTGCATAGGTTGGCAATATAGACTCTGAGTTGGGGTTTGGTTGTTTGGGGATTTGTTTGTTTAGGGATTTGTTTGTTTAGGGATTTGTTTGTTTAGGGATTTGTTTGTTTAGGGATTTGTTTGTTTAGGGATTTGTTTGTT
>JAISPR010000048.1 GCA_031274765.1 Nitrososphaerota archaeon | reverse complement strand
TCGTACATAAATTTAAGCGTGGTTTTTCCCTTAAAAATTTGACGAATCTATCAACATCTATGGAGTTAACACGGGTTTGATTCTACGCCAAATTATCTATTCTAAAGTGGCACACTGCCCAATTTTGTTTTAATCTGACCACCCCCTTTTCAACCCACCCGACTTCCAAATTTCTTAACCCATTAGACAATTTATAAAAATATTCAAATTAAACGTCTACCTATCAAACTTACACACAATAAACATTGCAAATCACAGATATTACAAAAATTCTTACTTTCCATAAACTAAAAAATTATAACTATTCAGCCCAATAAAGAACCAAAAAACAAAAAACCCCCACAGCAAACAATAGTGCAAACAATATCCACAAACACACCCTAAACACAAAACCCCACACAAAAGCCAGCCCAATAACAAACCACAACCTGCCCGCCTGTCAAAAAATAGTAAAAACCCCAAAAAATAAAAAACCGATTTTCTCCACCCATTTCTGCAAAAAACACAAAAATTCTATTTTTAAACAGTCTCCACACCTTCCACAACCCCTTCACCCTACCAACCACACTCAACCAAAACATTATCAACCCCCCTCCAAAATCCAAAACAAACCACAAACCTCAAACTGATATATCTCAAAACTATCTAACAAACACCTACCACAGAACGCCTGATCTAACTATCGGGTTTTCAGTCTCCCCCAACACTAGCATTGGGACAAAAGTTGTTTGAACGTTACTACTCAGCAGAGGTGTATAGCATTATTTTTCACTTGTAGACCGCTATGTATAGTGGTTTTTCTGCAAAAATATGATTGTGACAGAAGGAAAATAAGAACAAGCACTATATATGCATCATTTTGTTGTAAAAACACTACATGCAACCTCCAAAAATCCCATTTCAGAAAAACAAATAACATAGTTACACCGTTTTCAACAGGCGCTTTGGAAAAATGTAGATTTTCGGAGGTTGCCTACATAGTGGGAACCTGCTGAGTAGTAACGTTTGAACTATACCTTCACTTGTTTCTCAATGAATGTTCTCACTACTGAGTGTTGTTTGGTGGGCCGTACCGGATTTGAACCGGTGATCTTCGCCGCGTGAGGGCGACGTCCTAGCCAGCTAGACTAACGGCCCAACTCTTCAGATTCCAAATACATCGTACCCGCTCATAAATCATTCCCTTCCAAATAAACAAAGCAGAAGGAAAATACCAAACACTCAAAAGATATTAAAAATCAAAAACGTCTCAGAAAAATAAACTACCAATAAAACACGGCAGGGTTATTTGATTTTAAGTCAAATTCTAACTTGTTTTTTTGTAAAAATCATATTAGTGACATGTTATTTTACGATTTATAATGCCGCTAAATTTGTTTAAAACCCAAAAACAGTTTTAATTCGTGTCAAAATGTGGCTTTTCGCTATTTTAGGTGGGTGTGCTCCGTTTTCCTTCTTTAAGCTTGCCTATGTTTTTCATTATAGCAACTTAAATTCACATTGACATATAACTGACATTCGGCAGTTTAAAACAAGACCTACCCAAAACACCCCAACAAACCAAAAAACACAAAAAACAAACCCCAAAAACAAAACAAACCAAACCCAAACAACACAAACCAAACCCACCAAAAACAAACCCAAACCCAACAACCAAAAAAACAAAAAACAAACAAAACCCCAACTAACACACCCACCACACCCAAACAAATAAACAAACAACCGCTACACCACAAGAGACACTAAACTATACCCCAACAACTCCAAAAACATCCCACAGACTGTCCGAAAACTAACACAAATCCCAGAAAAACAAGAAAAGAACTGATTTTCTACGTTCGTTCACACCAAAAACACAAAAAATCTAGTTTTTAGACAGTCTCCCCAAACCCCCAAACAAACACCCAAGCACCAAACCACACACAACCCCAACCCAATCTCAACCACACCCAACCAACCCCCATACACAAAAGCATAATGCCACTCAAACCAACTCACAAGCCCACACGCCTCCTCCACACAAAACACCCCATACAACACCCCAACCACACACGCATTCAAATTACCCACAACCAAAACAAACCCATCAACCAAAAAATACATCACATCCAAAATAAACTTGAACACATAAACAAAATCAATAACCACTCAAGTTTGAATAACTATAGTTTCACACCAACCTACAAAGTTCAAAAACATAAAAACATCAACACCCACCCGCTCAGCTCACAATCAACCCATCGAGATTGTCCGAGTACACAAAGAACCTAATCTGCTCAACAAGTTATTTATTGGTTTCATCAATCAACTACGGGTCTAAGAGGATCATGGCCGCTGATACACATCCAAGACATCTTCCATTTTTGCTACATAAGCAACATTTGCTTTGGGAATGCACCCTTTTTTGGTGAGCTAGGGTTTAATTTCGTTTTTTTCATGCCCTCACAAGCTGTACTGTTGGTTATGGAGTCGATTATTTAGGGTTGTATGGTTCATCTGCTATGGCTTGTATTGTCCATCGGGTGGGTCGTTTGGGGGTTTTGAGCAGGTTATGGTGCATATGTGAGCTTGGATTTCGTTTGTTACTTTGTGATGGTGGTTTGTTGTTTTTTTCTGCCTATGGCTGCTTTTGTGCTTTTTGTGATGAAGTGTTTGGCTATGGGGGCTATGGGGCTGGGGTTGTGTGGTGGGTTTTTTGGATGTGTTGGTATGTTCAGGTTTGGTTTTGGGGTCGTAGTATGGTGTGATTTGGTATGCGTATTGGTGTTTGTTTATGGTTTTTGTGCAGATGAATGGTTTGCTTGTGTGTCTAATTTAGACACATTAGTGTTTGAATTTTTTGTTTGGTTTGGGTTTGGTTTGGGGTTGTTTTTGTCTTTTGTTTTTTGTCGTGTGCCTAAAAACTGGGAACTCAGGATACATCCTGAATTCTCGTCAAAGTTGTGATATACGCGGCTGAAAAATTATTTGTCGTTTTTTAGTACGTGTTATTTATTATATCACACCATATTCGTTTTTTGTGTATTAACTCTTGTTTTTTATATGATGACTGTATCATAATTTTTATGCGCAATGTATAGTATAATTACACCACAACAAAAATGTGTGTTGTAAAAAATAGTAACAACCATCACCAATACTTTAATTGAAATATTATTCGCAAAATCAAGTTAAAATCAATACACATACACATATAGTACAAAAATGCCGAGAAATCAGGATACATTGCTGAGGCGTTACTGAACACAGGTTCTAAGTAATAACAACCTACAACTTAGCCATCAACAATTACTTGCAGTCAGAACTAATAGTCACCACTACTCTGATCAGACGGTTTGTCACCATCTTCTTGGGACACCTCTATCTCCTGCATTGCCTGCTTTTCTTCCTCAACTTCACGCTGGGCCCGTTCAACTGCATCTTCTTTGATAGCAGTACCAAATATCTTGCGCAAATCTCGTTTCAACGTCAATATGTCCTGCGTTAACCCAAAGTAATCAGCAAAATAATCAGTGGTTCTAAGAGCCAAAGAACGCCCACTCCGCTCAGTCATAATCAAACCCATATCTTTTAACAATTTGATGTGACCATAAGCGTGTTGCCCGCGAACTTGAATCACTCTTTTTTGAGTTATGGGCTGACGATAAGCAATGTAAGAAAGTGTTTTAAGAGGCCCCGACGACAACAAAGGACGATTAACCAACCGCTTAATCAACGGTGTAAACTCGGCTTTAACCTGCAACACATATCGTTCATCTTTGAGCGCCAATATTTCCAAGGGACTATTCCGAGCTTTATATTGCTCTATAAGGGTCTGCGCATAGCTAACAACCCGTTTTTTGCTACGACTACCCACGGCCTGACACATCTCGTTTATATCCAGTGGACGTCCAGCAACATAGAGCGCTGCTTCGAGCAGATTTAGAGCTTGGGCACGACGTTGTTCGGTATCCAAAGCAGACTCGACATTTTCAGATGACCCACTCGGTACAACCTCAACAGTTTTAGTAATCTCAGAGGCAGCCGCCGCTTGAACATCCGAAACAATCGGATCAGCAGGGTTTTCTTCAACGGAACGATTGTTCAGATTTTCCAACGCTTAGTTTCCCCACAGCAATATAGAGCTCTTCAGTTTCTTCATTTTGCCACAGACTGACTAAACCGTCTTGTGCAAGAAACAACAAATAAATAAACATTCTAAGGGCTTCAATACGAGTTGCACCCTTTGAGAGCGTACTGAAATCAATAATACCCTGCCCACCCGTACGCTCCATCAACAAAGCATAAAGCTTATCCACTTGCATCTCGAGTTCAGCAATAAACTTGTCAAATTTTGGCAACAAATCAGTAACAGCAGGCAAAACAGGATGCGGCTCAATCACAGGACGCAGAGACAAAAGTTTTTCACCCTTTAAAACATCATCTAAAACCTCAAGTAAATGCTGAATAGTTGTAGATGTGAGTTCATGCCGAAGGGGCAAAAACAAGGGCGGCGGAACAAAATCAGTTGGCACTCGGGACGGTTGAGATGGAGGTTCTTGTAATGTCAATAGCAACTTGGATTTCATGAGATAAATCAACGCCGAAGAATCCAATGCAACCCCCGACGCACGAAAATCTACTTTTTCAGGTCCAGTTTTCTCCATTTCCACAAGAAAAGTACGTAATAAATAAGCAATGTTAACATTCCAAGGGGTAAGCTTTTCTAGTTTACTGAGTTCAAACAAAATATTCCAAGGCGGCCGCAAATAAAAGGGCCGTCGGGTCACCAAATTCGCAACTGAGGCCATTACTTTGCAGACACCTCCGCGGGAAATTTGGCAGTTACCACATTTGAAATACCGTTACGTTCATAGACACCATAGACTTTCTGGGCTTTGTTAACCATTTCAGGACGCAAACTGATAACTATAAACTGTGTTTGACCCGCTTCGGCTAGCAACGTTTCAGCAAGTTTAGTGGTGTGAAAAGCATCTAGGTGCGCATCTACTTCGTCAAGGATATAAAATGAAGCGGGAGAAAACTCTTTGAGTGAGAATATGAAAGCGACTGCAGAGATAGACCGTTCACCGCCGCTTGCGCCACTGACAACAATAGAGGGCTTGTTAGGGAACTGAACAATCATCTCTATACCACCTGTGAAGGGTTCATCGGGGTTTTCCAGTTTCAGTACAGCTTCACCGCCACCAGTCATTTTGCTAAAGTAAACAGTTAAACTATCATTGATTTTATCAAACGCTGTCATGAAAACTTTGCGCTTTTTTGCTTCAATTTCATCCATGAATGCGACGATAGCTTGTTTTTCCCGCTCAAGCTCATTTAAACGGACCGACAACTCACGGTAACGACTGATTTGATCGGCGTAGTGCTGGGCAGCAAGCTGGTTGACAGCTCCGATACGATCCATCTCGAATTGCATCATACGAAGGGTCGTTTCTGCATCTTGGAGCTGTCGCTCATTAACCTCCAGTAACTGCTCATAACCGTACTGTTTGAGCTGGGTTTGAAACTGATGGAGATGCATCTGGGTGGTTTCCATACTGAGTTGAAGTTGATTTCGCAACCGATCTGCCTGATCATACTCTACATCAACCAGGCGAAGTTCAGCATCTATTGAATCAATTTGAGAAGTAAACTTTTTGGCTTCTTCACGTGCAGAGAGCAGGGCATTTGAGAGGTTCACCCGGTTTTGTTCTAGTTCATCAGCCTCTTTTTTGGCTGTGTCACGTTCAGCAATGGCATCGGTGACTTCTTTTTGCAGTTTTACCTGTTGCTGTTCCATTTTAGTTAATTGAATTTTGGTGTTCTTGTAACTTATACGCAAAACATGATCAAATTGAGATTGATTTGTGTTGATTTCAGTTTGCAAAGAACCTATACGTTGGCGCAAGGTATTTGCTTCTTCACCGAATTTTTCACGCTGCACTTCTAGCGCCTTGATGTGTTCCACATCGGTTTTTAGCCGCAAAGAGGTGATTTCGGTGTGTATACGTTTGAGACCGGTTTGGATATTGCTTCGTTCATTACGATAAACGGTCATACGGCCCTTAAAGGAGGCCCCTTCACGTTCAAGTTTACTACTGTATTTATCGATGTGACGGATGTTAAATTGGGTACGTTTGACGCCCCGACGAATACGAATGATTTCGCGCTCTAGAGTTGCAATGCCTTCGGATAATCGGACCATATCGGTTTTAGCGCGTTCAAGTTCTTCTTCGATATCTACAATGTCAGTGCCTCGTTGGGTGAGATGGGTTTGAAGCGCCCGGACCGCCTCGTCAAGACTTTTTAGCGCGTTTTCGCTTGGGATTATAGTAGAGAAATCTATTGGGGCACGATAATATCCGCCTTCAAACGCACCAGGTTCATAAAGATCTCCGTTTATGGTGACGACACGAAAACCTTCGTTAGAGAGTGCAAATGCCGCTTTATCATTGGTGGCAACCACGGTATCACCAAATACATAGTTCACAGCAAAATCAAAGTTACCCCCATATTTCATAAAACCACTCAATGGACCCATAATGCCGTCGCGTTTGGGTATTGATTTATTTTTAGGGGTTATTGCACCCTGTAGGGGGATGATTTTAATTCTTCCCAGTTTCATGCGTCTAAGTGTTTCAGTACAGGTAAACGCAGTGTCGATATCTTTGACAACAAGGGCATCCATCCAGCCTGTGGCTGCGGCGTCGATTGCTTTTTTATAGGTTTTATCGATTTTGACAAGTTCACGGAGCCTACCATGGATACCGTTGATGGCCCCAACTTTACCCATTTCCTCGATGCCGCGTAAGGCTTTCTCTTCGGCAGCAATAGTTGCAGCGAGATTACGTTGAGTAGCAAATTCGATGACGGCATCTTTGGCTGAGCTGGCAATTTTTTCGGCTTCAAGAATCTCTCTTGATACTGTGTCTCTTTGAAGGGTTTTACGTTCAAAGGTATTTTCAAGATTTTTAAGTTGTGCTTTTTGGTCTCTTTGAACCTGTTCAAGTTCAGCCAACGATTTTTCGATTTCAGCTTGACTTTGGATGAATTTTTCTTTTCGAACTGTTAGGCTTTTGAGTCTACCTGTACAAAGGCGTAAAGCCGCTTTGTCTTGTTTGTATTCAGAACGCAAAAACGCCAATCGCTTTACGTAACCCTCGGTTTCACCGTTTAGTTTATGGATTTTTTGATTGTTTCCGTCTAACCCTTCCCATAGTTGAGCGGTTTCTTTGGCCAGCGTTTCATGCTGCATCTGTTTTTCGTCAAGTTGGATTTTGAGTTTTTCAAGTTCACTACGGAACTGGCGTATTTTTAGACGGTTTTCATGAATTTCTTTTTGAAGCGTTTCATGCTGAGTGGCATTGTTTTCTCTTATCCGCTTAAAACTATCCAGACTAGCTTGTCCGGAATTAATTTTGGAACTAAGTTCGGTGAGTTTGGATTTTACTTCACCGATTTTAATCTGCACCCGTAACACTTCACTACCTCCCTGCTCTAGACCTTCTCCGCTTAGTTTACGCCATTCACCTTCGATTTCATGACGTCGACTTCGCCGCAGGTCTCGTTGTTCTCTAAGTTTATCGACACGTTCTTGCACTTTTTGTGCTTGGGTTGTGTTTTCGATGACTTTTTGGTTTTGCTGGATTATAGCGCTAGATATTTTTATGGCTTGGAATTTGCGGGTTTCAGCTTGGATAAAGATATAACGTAATAATTGGTTACGTTCACGTTCAAGGTCGTCTAGGCGTTTTTGTACCTCGTCAATTCTGCCCATGGCTGTCCGAATGGAGATATCAGCGGCACGTAGTTTTTCTTCAGCTTCAGTTTTTTCTGAATCGTATTGGGCAATACCAATGAGATCTTCAATAATTTTGCGCCGCTCAAGTGATGTGAGATCGGTTAAGCGGGTGATGGTGCCTTGGGGGATGATGTTTTGGCTCATGCTAGATATGGCGGCCATTGAGAGAGTTTCAGTTATGTGTGTGCGACTCATGCGGCGGCCGTTTAGACGGTATACGCTTTGGCCGTTGCGGTAAACTTCTCTTGAGATAGTAACAGTGTTTGTTTCTACAGGCATTAATCCGTCGGTGTTGTCAAATTGGACTACAACTTTGGCCATTTTAGCTTTTTCTAATCCGCCTTTTTCGGAGCCGTGGAAAATCAGTTTGGCGCTGTTTTCTGCGCGGAGACGTTTGGTGCTGAGTTCGCCCAGTGAAAAGAGAAGTGCGTCCATGATATTGGTTTTGCCGCTTCCATTTGGCCCCGTTATAGCTGTAAAGCCTTTATCAAGGTTAACCTTGATGGTCTGGGGCCCAAAAGACTTAAAGCCTTTTAACTCGATTTTTTTGATGTATGGCATTTGGTCCCTTTCCCTTCACTGAAGCTTGCACTTTTTAACATTCGTCACCATACGTATAAAAGCTTATGTTATCACTTAGGTGTTTAGATGCTTGCGGTGAATTTTTTTAGCCCACCCATGCAAGTATTTAGAATTTTGATGTTAAATCGTCTGCTTTACGACTAAATAATATGGTAAGGGATAAATCAGACAGATTCATCGAGAACAACAATGAGGGTATAAACAGAAAATTAATATGCGGCACTGATACACTGCAACTATGTGAAGGTGATTGTGTGAGTTTTGGAAACTTTAAAAGTTTTAGTGGAATCCAAGAAGTTCTTACTTTAGTCCTGATGATGGTGACTATGCTGGTGATTTTTTATGTGGACATAGAACTCACATACAAAATAGGTATTGCTATATTTTCGGTTGCAGTCATTTTTCTGTCAGCCTTGGCAACAGCTATGCTTAGACTTCAAAAAGAACTTCGAGAAAAACAAGCTAATCAAGCGTGATATTTTCACTTTCAATTACCCCTCCCCTCACCGGTAGGGTCGGTTCGTGGATGCTTTAAAAAGGGTCAGCGGTCAATTGTGTCTCTGTAAATAAACGGAGGCTAAAAAATGATGCAGCACGTAATGGTTAAACCCCAAGCAACCCAGCAGAAACTGGCTTTCAATACACCTGAAATTGATAATCTTTTTCCAGGGTTCACCATAGGTGAATTCGCAGTTATCCACGGTTCAGCCGGCGCTAGCGCCATAACAACTTTGCTCTGTATCAGAGCTCAACTTCCACCCCAATTAGGTGGATTGGAAAGTAATGTCATATACATCGACTGTGCGAACACATTTACACAAGATAATATTAGGCGTTTAGCCAAAATTAACCACCTAAATCCTCTCACTGCACGTAAACGTATCTTTAACTTTGCAGCGTTTACCGCTTATCAGTTAACTTCGCTTATAATGGATAAACTAGAAGAAAAAGTGAAAAGTTGCACCATAAAACTTGTAGTCATCTCGGATATAGCAGGTTTATTCTTAGACCGTACAATTCCAAGAGAAGAAGTACAGAGAATTTATGGGCAAATCGTGAGTTATCTTGCAAATTTTGCTAAGAAAAACCAAATCATAATCATTGCAACATATCACAATTCTGAAGACACTGTGAGAAACACGGTTCTCAGAGAACTGACATTGCGTACTGCGGACACGGTATTATCTTACTATAAATCACCCTATACAGCAGAATTAAACTTGGAAAAACATTCGACCTATATGCTGGGTACTGCTGAACCTGAGTTTGAGAATATGTCACTGATGCCTTTTTTATAAGCGTATTTGCTTTAGTGTTTTTAAGATAAGTAAATGATGCAAATATAGTTGTAAATGCATGTAGACAAAAGATATTATCAGTTATTGTATCAACATAGGACACAACATCAATGAATTAATATGCTGACTTGGTTAATTGACTTAAAGGCAGATAGTTAAAGGAAAATAAAAAAAGTTTAATAAAAGCTGCGGGCTTCTTTACGTTTTTCAGCTTCTTCGTAGAAACGAAGTACTTCGTCGATGATTTCTACGTTTGATAGTAGCATACGGCGGCAACAATAGCGTTTTAAGCCAAGACTGTCAAGGACATCAATTACATTTTCACCTGTTTTGATTCGGCGTGTGAATTCGTCCCATCGGTCTCCAACCAACTTGCCGCAGGTGAAGCATCTTACTGGGATAATCACTGTGTCTTTTCTCCTTATCGGTAACTTTTCTGTTCTTTGGAACGGGCACCAGCACCGCCGAATTTTTTGGTTTCTTTAGCGCGGCTGTCACCGGCAACCATTGTGCGATCGTATTCATTAAAAACGGTACGCATATGGGTACTTTTGGTCCATTTAAGTAAACCATTAGCTATAGCCATGCGAGCTGCCTCGGCCTGGCCCATGTAACCACCACCACTTGTTTTTACATCCATATCGAGCTGTTGCCAAACGTCTCCGCCTGCCTGTAGGAGCGGCTCCATGATTTTGGCTTTTGCAATATCTGGTTCGTAAATTTCAACGGGAGTTAGATTTATACGGACTTTGCCGACGCCGGATTTTATAATGGCACGGGCAACGGCAGTTTTTCGTTTTCCACTTACTACAAGGACTTTTTTAGTTGTTGGCATGATTATTCCATCCTGTTTCTCCATCCGATTTCGGTTGCGAGTTCACCAAGAGTGAAATGTGGCCCTTTCAAATTGCTTAATTGGGCATCAGTGAAAGACACCATTTTTTGATCTCTGAACTCTGCGGGAACACCCATGAAGACTTTGAGGCGTTTGTAAGCAGTTTGACCCTTGGGCTGTTTAAAGGGTAACATACCACGAACTGTTTTACGCAGATAACGGTCGGGTCTACGGTAATGGAATGGCCCGCGTGCGGGTGCACCGACTTCTAGAAAGAGATGGGCTTCGGCAACTTTGCTTTTCTTCTTTCCGCTAAAAACTGCTTTTTCAGCGTTGAGTATTATAACTTCTTCGCCGTTTATGAGTAACTTGGCGATTTTGCTACACATACGACCTACGATTTGGTCTTCAGCATTCACTAATGTGATCTTGGGTGATTTTATGCATTTAGCTGTTGTTTGGGACATTTTTTGTTCACCGGATGATTTTTACTTTTGAGCCTTTGGGGTTTTTTACCAAAAGCTCTGAAATTGGGATATATGTTGATTTTGAGGTTTTCAGTTTGGCTTTTGCGGCAGTAGAAGCTTCAAAGGCGGCAACGGTTATAGAGTGATCAAGTGTGCCTGAGGCGAGAATCTTGCCTGGAACAATCACTACATCTGAGCTCTCGGTGTTTCTGTTGATGTTGCTCAGGTTCACAGCGACCCGGTTGCTACGTGTTTTTGCTAAATAGTCTGCTACGTCAAGCCAAATTGGGGCGTCTTGCTCTTTGCTTGTTTTACGCAACACATGGATAAGTTCGATTAATTGGGGGTTAGTGGTTTTAGTTTCTCTCATTGTTGTTCAGCCTTGATTTGTTCTTCAAACTCTGTTAATTGTTTAGCTAAAAGTTTTGTCGCTTCCTGTAGTACACGTTCAGGGGAAAGAGTACCTGTAGATTCAACATTCATGATGAACCAGTTTTTTTCCCACTCGATTTTGAGGATATTGGTTTTTTGTGGGCAGATTTCAACACAGTCCATGCATAGTGTACATTTTAGAAGGTCTTTTACTTCAATCTTTTCGTTTTTGATTGTGAAAACCTGTTTAGAACAGATGTCAACGCATTTTTGACATAGGGAGCATTTTTCTTCAGGTATGGTGATTTTAGGGTAATATTTATAGGCACACATAGATACAGGTTGCCATTTAGCATGAGTTTTACCTCTGCCGAGTCGTGCATATGCTTCAAGTTTAAGTTTTTGATTTTTAGCCAGTTTTACAATTGGAACTTTATCAGATACGGGAATTATTTCGGGATTTTCCGAGATAATTTCGCCGCTGTAAACTGTTCGTGCGGCATCTTTGGCTTCGGCATCTAAGGTTAGAGTGACACGACATTTTTGACAGCCGAATTCGCTTTGGCATTCACACTCTTCAGGAGTATCATAAGTGTCAAGATTTGATCGAAGGGGTGTTAATCCGAGACGGTGCGCAATAATTTCATCCTGGAGAATTGAGCTGTTTTCTATCATGACGACTTCTTCGATTGCCATACAAGGAACCTCAGCGAGTGCTAAACGACGCAAAGCATTCATTAAGGGAACGTCCGCATCCTTAACAACTATGCGTAAGTCAGTATCATTTTTCTCCAAGACTTCTATTTTCATTTGCCTAACACTCCAATAAGGTTACAATAATTTTTATATGGCCAATAGGGATATTTCGGTGTATTATTTGTATTTTTCCCCTTAAACATGAGATATAAAAGAGTTTAAACTCTTCGTCCCCTTCTGCCGCCAGGTCTACGTGTTCCATCGTGAGGAATCGGCGTAACTTCTTCGATGCGTTCAATGCGGAAACCGAATCTTGCTAAGGCACGAATCGCGGCTTGTGCACCAGGTCCAGGGGTTCTTGGACCACTTCCACCGGGTGCACGAACTTTGATGTGTATAGCTGTAACGCCTTTGTCACGTGCAATTTCGGCAGCCCCTGTTGCAGCACGCATAGCCGCATATGGTGAAGATTCCATACGGTCAGCTTTGACAAACATACCGCCAGTGGTACGCGCAATAGTTTCTGCACCAGATATGTCAGTTATATGGATTAACGTGTTATTGTAGGAACTAAATATGTGAACAATTGCCCATTTTTCGTTTCGTTTACTGTTGGCCATATTACTCAAAATCTGCCGCCTCCACGTCCACCTCTACGACCTCTCATAGGTTGTCGGATTTCGGGTTGCTTAGCTACTACTGATAGTCCAAGACGCAAAGGGTGTTCCTGTCTTGCTACTACGCTTTCTGGCGAGTAAATAATTTTGGCTTCATCATCTTTTAGCACAATATAACCAGGAATAGTTACTCGACGGTTATCGATAGTTATGTGTCCGTGTGTAATAAGCTGACGCGCTTGGAATATAGTACGTGCTAATCCTTTACGGAAAACTATGGTCTGTAGTCTACGTTCTAATATGTCTTCGATTGTTAAGTCAAGCACATTGTCAAGCACTGCAGTTTCCTGTAGGATACCCTTCTTTTTAAGCTGCGCCAGAAGCTCGCTTTCCATCTTTACGCGTGCTTCAGCAGATTCACTGATGAGTGAACGGGCAATACCTCTGGCTTTTGATAGAGTAGTTTTATGCCTCCAGAGTTCATGCTTATTACGTAACCCATACTGCCCCAAGAGTTTAAGCTCTTCTTGGAGAACATCTTTACGCCAGCGAAAACGAGGCGTATCAAATTTTTTACGTTGTTTCTTTGGATCGCCCATGCTTATTTGCCTCCATCAGAAGAACCGGACTTTTGCATCAGAGTCTTTTTCTTAACACCCAAGGCTTTACCCGCTCTACCGGTAGTTTTTGTTCGTTGTCCTCTAACCTTCAGGCTGTAAGCATGACGATATCCACGCCAAGACCTAATTTCTTTAGCGCCATCAATATCAGTTTTAATTTTAAAAGCTAAGTCTGCTCCTAAAACATGCAGATCTTTACCAGTGTCGCTGTCTTTTCGACGATTAAACATCCAACCAGGGATATTGTATTTAACTGGATCTCGGATAACATCTTCAATTTTGCTGACATCAGAGTCAGCTATTAAACCGACACGAAGGTCAGGGTTTACGCCCGCCTTCCTGATCACTGCATTTGAGAGACTGGAACTAATGCCTTTGACATGCGCAACTGCGTAAGATACCTTAAGGGTACCCTGCACGTCTGTGCCCATGATACGAACAATATAACGGTATTCCTGTGACATGCTGAATTTTCATCCGTTTTTTAGCTTGAAGCATATACGAAATGAGCCAGTCTTTATTTAAACCTTCCCCATTAGGAGGAACATGACTTATTTACAGCCTGATGAATCACAAAGAAAAAAATAAAATCCCGCGTATCTACAAGCCACAGGCACAAACAAGAAACAGAACACATAGCCAGAGCCGTTAAAAACCCGACACCGATAAGTTAATCATAAAAAGTTAAAAAACTTTTGACAAAAATTAACACACTACACAAACATAAACAACATCAGCTACTAAAAACAGCATATGCCTTGATAGAGACATAAATAAAGTCAGCTAACAACCAGGCAGATGCAATCAAAATTAAAATTCAATTTTCTCACTATGAATTTTCAAGCACACCAATGACTTTTAATGATGAATGAACCCAATATAGATAAGCGTTTAAAGTGGCACGGAGTGCAATTATATCTTCTGCCGTAACTGTCAAAATAAGACAACATCTTTCTTTCAAGAGTTTTACTGTTGATCGGTGTGTAAGAAATGTCTCAATCTCAGGCATCAACGCAACCAGTAAAGCGTCAAGTTGCTTTTCTGAATTAAATTTTAAACGGATAGAAGCATCTGCACACTTTGACATAACATCACAGCACCATTAAAAAACATCAATAATAAAAAATAGATAAAATAAGAAAAGAAGGTTACTCGGTGGTTTCTTCTTCGATTGCCGGCTCAACTGAGTCAGTTTCGACGGCAACAGCCGTTCTATGAACGACTTCAACCTGCGCACCCTTTGCGGCGCGCCTTGCAATGGTTCCGAGTTTCGTGTTAGGCATATATGCGCCTCCTGCGAAAGTGTACTCACACTTACGGCATCGCCAAACGCCAACGCTTACGCGTCTAACGCGAACAAAACCACATTGGGGACATCTGTGTGGTTTTTTAAGATCAGCTATGACTTTAACGTAACGTTTTCGGACTGTGGAACCGTACCGAGGACCGAAACCTCGGGTTGAACCTACTTTCTTTGTCTTGGGCAACTTTTTCACCAGTTGAGTTTCTTGCGCAGTTCTGCGACTTTGTCCAGAGCAATCTTTGATGCTTCTAAAATCTGTTGTGGTTTAAAAAAGCTTGAGCCGCCTTTCTGAATGGCGCAGATATTACCGTCCTCATTGATTGCAAAAGTTATACGCGAGTCCATAACCGATTCCTCTTCTTGTCCAGGGTCAACGACGAGTTTGTTATTGATTTTGCCTATTGTAACAGTGATAGGATGGCTTTTCATGGGCAATGGAGTGTAGCCTTGTTTAATTTTGAGTTCACCGTCGTCTTTAATTTCGTAGTTTGGTATCTTGGTGTTCATTAGCGCCGCCATAGCCGCTAACGCAGACGCATCAATAAGGTTACCGTCATGATTTAAGACGTACACATCAACAAATACGACAAAAACCTTTTTGCCGGCTTCAATACAAAGTTTCTCTGTACTGATAGCATGAGATTCTCTTATACCCCTATCAACGACACGTGCAAGCTCAATACTTTTCTCATCGGGGGGCCCAGGCTCAAAATCAGGGTGCGCAAGCGGTACAAGCTCGGCATTAACAGTCATTACACCATCATTGGGAGTATCTGGAAATGGCTCACCAGTTTCAACTTTAACACCAACAAGAACCTCAGTTTTACCCAGAAAAACACGAGCAGAACCTTCGGCTTTTTCAATTACACCCTGCTCAATCTTTATCTCTCTGGTATCCATTAATCCACGATCATCAAACCGTCGACCCTTTTCGACAAGCTGCTCTATTTGTTTTAGTTTAACTTTAGTTACAAGTGAAGACATTACTCGTCAACCTCCTTAACAACCATATATTTTGTCTTTAATGCTTCCTTCTGCACTTCATAAATTTTTTTACATCCGTCCATAGCCATACTAACTGCTTTTTCGAATTCATCAGGTGACAAAACACCATCCATCTGAAGCAGAGTAACAGCATCTAAGTTTGGCATACATGCCACAGGGACATCAGCAGAACCCAATTTATCTTCCGCATCATAAAGATCAAGAACTACCGTATCATCAACTTTACCTGCCGCACATGCAACAACAAGGTCTTTCATGGGAACACCCGCATCAGCAATCGCTAACGCAGCAGCCGTAATGCTTGCACATCGTGTTCCACCGTCTGCCTGCAGAACTTCAATAAAAACATCCACACCTGTACGTGGATAGAGTTCCAAAAACAATGCGGGTTCAAGAGATTCCTTTATGACCTTAGACAATTCGACTTCGCGACGTGAAGGAGCAGGAGATTTACGCTCCTGCACACTAAAGGGAGCCATATGGTAACGACATCTCAGAACCATACGATCCGCTTGCGCCAAATGTTTGGGGTGCATTTCTCTTGGCCCAAATGCAGCAGCTAAAATTTTGTTTTTACCGTGTTCGATATATGCTGAACCGTCTGCGTTTGGAAGTACGCCGACTTGAAGTTTAACTGGGCGAAGCTCATCCGCTTTTCTTCCATCTCCACGGATGCCTTTTTTATCGATTAATTTATCAGATTTTTCATTCATTGTTGTGTTTCCTCCAAAGTAATTGGTTGTTTTTGTTCTTTCAATAACTGTGTGATGCGGTCAGTTAAGCCGCTGGTATGAGATTCTTCTTCTATTTTACGAATAGCCGTTATGGCAACCTCTTCATTTTCAGGGGTTTTACCAGTAACTAGAATCACACCGTTAAGACCAAGAATAATTTGACAGTTGGTTTCTTGTTTAATCATAGATATCATAGACCCTTTTCGGCCAATAATACGGGGAATCTTCGTCGGAGTTACCTTGAGAATTTGACCACGCGTAATCTTCCCCAACCCGGGCTCTGCAACTGTAAGCTGAGGATCATGGGCACGATCATATGATGCGATTTTGGCAACAATTAAGTCACCTGCATTGAGAACTGCTGAGAGCTCATCGTTTTGAGGCTTAAAAGGTCGACTCAATACATCTGAAGCACGCAAAAGTGCCGTGTAGGGCGCTTGAATATTTACGGTCCAACCGTTAAAACCCACTTCGACGACGGTGCCAATGATGATGTCACCTGTTTTAGGTACATAAAAAGCCCTAAGTGCAACCACGTTGACTTTTTTGTTGTCACTGTCTACGAGTCCAATTCTTGCGGCATAAATTTTACCGTTTTCCACATACGAATTTTCACCGGGCAAATAGTCGCCTTCAGCGAGCAATTCTCCGGGTGTCACGAGTTGTTTTTTTTCAAAGAATGTTGGCATAAAATCACCTTTTCTTCATATTTATTATTTAGATTATTTTTGCTTCTCCACTTCCCTTGGTCGCGTCACCTAGTTTGTTTAAAAGCGAAGCATATGCACCTGCAGGCAACTCTAACTCGCCATACCATGAGCCGTCACCACGCCATTCCTCATGTTTTATAGTGCCCAACGTTTTGATGGTCCCATATGCTCTAGCAGCGTGCTGTGTGGGAATCTTGATTGCAACTTTAACCTGTTCAACTTTTAGCGGCAGAATCGGACGAAGAAGTTTTACGATATCTTTAGCCTGCTCCTCAATGGCTTTGTATGGATCGATAGCATAACGGATTTGTTCCATAGCATTTTCTATACGCAGGGGTGGATGAGGCAGATTAGTTTTTGGATCAACTGCCTGGCGAGAAATAAAGTCGATTACTTGTCTGCGTTTATCTTCAATCATTTTTCTTCTTTGGTCTGTTGTAAGCTGGAGGGTTCCTTTCTTTAGAATTTCATCTGCGATTTTGAGCGGATCGACAGTTTTGAACGCTTTAGTCATTGCATCTTCGGAGACTTTGGTTCCCTTGTTTGCGTCACTAAAAACCGTTTCAGCGGCTAAAACCTCCGTTATAGAAGATATTTTACCGTTACGGTATTCCAGCGCTTTATTGGGTTTAACTAGGATTTCAAAGTGTTCATTTTCTCTGGTTAAGCGCGCGACTGTGAACTTTTCGCTCATGCTATTGTCACTTGCTTGAACCCAGCTCTTTGATATAGTCTTCCACTGTATTGTCGTTTAACATTTCCATTTTCTTTGTTGATATTGGAATAACTGCAATTTTGATTCTTGGCGGCAATTGTCGGGTTTCTAGCGCTTTAACAAGGCATTTAACAGTCAGTTTTATGGTACTGTCTAGACTTAGGTCGTCTTTGTATTCTTCTTTTAGGATGTTTATGACGGTGTCTCTGCCTGCGCCTAATGCAGTGGCTTTAACTCCGCGGTATGTTCCGCTTGGATGTGTTGCGAATACGCGTGAACCGGTTTTGTCGACTCCGCCAAAAATCAGCGAAACACCAAAAGGCCGCACACCTGCATGTTGAGTGTACATCTGTTGGATATCGCAAATACGTTTGGTGACGACTTCTATGTCGATTGGTTCGTCATAGGTTAGTTTATTGCTCTGCGCGTAGATACGAGCTTGATCAATTAAGACCCGCGCATCAGAGCTTAAACCGACGATGGCTGCTCCAATGTGGTCGTCTACGCGAAAAATTTTCCATGAATATCCTGCTTCTTCTAGGACTTCTATGTTTTCTTCTGACCCCAGAACGACGCCTTCTGAGGTTTGGATGCCCACAATTGTGGCACCTCGATTAACAAGCTCCATTGCGTATTCAACTTGGAAAAGCCTGCCGTCAGGCGAGAAAACAGTTATTGCACGATCATATGCTCCTGGTGCTGCAAATACAGACATAACGTATTAACCTCACTTTACTCTATTGACTTTTTCACAGTCTCATATAATAACTATACTAAAAACCTTCCTATAAAAGGAAAACTACCTAAACTACCAAAGAACCATAGAAAAACAATTTTTGTACCTATTCAGCCGTAAATATGGGTGACAAATTGAGATTTAAACACCAGATGTAGTGGTTTTGATGGCAGAAAACAAAAATATAGCTAAAATACGCAAACAACAGAATTTATGCGCGCAGCAATTTCGCACATTTTGACTTTAATTTCAAAAATAGACGTATACTGCGTTTTTTACGACTGCATAGTTACAAAATAACAAACCCAGAGTTAGAAAAAATAGAAACTGCTCCATATGAGATACTGTTTTCAAAACCACCCGATAACAGACTAAACTCCACAGACCATCTCGCGGCAGATAAATAGATTAATACTCAGACTACGCAAAAACTCTGATAAAATTCACCAAGACCACAACATACAGCAATAGACGAGGGATATGCGCTACCTGTAACGTTTAGCGCCATTGTTTTTTGATTTTTTGCACAGTCTACACTATGAATAGTTGTGGCGATTACGACGCGGTCTAAGAGCTCCGCCAATAAAACCCCCAATCGCTGAAACAACACCTGCAAGAACCGCAAGCAAAATAGCAACTAAACCAACAGCCAACCCCGCTAAACCACCGGTTAATGCACCCAAAGGACCACTTGTGAGTCCGCCAATTAAGGCTAAACCAAATACTGATAACATTCCAAGTATTATACCCCCAAATATACCGGCTAAAAAGCCGGCAACAAGCCCACGACCGGCACCTTGAACAATTAAACCTGCAACAACCCCGCCAACAAATGCACCTATTAAAGTACCTATACCAGGAATCAAAAAACCAAGAATCGTAGTTAACAAAAATCCTGCAAATGCACCTAACCATATACTAGCCAAAGTGTTCATCTCAAAACACACCAGAACAAAGATATTGTTTAGGCTTTGTTGGCGGGGTTGCACAACTACAAACAATCTATCGGCTTATAAGACCGCCAATAAAACCGCCAATAACGCAAACAACTATACTAACTACAGCAACTATGATGCTCAACGCCGCGCCAGTGATACCGCTGACCAATGCACCGATAAACCCCCCATCTGCGGGGGCATAGAAGATAAAGCCAACAAAAGCAAATACAACTAAAACAATGGCACTACATATACCCGCTATACCTCCGGCTATGGCCCCGCCAAGTATACCGCGGGCAATTAGGCCAGCGACTATACCGCCCAAGAAAGCCCCTATAATGTGCCCAACTCCGGGGTAGATCATACCTATAACGACAGTTATCAGAAAACCAATGAATGCCCCAAATCCGATATTACCCAAATTTCCACGTCCAGTTATCTGTTGCTAAAACAAAAATAGGATAAAAAGTTTGTTCTATCGTGAACGTTGGCTGTTGACCTTGGGAGAGAGGAGTGTCCAGAGCCACTCGGTGAATTCGCGAAGGTTTTTGGTTTGGATATGTATTTCTCCAGGCCCAGTTATTTGGGTGACTAGTCCTTCACCACTTAGCAGGGTTTCTTTTAGGCCGCCTATTTTTTTGACTTTATAGCTACAGGATTCGCTGAAAGCCACGAGATGAAAATTGTCTACGATTAGAGTTTGTCCGGGTTGAAGGGTGTGGGTATCGATGGCGCCAAATGTGTTGATGAAAAGAGGCCCATTGCCGGTGGCTTTAATCATAAATACGCCTTGTCCAAAGAGACCTTTAGTGAAGCCTTCCCATTTGATATCTAAATTTATGCCCTGTGTGGAGGCAAGGTATGCGGATTTTTGTATGATATAGCCGTGTCCGGGCGTTATGTTGAGCTGTTTGATGTCCCCTACAGGTGCGGCTACGAATGCGGCTTCGCCTGCACTGTTTTGTGCGGTATAGTCGTTTACCCAAAATGATTGACCGCCAATTATACTAAGTCCTATACTTCCCAGCAGACTTTTTTCACGTTTACGTGTATGGATTTCAATGTTTGGAGTCATGTAGGTTAGAGCGCCTGATTCGGCGGTTATGGTTTCGCCTGGGTTGAGTGTTGTTACTAACATGGCATAGGAGGGTTTGTATTTTATTTCGAAGTTCATGTTCTTTCTTTGGATGTTTATAAGGTCTGCTTAATAAAACTTGGGAATTTGTAAAAATACATCACTGACGGCCTTGATTAGGGGAATTATGGCGCAGGTGATTTTTGTGTTCAATTGATAGAGGAGCATAGAGTGTTATGGTAATACTTTTTTGAAGCGGTTATTTCTGCAATGTGAAAACATGGGGAATGTATGAAACTACCGGATAAGTATTTTAAAGTAGAATGTTTGGTTTGTGAAAAGTCATGAGACAATAAAAAGGTTATTAATAATGTCCGCAAATATTTAATATAGTAATTAAAAAATTGTTTGAAAATTTTGATATTTTTCTTTCGCATAAGGCAAAAAGTTTTGGAATTCAAATAGTTAACCTTGCTTTTTTGGCTTGAAATTTCGGGGCGGATAGGCGGTAATTATAAAAAGTTGGGTAAACAAACATCGGATATAAAAGAGTGAACAGGATTAAACGATAGGTATGCCCGAAGCAGTCAAGACAATTCTTAAGAAAATTTTCAGTCTTGCATTAATTTTTAATGCACTCATCAGCATAGTCACTGTTGCAGGCATCATCCACGGTTATTATCGTTCTTATCCCCACTGGCAACCCTATGAACCTTTTTTGGTTAACGGTAATCTGTTTTGGTTTGCGCTTGCGGCGGCGGCGATTAATATTTTCCATTGTGCCGCCATCGGGCGGGTACTTCATACCGGCCGGTTTCTCTTTCATCATTATGTTTATGGTATTTTTGTGATAGTTATCGCTTCGATTTATGTAGTATTTTTTACACCGGTTTCGCTTCTGAGTCTTTTTTTTGTGGATGATATTTCAATAGCTGTGACTATTGGGCGGGTGTTTTTGTTGGGAGGCATAGTGTTGTTACTAGATGATTTACCAGATGTTTCAAAACGCATTGAAACAAGTTTAAATTGGATAAAATACAAAGCTTGTCAAGTGAAAATGACACTTCACATAACTCAGTTCATAACTGGAATTTTCGCATTCTACTGTAGCCTCTCCATCCTGTTCTCGACAATTCAAAATAGCACCCGAGCACTCCCAAACTCGTTTGTCATCGTCAGCCTCTTCATAACAGGCATAACATCACTCATATTCGTAAAACGTCGATCCTGGCTCAATATAACACCGCCTAAACCCAAACAGCCTAAGCTTTTTGTCGGGCAATCTCACGCCCAATAGCTTCAAGTTGCTCCCGCGAAAACCGCCTAGAACTACCCCGAGACATAATATAACTAGAAAGCTGTTGCACTTTGAGAACCGATACAGAAGAACCATTGAGATGAACCGATGCATACCGATTAGTTAAAACCACAATACCCTCCACCCAAATCTCCCCAGACCGCAAAACCGACAACCCCGCAAGTATACGCTGCATCTTTTGGACATTACGTTTGACTTGACGACTGGGACTTGAATTAAAATTACGTTTACCCCTCCGCTGCCACACATCACCACTAACAGCTATGTTACCGCTCCAATTCTTAGTTTCTAACACAAATATACCCCCGGGAGCCAAAACCACATGATCTATATCGCCACCACCTTCACGCAAATACAAATCATTTATGAGATAATAATCATCACTCAAATTACGAGTGAGATGCTGAGCAACCTGTTTTTCACCTGCCCAACCACCACTAAAGATACGATACTTACGCAAGTAATAACAAAAAGCACCGATAGGAACCGCCAAAAAAACCAACCCCGCCCAAGCAAACATATCCCATTCAAGAATAGAAATAGCTCTACACACAAGCATAAAAAGAACACACATAAAAATCAAAACACACAAAACAGCCTTAGCTAGATTTTTGTGGGTTTGGTTTCTAAGATAGTTACTCGACGCTTTAATCTTACGCATACTGCATAGTGTTGACTGAGGCTATATTACTGTATGGCTGAAACGAAAAATTTCTTTGCATACATTTTGCGGAACTATGTCACTTAGGATGCAGTATAACGATAATCGTTTTTGGATAATTTTTCTAACCACAAGCCCAAATCTATTTGCGGGGATAAAAACTCAGGGTATTTCCATCAAACAAACTGCCGCAACCTACATTCAGCAGTTTGACCTAAAACAGCCAAAATATAAATTATCACCCAAAAATATTCAAAAAATAAGAAAAACGTTATAAAAATAACCAAAAAACTCACAACAATAAACAATATAAATAATTCAACATATTTTCTTCTCAAACTACCAAACATGAGTAGCAAATTAATTTTTTAAATATTTCTTGGGGACTAACTTTTTAGCACTTACTTGGGAGGCGTACAATTAGTGTAGGCGACCTCCGAAAACCTAATTTTCTAAAAATCGTCTGCTAAAAACCGTGCAACTATACGGCTTAGTTTTCTGAAAGAGTGTTTTTGGAAGGTCACCTAAATATACAAACATAGAATACAAACAATAACTCAGTATATCACTACACCTTAAAATAAAAAGGTTTAACCAAAAAGGGATAAAAATTTGGGGAATTACTTTTTGTTGAGCAGATATTCATGTATAGCTTTGGCGGCACGTTTACCTGCGCCCATAGCACTAATAACAGTTGCCGCCCCTGTGGCAACATCACCACCCGCATAAACACCATCAAGACTAGTTTTGCCGACTTCGTTAACAGTAATGGTACCGTATCGGGGGTCACTTTGAAGGCCATCGGTAGTACGTTGGATTATGGGGTTAGGGGTTTGACCAATAGCGATGATAACGGTATCAACGTCTATGATAAATTCTGAACCAGGTACAGCTTTGACTCCCCGTCTACCTTTAGCATCAGGTTCAGTGAGTTCCATGGCAATGCATTTCATGGCTCTCACCCAACCCTTAGCATCACCATAAAACTCTACGGGCGCCGATAAAAACTTACAGTTTAGCCCTTCTTCTTCGGCGTTCTCAATTTCTTCATGTCTCGCGGGGAGCTCTTCGCGTCCACGACGATAGAGCAAATAAACTTTGGAACCAAGCCGTATGCTACTTCTTGCGCAGTCCATAGCAACGTTACCTCCGCCTATGACCACAACTTGTTTACCAATACGTATAGGGGTATCATATTCGGGAAATTGAAATGCTTTCATGAGATTAACACGGATAAGAAATTCGTTAGCACTATAGATGCCGCCTAGATTCTCACCGGGGCAACCAGTGAATTGCGGAAGACCTGCACCACTACCAATAAAAACTGCATCATAACCGTTTTTCAAGAGTTCAGGGATAGTGTGGATACGCCCTATCAGATTGCCAAGCCGGAGGTCAACACCAAGTTTTTGGACATAACTGATTTCATTGTTTACGATGGCTTTGGGTAAGCGAAATTCAGGAATGCCATAGGAAAGTACGCCGCCACCGATGTGTAGGGCTTCAAACATGGTGATTTCGTGTCCAAGCTTAACAAGGTCAGCTGCAACTGTAAGACCAGCGGGACCTGCACCGATAATAGCGATTTTTTTGCCACTTAGAGGTACTTTAGGCGGCAGTTGGGCACCATTTTTTTGTTCCCAATCAGCCAAGAACCGTTCAAGCCGTCCGATACTCACAGGTTCACCCACACGCCCTATGATACATTTTGCTTGACACTGAACTTCCTGTGGACACACCCGTCCACAAACTGCAGGTAAAGCGTTTTTTGTTTTTATAATTTGAATACCGGCAGCATAATTTTTTTCTTTAATACATTTAATGAATTGAGGAATAGGAACCTCAACAGGACACCCCGATTGACACATAGGTTTAGGACAACCCAAACATCGGCTTGCTTCTTCTTGAGCCTCAGACTCAGTGTATCCCAACGCAACTTCACTGAAATTTTTGTTGCGAACCTCGGGTTCTTGTTTAGCCATATCAATGGCTTTTTTATTTAATTTCGGTTTAGGTTTTGTTTCTGCCACACTTACAGCCTCCATTCATTTCTGCGAGCACACTGCTTAACCGTTCCTCGGGAAGCATAGTGCGTTGCCGTAGGATTAACTCATCAAAATCAACGAGATGTCCATCGAATTCAGCGCCATCGACACATCCAAAAAGCATTTTACCGCCAACCGTAACACGACAAACACCACACATACCCATACCGTCAATCATTATAGGCGTCAAAGTGACCACTGTTGGAATACCGTAGGGTTTAGTTATCGCGCTAATATCTTTCATAAGAATAACAGGCCCCATAACAATACAACGGTCAAATTTTTCTGTTTTAAGTAATTCAACTAGAAAATCTAGACCTTTATTTCCCTTAGAGCCATCATCAGTTGCAATATAGACTTTGTCACTGTAACCCTTAGCCTCATCTTCGAGCATAATAAAGTCTTTGCATCGGGCACCCAAAAGAGTGGTAACATGATTCCCCGCTTCCTTTAGAGCCTTAGCCTGCAAAAGTAAAGGAGCAATCATAACGCTACCACCAACACAGAGCACTTTACCAAAATTTTTTATCTCTGAGGGATTGCCTAGGGGGCCAGTGACGTTGTCGATTTCTTGGTTTGGTTCAAGTTTGCCAAGATCTTGGGTGGTTTTGCCGACTTCATGAAATGCAAAAGAAACCGTTCCATTTTTGAGATCATATCCACAGATGGTTAACGGGATGCGCTCACCTTTTTCGCCGTGAATAACAATTAAGAATTGCCCAGGGTGTGATTTTGCAGCGACATCGGGTGCTTTGACTTCGAAAAGTTTGATTTTGGGGGCTAACTCTGTTTTATTAATAATTGGGTACATTATTCTTTGACCTCTGTTTTTTCTTTGGATATTATATTGGATATTTTTTTATAGAAAGCATTTAGTGTCTGCTCAAAAGAACCGCTACATTTCGGATTCTCCCCATAGAGCACAAAGCGGTCAAGTAGATTCTTCTTTTTGAGTACATCAAATATGACATTTAAATTACGCTCAGCAGTGTCTTTGCCTTCTTGTAGTTTGCAGTCCTTTGATGGACAGACAATACCTATCACACCGTCAAACCCGCAGTTAAGAGCGTTAATAACATGAACAGGGTCAAGGGATTTAAAGCAGGGAACTTCAATGGCCAGTATGTTTTTGCCCTCAAACGTTTGTAGGGGGTTATCTAGGGCAGAGAATTCGGACCATTGACAAATAAACGCCAGCACTGTGGGACCGTTGCTTTTGGCTTTGATTGCTTCGGCAGTATGGCTGTAGCGTTTGAGAATGTTTTCAAATTCAAATCCTTCTACTTGTATAGCATGATGTGGACAAACCAGTTGACAGGCACCACAGCCCATGCATTTTGTATGGTTCACCTTTGGAGTAGCAAAGGATTCAAACTCTAGGGCATCATAGGGGCAAATAAAGATGCATTTGTCACAGCCCACACAGTCCAATACGTTGTAAACTGCTTTGCGGCTGAATTTGATGACTTTTAGGGTGTTTTTATCATATCCGAGTTGGTTAAGAACGTTTTTTGCCAGAGTGAACCTACGGGTGTTAATTTTGGTGCCTTCTTTGTAGCGACAGAAGGAATCTTCACATTGGATGGATATGATGTTTTTTACACCCTGTTCAAGGGCTTTGAATATGAAATCTGTTGGGACTCGGCCAGCGCAGGGCAAACGAAGGGAGAGGTAATTGTCAGTCTGTAAACCCTGCTCTTGTAGAATTTTTTTGACTTCTCCTGTGTTTGGCGAGTTACCACGACACATCATGACCAAAGTTTCAGCTTTGGGAGTTTTTGTTTGGGCGTGGGTTAGGTAGTTAATCAGGTTGTCGTATGTATAATATTGTATTTTTATAGCTGAAGATGGACAAGCACTATAACAGATACCGCAAACTTGGCAGTCTTCAAGATTTATTTCCACTTTTTCTGTCGCATCGGTTTTTATAGCTTGATAGGGACAGATGGATTTGCAGACATAACATCGACTGCATAAGTCTTGATTAATTTCAACTGCTGCAAGACACTTCTCATTCATTGACAGTAAGTCTCCTTGTTTCCCGTGTTAATTTTTAATGCATTAGCATACTGGCTAAAAGCATGAACAGCAAAAGGAATTTAGAATCATATAATTCTTACTCTGAAAAAAGCTAAAAACATCTATTGCACAACAGGTAAGGGATATTTCTCGGGTTTTCATCCTACAACAGACACCTGACATCGACAAGAGTTCATATGTGAAGTAAACAATTCCAGACTCAGACTGCGCAAAAACTCCAATAAAATTCACCAAGACCACTACATACAGCAATAAGTAACGGGTTGTACGCTATCTACAATGTTTAGTGATGTTGTTTTTTGACTTTTGCGCAGTCTGGACTATAAATGAAAAAATTATTTTTATTGTATGTATTAGGTTCTCTGCGCACTCGCAAATAAAGCCTGTTTCATTTGTTTGTGTTTAAGTCTATTTTATCCAAGTAAATATAAGAATTGGTGAAAAATTATCAAAAATAACAAAATAAATCCAGTTCATAAAATCAAGTGTTATTGTGCAGTTTAGATATCAACTTAAATTCCGATAAAAATCACCAAGACCCCAATACAACAACAGAAAAAGAGTATTTGTTGCCCGTAGCGTTTAGTAATGTTGTTTTGACTTTTGCACAGTCTGATATTGAAGTTTGTTCCTATTGTTTATAGTTTGGACATTGCTGTCACGATTCTGTAGACCATTTTTTATCGCTATCGATCATTTTTATAATATGGTCGACGGATGTATGCGTATGCTTCCAAGGCCGCTGTGATACCCTGCCCGACAGCAGTACCAACCTGTTTAATGGGATGATTAGTTACATCACCCGCAGCAAATACACCGTTGAGGTTGGTTTGTTGGCGGACATTGATTTTTATGTATCCATATTTATCTATTTCGACGCCACTGGCAGCTACGAGTTGACTGTTGGGAGATTCGCCGATTTGGATAAACACTGCATCAGCTTCTATTTCGCTGGTTTGCCCTGATTTGTTGTTTTGTAAAATAACAGTACGGACTTGTTTATCACCCTTGATTTCTTGAATTTCAGTGTTCCAGAGAATTTTGATGTTATTTTTACCTGCAATTTCTTTTATAAGCGAGTCTTCTGCCCGAAATATTTCGCGACGGTGGATAACAGTAACCTGCACAGCTAAGCCTGAGAGATATAACGCAGTTATACAAGCCGAGTTTCCTCCGCCGACCACAAAAACCCGTTTACCCTTAAAGAATGGCCCATCACAGACCCCACAGTAACTTACGCCCCGACCACGAAATTCTTTTTCGCCTTTTACACCGATTTCTTTATGATGAGAACCCATGGAAATGATTACTGCTTTAGCACCATATGTGGCTACAGAAGTAGTTAGAATTTTAGTTTCACCTTGGAGGTTAAGAGCGGTTACAGCCTCGATATCATGAACAACTGCACCAAGTTTACGTGCATGGTCAGTCATTTTTTGTGCCAGTTCAGCCCCACTAATTTCTAAAAATCCAGGATAGTTAACAATTATTGGAACATTGGCAATTACGCCTCCGGCAAATTGCTCATCTAAAACCAATGATTTGAGCCCGCTTCGTACAGCATATATAACAGCAGATAAACCTGCTGATCCGGCGCCTATGATTATAACATCCCAAGTTTCCATATCCAGCATCTCGGGTATATAGTAAACTAAGATGTTTAAGAATTGTTCGACTACCAGCCACATCAGCTACTATACTTAGGGGGACCCCAGAAAACCTGTTTTACCCCATATATCAAGACACAACAATACTACTTGACCATACCCACACCCAACAAACAAAACCAAAATACTAACCAAACACAAATAACAGAACACCTCCAGACTGTCCGAAAACTAACACAAATCCCAGAAAAACAAGAAAAAAACCGATTTTCTCCGCCCATTTCCGCCAAAAACACGAAAAAATCTAGTTTTTAAACTGTCTCCCACACCCCTCCGCTCAACCAGAAAAAAACCACAAACTTTCAACCAACATACATCAAAACAAACACAACTACAAAACCCGCAATCCACTTGACTTTTTCATCCACTTCCATATCCCTTATACCCATAATGAACTTCGTCATTTTTCTTCGTCCAACACGCATCAACGTTTTTTTGGACTAGATTAGGGTTTGTTTTACCATTTTGTTGAAGTTTAGCCGACTTTTATTTATTTGTTTTCTTCACACATAACGCTGACGGGCACATCAACAAAGGAAACATCAATATGGAACCCTCATGCTTTATTGCACCTTTTTGCTCTAAAAACGGAGTAAAATGATCAGGTTTTTTGTCGATTCTGTTTTTGCTAGCTTCTTTGGAGTCCCATATGGATTGGGCTTTGTTGTTGGTTGATATGTTAGGAAGCGGCGGAAGGAGCGGCGGTTGTTTTATGGTTGGGTTTGGTTGTTTGAGATGTTGTATTTGTTTTGGAGAGGGTTTTGTACATGAGGTTGGGTTGTATCTTGGTTTGTTTACTTTTTTTGGATTGTGTGTTGGGGTGGATTGTTTTTTGTTGCGGGATGGATGTGCTTAGTACTTATGTGTTTTGTTAATTTTTCATGTGAGTCTTTTATTTGGATTAATTTTTGCATTATGTTGTTTTTATAGATATTTGTGTTCGTGCATTGTATGTGCCTGTTGCAATATTGTATCGTATGACGACTAAAAAATTTTCGGCGGTACCCTTATACTATTTTTTGATTCCAAGAAATTTGCTGAAAAAAGAAAGAGCGACAGAAAGATATTTTGAAAAAAGAAACAGATTATGAGAACACTGAAAAACTGGATTCGTCTTCAGGTTCCTGCTGCTTTTTGTTGAGCGCATCAATTTTTTTGCTCAATTCTTCGACTTCTTTGATGTTACCCAGCGCTTTTTGATTCTCTTTGGTGTTCTCAAGGGCGCTTATACCATAGCGCTCAAAACCCTTAGCTAATGAGATATCAGCAGATTTAAGGAAAAATTCCACTGCTTTTTGGTATTCTTTGAGATGGGCTGAACACTCTCCGGCTTTATAGTTCATCTCGGCAGAGCCGAAATAATTCTGGCCTTTGTAGTAGAATTCAGCAGCTTTGTCAAAGAGGTCACGTGCTTCGACATATTTGCCGGTTTCCATTAATGCATTAGCGTCTTTGTGTAGTTTAATCGGATCTACTTTTTCAGTCATAATCATCAACCATATTTGGGCGCTCTCACATTTAGAATTTTCCCCAAACAACATGTAACTGTAGAACTCTAGATATCCTAAAAAAGAGATGAACAAAAAACAAAAAAACTGAACAAAAAAACTGAACAAAAAACAAAAAATAAAAAAAGGGTTTAGAGGGAAATTTTTATGTTAGCAACACCAGTAACTAACCGTTTTATAATTTTCTGGCAACGGGTTATTATCTGAGCTACAGCAGAAAAAGGCACACATTTGTACCGTAAACCAAGCATGGCAAAACTAGCTATGGACCCTGCAATCAATAGTGTTAAAGCAATGGATGTTGCTATTGAACTTGTTGTAGTTGATGTTTTTATAGCGGTTTCAGCTACATTGGAAGAAGCTATGAATTCATTTTGTGTTTCCGTATTTGGATCTGTGCTTGCACTAGATTTGTTTGCCACCACAGCATTTGTTGAATCAGTTGAGCTTGATGCGCCAGAGTTTGATGTTTCTTGAGATTTATCAGCGTTTGTTACTTCATTTGAATCAGTAGCACTCGGGGTATCTATGGGATAGTTTGTTTTTGGAGAATCGTTTTGGACAGTGCCATCATCTGAGGTGCCGATTTTTGTGGAACTTGCGATTCCTGCACTGGGGAGTGAAACTGCTGGAACGACTGTAAAGTGACCAGCCTCTGTATAACCGCCATATGCAGTAAAGTCGGCTGTCCAGCTCCAAGTTCCAACTGGTGCATCACTTGGCAACCGGAAGGTTATGTAAGGATCGGTGTAAGCACCACCAGCTTTTTGCAAGTTAACAGCGAGTACATCAAAAGTAAAACCGTTAGGATCAGTGAGAACAATTGAACCCGGCGTATTTAATTCGCTGGTGACCTTGAAGGTGCCAGTTTCACCTTGAGCATACTGCGATTGACGTGGAGCAACTGCGATATTCATCGGTGAAACAGTGAGTGGAACTTCAGCTGTTAAACCGTGTGCACTGGTAATGCTAAGGACATAGTTGCCAAAGTTACAAGTTAGAGGAACCACAAAGGTGCCCATGTAGTCACCTGTTGCATTGGTTGTAGTACCGCCAAATCCTGTGCTAGGAGCCGGATAAATGTCTGTGCTGTATGTTGCGTTTTTGAGGGTAAAGGTAAGCATAGTATATGGTTCGAACCATCGTGTCGCCACATTAACTGTAGTATCAGGTGATGCGATTGTGGGATTGAGCGTTACTGTACTAGTAGAGGTTATGCTAAGGGTGGTTTGTGCGGTTAGGCCGTCAGTGTCTGTAGCAGTTATTGTGTAGGTGCCAGCTGGAAGAGTGGGAACAACAAAGTTTGCGCCACCCAGGAGAGTTCCAGATGTTTGAGGATCACCAACAGATATAGCTGATAGTAAAGTGCCGTCGATTGTGATGTTTGCGGTTTTGCCAGTAAACCCAAACCCTGTGAGTGTGACAGTTGCGCCCGTTGCGCCGGTTGTTGGAGTTACTGCAAGAGCGGTCAACGTTGTCTGGAATTGGGTGGATGCGACTAGCCCGTTGGCATCTTTGGCTGTGACGGTGTATACAGCGGGAAATAGTGTTGGGGCTGTAAAGGTTCCTGTGAAAGTGCCTGTTATGTCGGTGGTGTAGGTACCCAAAATAAGTGGTCCAATTTGTACAGTAACGGGTGTGCCTGCTTTAGCGGTGAAGCCATTGCCTGAAATTTGCACTGTCTGAATACCAGGAGCGCCTGTCTTTGGGGATAGGGTAATACCGCTGGTGACTGTAACGTTAAAGGGTGCTGATGCTGTGATGGTTCCGTCTGAGGTTGAAATCTGATATGGGGCAGCGGGTAGGGTTGGGATGATTACTTGTCCAGTGAATGTTCCGTCTGCGGCTGTTTTAATTGGTAAAACTACAGGGAGTTCAGATGAATTAATTGTTACGGCTATGTTGGTTCCTTCTGTGGCTGTGAATCCTCTTCCAGTTAGGGTTACAACAGTTCCTGCTGAGCCTTGGGCTTTGTCTATATCAATAGAGGCACCTATTGTGAATGGGGCGGATGCGGTGTTTATGGAGTCAGATGCATAGATGTTGTAGGAGCCATATGGTTGGTTGGGGACGCTAAAAGTTGCAGAGAATGTTCCGGATGCATCAGTTGTTATGGTTTGAAGAATCGTGGTAAAGGGAGCACCACCAAAATTGAGGGTTATATTTGCATTAGCAGCAAAGCCTGTACCGGAAACATGAATGGTATCGTTTGGTATTCCAAGTGCGGGTGCTATGGTTATTTTTGGTTCGATGGTGAATATTGATCCGGCCATTCCGTTGAAATCCTGAACTATTATGTAGTATGCGCCTGCGGGTACAACAGGGATGTTTATTTCCCCTGAGTAAGCACCAGAACCGATGGCGTAGAATGTGGTTAGCCGATTTGTAGGATTTGCGTTTTCCCAGAAGATGTTTATTTGGCTGCCTGGCTGTGCGTCAGTGCCTAGTACAGTTATTGTGTCACCAGCATTACCGTGTGATGCAGATAGCGCTGGGCTAGAAATAGCTATTGCTGGCGGGGATGCTGCGATAGTAATAGATGCTAAAAGTAGCGTTGTTATAAGGTATGCTAAAAGTTTTGTTTGTCTATTTTTTATATATTTCATTTTTTTACCTTCTATTAGTTTTTTTAAAAGAAGTGCTTGCCTGTTAGGCATCTGAAAGGTATGATTTCAAAATACTTATGTTTGATGTAAACTCAACGATCTATCAGACAAAAAAAGTGCACAAAGCCTTACTTGTATAAAGAAATGTACACATAACGCCTGCACCGTTACGATATAACCAACCGCAAAGAGCAGATATTTAGCGGTACTGTTCAGCAGGCATGATGGTTTTAACAAATAACCCCAACGCACAAGCAACAGATCATGCCCACGCCTAACCTCAGACAAAAAACAAGAAACCACAAAAAACACACAAACTCTCATCACAATTAAAAACTACTTTTTGAAAAATATATTCACTTACATTCGGCAGTTTGACCTAAAACAGCCAAAAATTAAATCATGCTCAAAAAATATTCGAAAAAATAAGAAAACCATTGTAAAAATAACCAAAAACACGCAACAACCTGTAATATAAACAATTCCAAATATTTTTTTCCCAAACCGTCGAATGTAAGTATTTACTTATAAATTTATAAATAAAAAATGAAAATTAAAAAGAGAAATCAGATTATCTACAATTACTCTTTTTTGCCGATTTCTTTCATGAGATCTGCTGGAGAGGCATACGCTTTGTTAGGAAGTACAGCCAAAGCATCCATGACATCACTTGGAGCGCTGTTACTCTTTGCAAGCCGGACTAAATCGCTCTTATGGGATGGATAGTGAGCTCCTTTTAGACTATGTTGAATTTTTGCCGGGTTAGCATATACCTGCGCCGTCGCATCTTCATTTCTAACCAACCAGTTCACCTCCACAATTAAATTCAACATATCAGACTGCGCAAAAACTCCGATAAAATTCACCAAGACCACAACATACAGCAACCAAGGAGATATACATTGCCTGCAGTGTTTAGTAATATTATTTTTTGACTTTTTGCACCGTCTGATTAATGTTTTTACTGCAAAACCTTCACGGGCACACTATTTTAAGTCTAAGTGGCACACTGCGTAGTAACGAAATCCAATATAGTTCAATTTCAAAAATAATAATTGGAAAACCACAAAAAATACACACTGTCAATTTTCATAACATAAAACAGAAACTTGTTCATGTGCAGATACAGTTGATGATGGATATAACCTAACTGAAACAAATTTGCGAGGCAAAGAGTGTTTCTGATAAATTATTTAGCCACAAGACTTGTGGTATTTCAAACCGCTTGTCAAAACACACATTTTTGCATAAACAGGTGCAAACTGCAAACCAGCCACTAATAAAGTTCTAACCGCAACAAGGCTTTATTAAAAAGGTCAAGGTCCCGATTATATAAATTCGTTAACTATAAACAAGGTTATCTGCAGGGTGATATGTCAAATAACAGCTATTCGCCATTCAACTCATTCATCATAAAATAGAACCTCTGCAAAATTTCCTTTCGATGCTGTAGCGTATCTGTAGCGTATTTTTATTTGTGGTTTGTTATTGGTTGTTGATTTGGGGGTTGGTTTTGGCTTTAAAATCGGTTTATGTAGCGTAATTCGTAGAGTTCAGGTTGGAATTTAAATTCCTGTACGGTTTTTATTCAATAAACATGCTTGCATACCAGGTTCATTGCATGTACTTACATGAATTAACACATACTAAAGATTTGGCGAGAATTACATTTTAAGTCGCATTATTGTGAGAACGAATAGTTTTATGGGCAAATTAGCACTACCATCAATATAACTGGAGAACTGAATGAATGGATATGGCAGATACAAGATTTGCAAGACAGTTTTATAGACATCAAATAATGTTAAAAGAAATAGGCACGAAAGGACAACAGAAGCTTTCAAATGCCAGGGTTGCAGTTATGGGTGTTGGCGGTTTGGGTTCAGTTTCCTCGCTCTATATAGCACTTGCAGGAGTTGGTTATATCCGAGTAATCGATCAAGACATTCTTGAACCACACAATTTACACCGCCAAATCCTCTATACCCACGATGATCTCGGCTACCTCAAAGCGAAAGCCGCATCTAAACAGCTACAGAAACACAATCCAACCATATTGGTTGAGGCAATTGTAGAAAACATTAACGCACACAACATTGAACATCTTTTACATAATGTGGATGTTGTGGTAGACGGTTTAGATAACATGCCCACACGACATCTTGTCAACAGTGCCTGCATAAAACGGGGAATACCTTATGTTTTTGGTGCTGCAATTGGCTTAGAAGGCAACCTCACGGTGTTTCAACCCCCAAAAACGGGATGTCTTGAATGTTTAATTCCAAATAATCAAAACACATACACTACAGGTGATACACGGGGCATCATGGGCGCAACTGCAGGCACCATAGGAAATCTCCAAGCCCTTGAAACCATCAAACTTATCACTGGAGCAGGCACACCACTTATCGGCAAACTTTTAGTATGCGACTTCACAGACATGAACTTCACCACCATAGACATTACAAAAAACCCTACCTGCCCTACTTGTAGCAGAGAATTATAAATCTCAACGACACAAACAATCTACCATCATTTTTATATCATAAATTCAGCTTAACTGCCAAAGCTCGAGTCACAAACATTTTACAAACCATACACAAGCTCAAACCAGGAAAAATACTCAACCCAAAAACTCAAAACCACAGCCACATAAGCAATTATCTCCAGTAAACGCTACTATGAATAACCCGTTTTTTTGAGAAAAATCCATCAGAAAAAACTCACAGTAAAAAAAATGAAAACACATATTTATCTCACACAACTAAAATTTAGTATGTGTTAACTTTCAACGAAACATATCTTTATTTTGTGCGTTTTTAGTTGAAATTTAAATTTTCGCGTTATTTTTGTTCAACAAATATAATTTATACACATGCTTACATGCATGTACTCACGTGATCCAAACACTACAAAATTTATAAATCCATAATCCCCGTTAAGCGTAGTTTTTAATACAATTAAATCTCATCAAACTCACCATTTCTACATACAAAATATAGTTTAGAAACAAACCATTAAACCACAATAGCGTAGATAGAAAATTCACCCGAGAATTACGGATCATTTTGTTTATGTAAAAACACAATCACACCCAGCAACACTAACACAATAACAACCAACACCACAACCACAACACCAACCAACACAAAAAACATCCCCGAATCAACAACAGACAGAAAAGACTCCAAGGGGGAATGCTGCGAGGGTAGACCTGAAGAACTTGGAAACGCTACAGAAGCGTTAACCTCAGGTATGGTTACAGATTTTATACTACTCCAGTCACTTTTTTCGCCATCAAAACGCCCCTGAGACGCGAAATCTATTGTACGATAAAAATACCCAATCAAAGCTTCGACTCTAAAATCCACCTTAACAGAAGAATCAGAGGGTAACCATAGTGACGCACTATACTGTGGACTAAGGGGCACAGATATTTTTGTATATTCAGAACCTGATTGTTCGGGATACTCACCTGAATAATAGAGTCCACGCCAGTCTTCTCCAAAATGTCCTTTCATTTGTATATTATAGTAAAGCTTAATGTTACGACCGAGGGTAGTATCGTTATAGGGTGTAAATGGCTGATTTTTAATTGTAAACTCTAATGTTCTATTATCAACGTGTTTTGTGGGATTAATTATAGTCTGTCCTGTATAGGATCCTGTGTAGTGCTTGCCGGCATATCATAGGATAAATCAACAAGCTCTACAGTGAATTCGGGGACCGATGGTTTTGGAATGGTAGCAAAAACTCCGGCCATCATTAAACTTACCATCACAAAAATAAACAATGAAAGCACTATTTTTCGCATACACACATTCCGACATTACCTTATAAAAAGATTATTCTGCATCTCCCGATGGTCATAAACTGTCCATCGCATGCAACTCGAAAGTACAATTTATTTTTTCAATTTGGCCCATATTAAAACCGATGAAGAAAGAAAAATAAAAACAGACGAATTGAACAACCTTAAAAAAAAGAATTGAAAAACACATACACAAAAAAGAGATAAAAATATAACATATTTTACATTTGACAGTTTATCCTAAAACATGACAAAAATATTTTTATCCACAACACGTTTGCAAAAAACACGGCGAATAAACAACAAGATCATAAGCTTCACCACAAACAACCCTATAAATAATTCAACACAATTTTTAACCAACCGGCAACATGAGTAAAAAGAAGAAGAAGAGATTATTGTTTTTGCTCTTTTTGCTTGTTTGGCCGAAGACTCCGCACAGTTGCACCAGTGCGCCAAAGTTCACTACAACCCATAGCTTGGAGCTCATCAGCAAGCCTTTGCTTATAATTGCTTTCTTTACTACGCTCTAGTACGATACGGCTTTCTTCACCGGCGGCAGTTAATTCATAAAGAGAGTCAAATACGGGTTTAGTTGCTGAGCGGAAACGTTCCTTCCAGCGCAGAGCACCAATACGGGCAGTTTCACTACAGTTATTGTACATCCAATCCATACCATTTTCATCGACTAAACGAATAAGACTCTGGGTAAGTTCTTCTACTGTTTCATTAAAAGCTTCACTTGGGCTGTGACCATGTTCACGTAGAGTACTGTATTGGGCTTCGATAATACCTGCGATAGCACCCATAAGTGTACCACGTTCTCCGGTTAGATCACTATAGGTTTCTTTTTCAAAAGTTGTTGGGAAAAGATAACCTGAGCCGATAGCAATACCTAGAGCTTTAGTGCGTTCGGTAGCTTTACCTGTGGCATCTTGAAAGATTGCAAAACTGCTATTTATGCCGCTCCCGTCTACAAAGTTTCGTCGTACTGAGGTACCACTGCCTTTGGGGGCGACTAGTATGACGTCTACATCGTCTGGAGGGATAACACCGGTTTGTTCTTTAAAGACTATGCTAAAGCCGTGGCTGAAATAGAGAGCGTCACCTTTTTTGAGTCCCCTTTTGATATTTGGCCATTCTTCTTTTTGTGCTGCATCGGTTAGTAGTATCATTTTGATGGTTCCGCGTTGGGCAGCTTCTTCGAGGTTGAAGAGGTTTTCACCGGGAACCCAGCCGTCGTCTATTGCCTTTTGATAGGTTTTGGAGTCTTTGCGTTGGCCTATTATGATTTTAATTCCATTATCACGCATATTTAGTGCTTGGGAACGCCCTTGTATGCCGTATCCGATTGTGGCGATAACTTCGTTTTTTAGGATTTGTTGGGCTTGTGCTATTGTGAATTCTTTCCGGGTGATGACGTCTTCTTGGACGCCGCCGAAATCAATCTTTGCCATTTTTTCTGTTTCCTCAAATCAAAGTCTTGGTGAATGCAGTAATTAAGAATTGCTCCATTGAGCACCCAGATGATGTAGCAAATTAGGCGTTGATTATTTATCAGTGGAGGAGTCTGGTTGAAAAATAGAACTTTTGTGTTTTTGTCGAAAGCGGGGGAGAAAATCGGTTCTTTTCTTGCTTTTCAAGGAGTTTGATAGTTTTGGGTTACGACTCAGCATGTCCCACTACGTAGTGTTTTTACAATAAAATAACCCTATGTAATGTTTGTTCTTATTTTCCTTATTTCACAATCATATTTTTGCAAAAAAACCACTATGCATAGCGGTTTATGGGTGAAAAGTAACATTATATACCTTTGCTGAGTAGTAACGTTTTTGGAGAGTCTGGGATTGGATTTTTGTGGGGGAGACTGTCCGAAAACTATGATTTTTTGTGTTTTTGGTGTAAACGGATGGAGAAAATTGGTTCTTTTCTTGTTTTTTAGGGATTTTTCCTAGTTTTTGGACAGTCTGGGGGGATTTGTAGATTGGATGAATTTTGGCGGTTAGCATTTTGGTGTTTTGTTGTGTCGGTATTTTTTGAGCAGTTTTTTGTTGATGCATGAAAAGCTGTTGGGCTTGCAAATAATAGACGGTATTTTTGAATCGCCTACAGCTCATTGGGGAAAAATAGACAGTTGGCCATAAGCCTAATAAAGGAACTGTTTTTTTATTTAAGAGAGGGGAATTAGGGATGTCATACAATCTGCAGAGTGGCAAAACTTTTGAAGAAACAGTTGAAAATCTTTTTAATCAGATGGGATATTGCACTAAGCTCAAGCCTGCCCTGCACACCAGAGCAACCTATATCCATGCAGTAATACATCAACCCAAAGGTGTTCAGAAATTACTCATAGAATGCAAAGATAGTGCTGATATTCAAGAGGTACAATATTTCTGTTCAAAAGTTGCGTTTGCCAGAGAAAATGCAGAAGTTGACGGGGGTTTACTTATTGTCAACACCAACTTTAGTGAAGACGCAATGGCTTGGTGTAAAAAAAATTGCTCATTTGTTGAGCTCAAAACATATAAGCAACTTATAGCCAAGTCAGCCAACTTTAGGAAAATACTCAAGAAATTTAACCATTAACCGATACACACCATCAGAACGTCTTTTTGTTGAACTCACAAAACAGGCTCAATTCAGCCTCTGTCATACCTGCGTTGCATAGTTTGGCCAAACATCTTTGATACTGCTTCTTTGTATACTGTACAGATATAATTGGTGTTTCAACAAAGTGACGAAAAATTTTTGTTGATTTACCCTGTTTCAGCACTGCAAGTTGCCGTTTAAATCGATTGAGAGATTCACAGTTTTGTGTTAGCATACCAAAAGAAGTATTGGGAAATTGGCGGCATCCTTCCGGACGGATTTCATAAATAGAGCAAATCCTATCGAAGAGAAAAGGACAGGGTGTTTGGGTAATATAGCGATCGTATTTAACTGGATCTGCTGCCCAGCGTTTACCCAGTTCCTCATAGAGCTTATGGGTTCTAATATGAGCTTGAAAGTTTGGGGGATAGCTTTTGAGTTTGCCAGCAGTTAGAAAATCATCAAGGGTACAACATAGCCCACATTTGCTACAAAGAAACGGTAAATTAACTGACCAGCCACCAGTTTTAGCTTTGAATTCTATGTGCACATAGAAGGTAGCATCCATGGGTATCAACATAGACTTGACACCAAATGGTTTCAAGCTTTCCTCACAACACACAAAAACAGTTCATAACAAATGCAGCTCAATATACAGGCGACCTCCGAAAACCTATATTTTTCCAAAAATCGTTTGCTAAAAACCCTCCAACTGTGTTGTTTGATTTTCTGAAATGGGTTTTCGGAGGTTACCTACAGAAGTATATCTCAGCATCAAGCACCGATTTGTGCATAGAGGATACAGAAAAGCACCATCACCAGCCAAATACAAAACTCGACCAAACAACCAAATACAAAATCACACGCAATTCGGTCTTAACTATTATGCGAGGGCATCTTTTTTGGTTTTTCGTCGCATCCAACGCGAAGTTTATCCACATCAACTTTATCTGGCAAAGACACCACTACTGAGAGGTCACGTTTTTCTCTACCGTAATTAACTTTGACTGCACCGATTTTAGCATCAGAATAAAAAGCAGTGAGTTGGGCAGCAATTTCAACGGCTTTTTTAATTTTAGGACCCTGTAAAAGCGACACTGGACCCACTATATCAGATAACTCAAAAGAGAATTCACGCATAGTTTGACGTGCCATCAAAATTTTGTTTTCAGATTCATCACGGCCTACGATGATTTTGTTTTTGCCAAAACGAAAGTGCCGACCCACGCGTAGCAAAGAGATATCAGCCATAGACACATGTTTTTTATGGCTAAAGAGGTCGCGAATTTTTTTAGCGTATTCCTCATAAGTTAAAAGACACCCACCAGAGGGACAGGGAAAATCTTTGAGGTTAAATTCTTCGGCAAGTTTAAACTGAGGCTTACGGGAACGTCCCTGGATATCGAGAAGTTTAGAGCGCTCAACTAACCCTTTTTTTTCTGCTTCAGTTTCAGGTAACAAACGTGCAGATAGAGGACGCAAAATTTTGCCCTCAAGACCAGCTTCTTTTTCGATAAGTTTGAGTGCAGAATAATGTTGGGACATTGGACGTTCATCAAGAACTTCACCGGTAAATAAAAAGCCGGCACCAATTTCACGGGCATATTTTTTAGCTTGTTTAAACAAAAAGATACGGCAGTCAATACAGGGATTCATGTTTCGACCGTAACCATGTTTGGGATTGCGAAGTATCCGCAGATAATCATTTCCAGCAGCAACCATCTTGAGGGGAATGTTTAACTGTTTAGCAGCATCCACCGCAGCACATCCGTCTTTTTTACAAAGACAAAAAGGACTTCTCACGTTAAAAGCAATCACATCGATTCCTTGTTGCATTATTAACTCTGTAGCAAGGATACTGTCAAGACCACCGGATAGCAAACTTATCGCTTTAACTTTAGTCATAACAGGATGTAGGTTATTTTGCGGCATAATAATTTACCTGTCTAAAAACAGAATCCAATTGGTTAGTGACGCCTGCTTGTTAATGTTACCGTATAAAAGAATAAAACTTTGCTTTCAAATGATGATTTAATTGTCAGAATTAAGAATAAACTTAAAAAGCTCTCTGAAGAATAACAACATAGTTTTATATTAGATTTCAGAGGGATTAACGCTTGGACATAAGCATCTTTATTCCCATCTACAAAGAATCAAAACAAGTAGAAGAGATGCTTGCCACACTTGTTTCGCAGAATGTTTCTAAAGAAATCTTCATAACTGTTGATGAGCCCACAGAGGAATTTTGTAATAAACTCAGGAGATTTGAAAAAGAGAATGTCAAATTCATCGTGAATCATGAGCGTACCGGCAAAGTTAATGCGCTAAACAGTATGGTTAGCTTGTCTACTGGCAGAGTGCTTTTGTTTTTAGATTCTGATGTGGATATCCCTGCTGACCACGATTACCTCAAAAAGATTATTGCTGAAATGCAACATATCGACATTTTAGATATTAAAAAACGCGTCACCAAAAATAAATCGTTTCTTTCTAAAATGGCATATTATGAGTATCTTACTTTTAATATCAATTCATGGTTAGCTTCACGTTTTATGCAAAGATGTCCAGCAGTTAATGGCGCGGCATTTGCCATCCAGCGTGAGATGTTTGAAAAATTACATGGTTTTCGTAAGGTTGTAGCAGAGGATATAGATATAGCCACTCGCGCATTTTTAGAAGACAGCCGGTTTGCCTACTCACAAGATGTGGAAGTTCAAACAATAGTACATAATGACTGGTACATGTGGTATACACAACGCAGACGCTGGGCAATTGGACAGGCACTTTGGCTCAAAGACTGGTATAAGCAATTAGCACTCCGTTTCGTCAATAAACCGCAGGTTTTTATTCCCAGCCTGTTTGTCCTCTATCCTTCAGCGACGGTAATTTTTCTCAATGTACTTGTGCCAAGTCTGTGGATGTACAATTCGTTACTGATTTTTTCATTGTTTCTCTCAGTTAAATTCAATATTGCATTACCGATTTTTTTAGTTTCATTAGCAACTGCAGATATTCTCAAAATTCTGTTAATTTCTATATCAGGTTTTGCAGTAACCACGGCTGTTTTCTATGGATTCTCCCGAAAGCTTGGTTTCCACGAAATGAAACTCCAAGAAATGTTTGTGTACTACTTTTTCTATTCGGCAATCTGGATGTTTATCATTGTAGCAGGACATGTTCAGGTGCTTTTACTGGGCAAAAAAACAGGTCCCAACTGGAAAACATAGGCATTCTAAACAGAGCACTCCACTAAAACCAACTTCATCAACAAAGAACTGTTAACATATCAGTTGGCAAGGCTTAATAGTTTCATACACCGAATACATAAATCAGCAGTGACCCTCATGGTTGATGTTTGGCTTCCCTACGGAAAAACCGATGTGTGTGTTCGAATTCCAGCTCGAAATCTGCTGGGCACCATTGAACCCAAAGAACATCCAAGTGCCGTCGATCAGAAAGCTGAAATCGAACGTGCACTCAAAGAACCTATTGCATCCAAGCGCCTAAGCGAAATCGCTAAACCTCAATCGATAGTCGCCATAGTCGTCGATGATGCCACCCGTAACGCATCAAGTGAACAAATGCTTCTACCAGTGCTCCTCGAACTCAACACCGCAGGCGTTAAAGACGAAAACATTACAGTTATTTTTGGATGCGGAACCCACCGAGCAGTGAAACCTGAAGAAGCAAAACAACTCTTAGGTGAAGCCATAAATCGAATTAGAGTCATAAATCATAATGCCTCAGCCCCTGACTTAGTCTATATCGGTACTACCAAAACACACGGCAACAAAGTACATATTAATCGCGTCTTTGCAGAAGCAGATGTCAAAGTGCTTCTCGGGGATGTCCAATACCACTACTATGCGGGCTACGGAGGCGGACGAAAAAGTGTCTTACCCGCAATAGCTGGTACAGAGACCATCCGACAAAACCACGCCTTACTTATCAACTCCAATTCTACAGCAGGCAACCTTGAAAACAACCCTGTTCACATAGACATGACCGAAGCAGCACGTTTAGCAAAAGTAGATTTTATAGTTAACATTGTTGAAAACAAAAAAGGAGAAATTATCAAAGCTTTCGCGGGAGACTTGGAAGCCGCGTTTCTGTCGGCCGTTAAACTTGTGGATGAGATATATAGGGTTACAGTAGACCGCCGTTCGGACATCATTGTAGTAAGTGCAGGCGGCCACCCATGGGATTTAACCCTCTACCAAGCCCTCAAGGGCATGGATGCATCGTTGGATGCTGTGAAACGGGGCGGAGTTATCATTTTAGTGGCTGAATGCATTGAGGGCTATGGCAATCAAGTGTTCTATGACTGGATGACACGACTCAACGAAATAAAAAACGTTGAACGCGAGGTCAAACGTAACTTTGCAGTGGGAGGGCAAAGAGCATATTATTTGTTAAAAACCTTGCTCAACCATCAAATCATATTGGTATCAGTCATGCCGGATTTCTATGCCACTAGTATTTTTAAACTTAAAACGGCCAGAGCAATAAACGACGCTTTAAATGAGGCATTTAAAATTACAGGTTCTGCCTCACGCGTCTGGGCAATGCCGCAGGGCAACAGCACGCTTCCAGTGTATAGAACACCCGAAGAAAACAAAAACTAAAAAGTCACAACAGATACCCCCGAAGCGTAACCTTTAAGTCTAAACACATAAATTCTTTTTAAATAAGGCGAAACGATGCACACAACATTCATGCTACGCAAATTCAGCCCAGGAGATCTCCAAAATGTCATGCAGACCAATAGGGCTTGCCTCCCGGAAAACTATACGGATTTCTTCTTTGTAGACCTTCATCAGCGATTCCCCGAAACTTTTATTGTAGCTGAACAAGATGGGAAAATTGTCGGCTATATCATGTGCCGTATTGAAATGGGCTTATCTAATTTTGGCTTCGGTGGTTTAGTACGCAAAGGCCATGTAGTTTCGATTGCGGTTATGCCCCAATACAGACGCAGAGGTGTTGCACAGGCAGTTATTAAAAAGGCTCTAGAGGGTATGGAGTACTATAAGGCTAAGCAGGGTTTTCTAGAGGTCCGTGTCACCAATGAAGCTGCGATTTCATTGTATAAAAAATTAGGTTTTGAAATAACCCGTACCATTAATGGTTACTACAGCGATGGCGAAGATGCTTATGTTATGACAAAAAAGATATCGTAATGAGTGGGGGTTTAACTTTTGTTTGTGATAAAATATGTATGAGCCTTAAATTGTTGTTTTTTGGGCTGGTTATAGAGCAAATAATTTGAGATCGGTAAATTTTTAAGAAGTGTGAGTTGCTAAGCGCTTTTTGCCGTTTAAGTGACTGGATGATTTGTTGAAGTCATGCT
>JAISPR010000163.1 GCA_031274765.1 Nitrososphaerota archaeon | reverse complement strand
GTATGTGGAATATGGAATGTCACATCGTTCTAAAATGAACGCATTTCATAAAGCCAAAGCCAAGCTTTTACGCATAAGGGGCCCATTAATTCTTTGCGTTTAGATAAGTATTTAGTTACGGTAAAAACATCAAAGAGTTTGGTTCGGCTACCACTTTGTTTTGCTTCCGAAGAAAAATATTGTACAGTTAGTGTTTGGGCTAGTATTCTTGCCTGTGTGGCAGTTTTGGCAGTTGATTTTTTGTCACAATATTTTTATCGTAACCTCTCTGAGAGTGGTTTTTGTCTGATAAGCGGCGGTTTGGGGGTTTTATTTGGCAGCGGCGGGATGATAGGCAGGAGGTTGCTTTGTTTTCTGTTGCGTTTTACATAACATCTATGTTATTCGAGTTAACCCAAAATAGTTTTGTCCCAAAGCCACCTAAAATAACAAAAACCCAAAATTTCGTTTTTGTACAGTTTAAACTACAAAATACAGCGTTTCGCCGTCTTTTAATCTGCTAATAAACAACAAACCCAAATAAATCAAAAATTTCAAAACATTAATAACCCCAGAAAAAAATGCTATTTGAGAATATATGAACAAACTTATTCCACCCCTGTTAATGCTTCTGCTTTTCATAAACGGAACAATAATAATAACGTATAAACCTGCTTCAGCCTCAACTTTGGTTGAAGATACTTGGACTACCAAAACATCAATGTCCCAACCACGTTGGGATATGAGCGTTGTTGAAGTTGATGGCAAAATTTATGTTATTGGCGGCAGACCATCAACTCCAGGATCTTATAACGATAATGTGGGCATTAACGAAGTATATGACCCTAAAACAGACAAGTGGACTACTTTAGCACCCATGCCCACGCCCAGAGAAAGTTTTACAATATTTGAACATCAAAACAAAATTTACTGCATAGGCGGATGGGTACGTGTCCCTCATTTTGGCGGCATTTATCAGATACTTGTTAATGCAACTGAAGTTTATGATATAGCATCGGACAAATGGAACACTATATCAACATCGTTTAATGTTGGCGGTGATACATTTGCTGTTAATGAACAAATTTTTGTCTTCAGTCATAACCAGTTATACGAGTATGACATGAACACTGATTCGTGGACTGCTCAAATAGTACCATTTCAGTCCCTTTCTATTAGTTCTGGGGGGGTTATTTTAGATGAAAAACTGGTTTTTATTTGTGAACAGAGTAATGCTGTTCGTGAACAAGGTAACAGATCAATTGCTTTGGCAGTTTATATTTATGATACAAAAACAGGTAACTGGTCAGAGGGCACAACGGGTTTGGCGGGTGCGTTTGGTCTTGTTGCGGGGGTAACTAGTGGTAATTATGCACCACAAAAAATCTATGTTTTTGGAAGAGATGGAAATATGTTACCTATACCAGTTTTAGGCACTGATAAGGCAACTTCTGAACCATTTTGGCCAGTTACTCAGGTTTATGATCCTGTTGCAGATATTTGGTCAACTGCTAGGGCATCGTCGGTGCTTTTTGATCTTTGTTGTGTGGTTAATGTTGATGATATATTGTATGTTATTGGGGGTTCTGTAAATGAACAATACATTCCGCTGGGTTATCATGGTGATACTCCTGAATCATCTGAGGTTAATTCTTCTTTCTTAACATATCAAGTTATAGTTGCAATGGTTCTAATAGTTGGTGCTGTTGTAGCGTGTGCAATTTATGTTGTTCTTCAAAAAAACCCCAAGAGAAAAAGGGAAACAAAAAACTGCCTACAACGAGAATTCAACAATATGCATTAAAAACTGATTTTATTACATTACTGCTTGTTGCAGGGTTAACTTTTTCATGTATTACCTTTAAGTGAGTGACATTTCCATTTCGCACCAGAAATACCCGATTACAAAAGAGCAGGCCTCGATTATATAATCCGTTAACCATAAAATATGCCACAGAATTATCACCAACACCAAAACACCAAGCCACACACCCACACAAACATACCCACCAAACACACACCAACAACCACCAAACCCAAACACACCACAAAAACACACCAACCCAAATTCACAAAGTTTTTTACCCTAAAAAACAACTAAGAAACAATGACCCAAACACTAGATGATCTAGACAAACACCTCCTCAAACTACTACAAACCAACAGCAGAGCAACCTTTAGCGAATTGAGTTACAAACTCAACACCGCCGAAGCCACAATCCGCTTCAGAGTTAAACGCCTAGTAGACAGAGGCATCATATCCAAATTCACCATAATCATCGACCCCAACAAAACAGGTCAAAAAGTCATCGGCGCCATTCTATTAAAAATCGAACCAACCAATCTTGAAAAAGCATGCAAAACAATAGCAACCTACCCCGAAACAATGTATCTATTCCAAAGCACAGGCGAATACGACATAGTCTCAGTTATTGTAACCCAGGACTTAGAACATCTCAACCGGATAGTTAAACAAACAAAAACAATCAAAGGCATCAAAGACATACGGGTCTCCATCACCACACAATTTTTAAAATTCGAACCCAACCTCTCCCAAAACCTCTAACCAAAGCTGCGAAATCCGCAACTAAACAACAAAACCCCACGCTTTCAGCAAAACATATACATCAAACAACACATGATAAACAACAAAAACAACCAGGTGACACCCATACACCAACCCCAAAAAAATAACACCCCCCAAACCCAACCCCCAAAAAACCTAGACGAAACAGACAAAAAAATCCTCCAAACACTCCAAGACGACTTCCCCATAGTCCCCCAACCCTGGAAAGAAATAAGCCACCGCCTAAACATCCCACAACAAGAACTCACCACCCGCATAACCCACCTCAAAGAAAACGGCACCATACAAAAAATCGGCCCCATCTTTGACGCCGCCAAAATCGGCCAAAAAGCAAGCACCCTAGTAGCACTACGCATAGACACCAAAAAAATCCAAGAAACAGCCAAACTCATCAACACCTACGACAACATCACCCACAACTACCAAAGAGACGACCCATACAACATATGGTTCACCCTCACAGCACAAACCACCAAAGAAATAAACACAACCATAGAACAAATCCGCCAAAAACTAAACATCCCCCCACAAGACATCCTAAACCTCCCAACCCAACACCGCTACAAAATCAACGCCACCTTCCAACTAACAAAACTGCCTTGAGGAAAAACCATGGACCAAACAGACATTAAACTATTAACCAACCTCAAAAAAGGCATACCCCTAACCGACAACCCCTTTAACGCAATAGCCACCGAACTAAAAATCCCCACCCAAGAAGTCATAGAAAGACTAAACCAACTCAAAAAAGACAAAATCATCAGACGCTTTGGAGCCACCCTAAAACCCGGTAACATCGGCTTATCATCCAATGCCCTAGTAGCCTGGAAAGTTCCAAAAGACAAGATACAAGAAATCGCCAACCACCTCTCAGAAATAAAAGAAATCTCCCACTGCTACGAACGAACAACAAACAACCCAAACTGGACCTACAACCTCTACACAGTCATACACACCCAAAACCACACCACAACCCAACAAATACTAAAAGAACTATCAACCACACTAAAAATAGAATACAAACCCCTCTATAGCACAAAAGACCTCAAACACCCCCAACCCAAAGAGGACACCCAATGCTAAACATTACCAAACTCTGGTGCAACACGCCTGGCTCCATGGACCATCTCAGATACGGCCCCAACACACATCAAAAACCCATAGTTGTGTGGAACACAACCCAACGCTGCAACCTCAAATGCATTCATTGCTACACAAAATCAGAAAATAAACCCTACCAAAACGAACTAACCACACAAGAAGCAAAAACCTTCATAGAAGACCTGGCCAACTTTAAAGTACCTGTACTGCTGTTCTCCGGCGGCGAACCCCTCCTACGCCAGGACCTCTTTGAAATAGCAAGCCAAGCATCAAATTTGGGCATAAGAACGGTTTTGTCTACAAACGGTACCCTGATTACCCAAGAAATAGCGCAAAACCTCAAAACTGCAGGTTTCACCTATATTGGTGTTAGCATAGATGGTGCAGAAACAACAAATAACAAATTCCGCAACAACCCCCAAGCCTTCAACCAGGCCATCACCGGTATAAGAAATTGTCTCAAAGCAGGCATTAAACCGGGCCTACGATTTACAGTCACCAATTATAACATACAAGACGTTGAGAAAATTTTTGATTTAATAGCAACTGAAAATATCCCCCGGGTATGTTTCTATCACTTAGCCTATGTTGGCAGAGGAACCGCCATTGTAAACAATGACCTAACCCATGAACAAGCACGCAAATTTATAGACTATTTACTCCTAAAAGCAGAAACCCTCCAGCAAAACGCGCAAAATACCGAAATTTTAACGGTAGATAACCACGCTGATGCGGCCTATCTTTATCTAAAACTCACCAAAAAAGACTCCAAACGAGCCCGGGAAGTATTAGAGCTCTTAAAAATAAATGGCGGTAACAGCAGCGGCAAAGGCATAGCCTGTGTAGACTTTAAGGGATATGTCCATCCGGACCAATTCTGGCAGCATTACAGCATAGGAAACATTTTAGAAGAAAAATTTAGCACTCTGTGGACAACCACCCAAGACCCCCTGCTTTTAGCGCTTAGAAACCGCACCGCTCATCTAAAAGGCAAATGTGCAACATGTCAATTTCTTGACATCTGTGGGGGAAATCTCAGAGTAAGAGCCCAAGCAGTGTATGGAGATATTTGGGCTCCCGACCCGGCATGCTATCTTAACACACAAGAAATAACGTCGAGTAAATAAAAATGTTATCAAACAATCCCCAAAACAGTGCACCCAGAGTTGTGGTTTGGGAATCCACACGCGCATGTACCTATGCTTGTGCCCACTGTCGCGCAACCGCTCAAAACCAACCCGATCCCCACCAACTCACAACCCAAGAAGCCCTTCACATGATAGATCAGATTGCCGCATTTTGCAAACCAATTTTTATAATAAGCGGCGGAGATCCTCTACAACGCAGAGACGTTTTTGAGGTTGCCGCTTATGCCTCTGGACAGGGGTTTCATGTAGTCATGTCTCCAAGCGGCAGTGACCTCTCACAGAATACCTTTGAAAAAATCAAGCAATCAGGCATAAAGATGATTTCGCTTAGCCTAGATGGAGCAACACCAAACATACATGACGGATTTAGAAACATTTCGGGTGCGTTTGATTTAGCAATAAAAAACATGGCACTAGCAAATATCAACCACTTCCCCTTTAGAATTAACACAACCATAACTCAGCATAACTACAAAACCATAGAAGCTATACACAAACTATCAGTAAAAAAAGGGGCTACAGAATGGGACGCCTTTATGCTTGTACCCACCGGCCGAGGAAAAATTGACATGGAAATAACGCCCCAACAATACGAAGAAACCCTACAAATAATCCATCAATTAAGTGAAACATCACCAATTCCAGTTAAAGTGACCTGTGCACCCCAATATACACGAATCGCCGCTCAGCAAACCAAAAAAACCCCAACAAAGAACAGCAAAGGCTGTATGGCGGGCAGAGGGTTTTGTTTTATTTCCCATATTGGAGAAGTGTTTGGTTGTGGTTTTCTGCCATTGTGCGCCGGTTCAATTAGACAACAAAACTTTAAAGAAATCTATCAGCACGCCTCCCTTTTTGTTGAACTTCGAAATCATCATTTGCTAAAAGGAAAATGCGGCAAATGTAGCTACAATAGTATATGTGGAGGCTGTCGCGCAAGAGCCTTTTCAACTAAACAAGACTATCTTGAAGAAGAACCATACTGCGTCTTCAAATAAGCACATTTCAAACCACATCAACCATAGTTGAAATGCAACTATGAAAATATTTTTTAGGCAACCTCCAAAAACCCCATTTCAGAAAACCAAACAACATAGTATACGTTTTTTAGCAAACGATTTTGGAAAAATATAGGTTTTCGGAGGTCGTCTTTAAAAATTATCATAACCAAGCTATATTTACTTACATTCGGCAGTTTGGGAAAAAATATTTTGAATTGTTTATATTATCGGTTGTTACGTGTTTTTGGTTATTTTTACAATGGTTTTCTTATTTTTTCGAATATTTTTTGAGCATGATTTAATTTTTGGCTGTTTTAGGTCAAGCTGCCAAATATAAGTATTTACTGCCTTGTTTTGCATTATTTTTCACCAGAAAGTTTGAGGGGCGGAGTTATATCCAGTTTCTTATAAAACTCATTCATCTCCCGCTAGAGTTGATTTCGCTCTGTACTGTAAGCGGGGTCTATATCCAGTTTCTTATAGAGCTCATTCATCTCCTTTGTGGCTTCTTTAACCAAAACACAATCATCAAAAACTTTACACTTTTGATTGCGCAAAACAGCAAATGCTCCCCAAACATCATATGCAGACCCCTTCAACAACTGATTTAGGGAAAGAAAAACAGTTGCACAAAGAAACGACAAAAACAAATAACCCAAAAAAATATCCTCACCCTCTACCTCAAAGGGCAAACCATCAGCAAAAATTTCACCCATATCAAACATCACCTCCACTATCTGGCGCAAATAATACAAAGACAAAGCCTGCTCAGCCTCAAGCTTCTCAGAACAAACAAACACACAAACCGCCCCAGACTCCACATCAACCCTATCCACACAATCCACCCCAGATACACCTAAAACAGACGGGACATGCCAAGAAATTTTCTCCCGCCACTGCTCCCTATCCAAAACAATATATGCATACCCCACATGCCCAAACAAATCCACCAAAACCCGTTTCACATATACCCGCCTATCCCGATACAGCACCACATATTTTTCCTGCACAATATCTTGGCTGTGTTCTGCAAGAAGGGTTTTGTATAACTTTGAATTTTGGTCCAAGCACATAAGAAATGCAAGAGCTTGCATGCCAGCAGTCACATCATCAGGGTCGGCTCCATAGAGTAACCTAAGATTGGTTTGGGAGTAGTAACCTGCATCTATGAGCATATGAGATATGTGTATCGGATAGGTTTTTAGTTCAGCTATAGTGGCACGCAACGTGGAGACATCAACAATGTTGTCTGCAGCATAGCGAAAAAACAAGGGCTGAGTTGTATTTTGGTCTATAACTAAGAGGAGCCGTGATTTATTGGGGGTGAGTCTACCTTGTGTGCCAATGGCTGGTAGAGAGAAAATTGTGTCGTTTGGTAAACCGATACTGTCAATTAGAACAGCTGTGATTTGTTGGTTGGGGTAGAAGTGTTGGAGGTAGGCTTGGAAGAATTCGAGTTGTGTTCCTTTGTTTCCTATTTCTTGGTAGAATTCGTTTAGACATTGGGAGTTAAGGTTTGCGTTTGGGAACAGGATACGGGTGTAGGATCCGTCCCACCAGTCGTTTGCGTATTTTGTTGGGGTTCCGGATAAAAGTTTGTAGCCTATCATGGATAGGAGAGTGTCTTTTTGTTGGGGGAATATGTTTTGGAGGAGAGTATGTAGTCCGGTTTTTGTTAGGGTAGTGTATAGGGTATATGCGTCGCCGAAGTCAAGGATTAGTTTTTCTTCTTGGGGGTTGTTTTTTGTGTTGTTTTGGGATGTGTATGGGCTATAACCGTGTTCTATAGTGTAGATGAAGGTGCCTCTTTTTTTGTTGTGATAAATGTTTTTTTCTTTGTTTATGATTTTGCCCAGGTATTGGGGTTGGTTGTCTTTTTTGCCGTTTTTTCTGGTGGGGTGTATATGTAGGCGTATTGGGTGTTGTTTTTTGTGATGATGTGTATGAAACTTTTGGCCATGGATGATCCCTGCGGGTATTGATTGTTGGGGTATTAATATTTATTATATAGTGTCCCGAAATTGTTTCGCCCTTTATGCTTCTTTTTCCATGTTTTATCACCACTCAAACAACTCACCACTAAACCGACCAACCTCAAAACCACATTTTACCAATAACCACTTGCCCATGCGTTTTCGTAGCACCCAAATTAAACAGACCCTGAAACTTATACCACACCAAAAAACTCCTCCAAACACCCAAAATCAACCCCGAACAAATATAGAAACCATAAAACCACTCCAACTTACCATTGAACTACAGTGATTCCACACATAACACCGGCACAAGCCCATAAGCACAAAAAACTACTCACCCTCATGATCCGCATAACCCCTTCATCACACTTATCAACATAAAACTCCAACCCTGACAGTAAACACTGCTAAAATGAACTGATCCCAAGACACACACTCACTCAGCCTCTAAACCAAAAAACATACTCTACAACCGCAGTATCAAACTCATCAGCCATTAAACCTTTCATAACGCACCATACATAGTACAAAAATACCGCCCAACCTACAATATGACGGTGTGAACTAACACTTAACAATGCTTTCACTCATAACGCATCAAAATTTTCTTGTGTTTCTACTTAGACACTTCTTATTTAACATACCCAAGTCTAACAGAACCTTGTGAATCATTTGCACGAAATCTGTATCTTACGTTTAACGGCACTTTTTTCTCTAAATACGTACATTCGGCAATTTGACCCAATACAGTCAAAAAATAAAGGGGCCCAAAAAATATTCGAAAAATAAAAAACTATTTGGGAATTACAGTTTAATATCTGATGTTTATTGCATATATGCAGAAAGTATCTTGACGGATGTGACTGTTATGTCCAAGTTTAAGTTACATGTTTCTCAGAGAAAAACCAGTTTTACTTCCCGTAGGCGATTGTTGTTTATTGTTTCTTTGTCGTTTATAGTGGTGTTGACTTTTTTGGTTTTTGTTTCTGTGTATAAAGTTTCTACGTTTACTCAAAAACATAACAACTATGCCATTAACTATGTCTCAGATACCTCGTCTACGAAGTACAGTGTAACTGTGCAAGATAGCTACCAAGATATTTCAGCCACAGGTATAGGTACAGGTGCAGGCAACTACCAAGCAGGAGTAACGGTTGCCATATTCGCCGGTAAACGGGAGGGTTATGGCTTTTCTGGATGGATAGTTAATGAAGGGAGCGTAACATTGTCAGATAGTAACCTTGCAATTGCAACATTTACTATGCCAGAAAGCAATGTCAGGGTTACAGCAAAGTGGTATTCTTTTTTTGATGACAACCCGGTGTCTACTAATTCATCAAGTATTCCCCCGCCAAGTAATCCACCAAGTAATCCACCAAGTAATGAGGGTAGTCAACCTTTAGATAGAGAGCTTGATCTTTTGCTTGTTGTAGCCATCGTTATTGTTGTTGGAGTTGTTGCTGGAACTTCCCTTTATTTCTTAAAAACAAAGAAATAAGTAGAAAACAAGAATAATTGGAGTTTGAGACTATGTCAAAACCCTCATTATCAAATATGTTACTGATCTTTATTTTAAGCAGTGGATTAGTTGCTGTAATGTTTAGTGATTTTGTTTTAGCATCTGAGGCCATGGGGGATTCTTGGAATACGATGGCTCCAATGAATCAAGCTAGAGGTCGTTTGGGGGCTATTGCTGTGGATGGTAAGTTGTATGCTATTGGCGGCAGTCTTGCATCTTTTGCATCCCGTAACGAAACGGAATATATGGCCACTAATGAGTGTTATGATCCAACAGCTAACACATGGGTTACTTTAGCGCCTATGCCTACTCCAAGATATGGCTTTGCTATAGCGACATACGACGGCAAGATTTACTGCATAGGGGGCTATGGCTACAATGAGAGTAGTCTTGTGGGGAATAGTGAGCTTGGAGTGAATGAGGTCTATGATGTAGTTGCGAATAGTTGGAATATTAAAGCCGCTCTACCAGTTAGTGGAGGGAGTCTGCAGGCACAAGTTGTAGCTGGAAAAATTTTTGTTATAGATCAACTCAATGGCACCTTGTTTATGTATGATCCAGCATCTGATATCTGGGTTGCAAAAACTGAACTACCTAGTTGGGGTCGGGGTCTTGTTTCGGCGGTTGTAGATGATAAAATAATAGTTACGGGTAAATTTTACTTCTTAATAGACCAACGGTTGACAAATGAACGGAAAATTTTGATTTATGATATAAAAACTGATAGGTGGAATGAAGGAACCCTTGGTCCAGAAGTTGATGCACATACTTCTGCGGCGGGAGCAACGTCTGGGCTTTATGTACCTCAAAAAGTTTATGTTTTTTATGGGGGGTTGGTAACTGCTACTTTGGTTTATGATCCTGTGACGGATGGATGGTCAGATGGTAGAGCAATGCCTGTTGATCGTTTTTCTTTTGATGTTGCTGTTATTGATGATGTTTTTTATGTACTTGGGGGATTTCCTGCTTTGGGTGGAGAGCCTTTAGCTGTGAATGAGCAGTATGTGCCCGCTGATTATCAGGGTACTTTGCCCTCAGAGTCTTTTTTGGATGATAGTGGGTTTGTGGGTGTGTTAGTTGGAATGGTTATGGCTGTTGTTGTGGTAATATCTTTAATATTTTTTTTCAAAAACAAAAAAGGAAAAAATCAGACTGCTCAAGAAGTCTAAAAAGGCATAGCTAAACACTTTATGCAGTGTGCGTCTGTTTATTTATGTCTGTAGAAATGTTGGTGAGTTTTATCGGGGTTTTTGCGCATCCTGAAATAATAAATAGTGTTAATGTGAATTTGTGAAAAGATGTCTTTGTTTTGTTTCTATTAAGCAGGTATATTTTTATGGATAGAATAGAAATTTGTTTTTTGTTTTATCAACTATATGCAAAGGGTCATTCGTGTAAAATGCCAGTTTTGGTGGTGAGCTGTTCAATTTGTTTGTTAATTATGCCTTAGAAGCGTGGATAGGGGTTGTTTGTGGATAGTTGGATTCAAATCGCTAAGAGCCAAATGCAGAGTTGACCAAACAAATAGAAAACGCAAGGTCCACTATAGATAGGTAGTTCTCAAAAATTTAATAGAACCGACGAGATAAATATTTACAGCTACGGGATAGATACAAAATGAGCGTCTCATCTGAAAACAACAAAATAGTTACAATTGGGCTGATTCAAACAGCTACATCGGAGAACATAGCAAAAAACATTGAAAAAACCATACAAAAAATCGAGGAAGCGACACAAAAAGGGGCTCAAATCATCTGTCTCCAGGAACTCTACCGCACAAGATATTTTCCCCAAGAAGAAAACATTGATGTTGCCCCCCTCTCAGAACCCATTCCTGGACCCTCCACAGAAATATTTAGCAATATAGCAAAAAAACATGGCGTAGTAATCATAGCGCCGCTGTTTGAGAAAGCAAACGAAAAATTCTACAACACTGCAACCGTAATAGATGCCGATGGAGCGCTTTTGGGCACTTATCGCAAAACCCACATACCCTATGATCCCTACTTTTATGAAAAAAACTATTTTGCCAAAGGAGATGAACCGCATAAGGTTTTTAACACAGCATTTGCTAAAATCGGAGTGCTCATCTGTTATGATCAATGGTTTCCTGAATCCGCTCGTATTAACACCTTAGCGGGTGCAGAGATAATTTTTTATCCCACAGCCATTGGCTATATAAAAAATCATACCTCTGATGATGGGGACTGGCATGATGCATGGCGTATTGTTCAGCGGGCGCATGCTATAGTGAACGGGGTCCATATAGCTGCTGTGAATCGCGTCGGTGAGGAAGGGGAGCTTGAATTTTGGGGGGGGAGTTTTGTTTGTGACCCATTTGGCGCAGTTCTCATCGAAGCATCAACAAATAAAGAAGAAGTCATAGTTACTCAAATTGATCTTGGTAGAAATAAGAAAATTCAGGAAGGCTGGGGTTTTTTACGTAATCGGCGCCCTGAAATCTATCATCAACTCATTGAAAATGGGGCGCTCAACCCAGAAGAGCATCGCAACAAATCCTGTAGTGCGCAGGGGTTTGTTATGCCAGCAGAATGGGAGCATCATGATGCGACCTGGCTGGCATGGCCCTATGATCCAACCACTTTTCCTGATAGGGTCAAATCGGTTGAACAGACATATATTGAAATTATTAAAGAACTTCAGGAAAGTGAAGCTGTTAATCTTTTTGTCATTGATGAACCCACTAAAAAGAAAGTAGTAGAGATGTTTAGATGTGCAGGTATAGATTTGGATTTGGTCCATATCTATGTTTCAGATTATGCCGATGTGTGGTTTCGTGACTATGGTCCTATCTTTATTCGCAATTCCATGCATGAGTTGGCGATGGTTCATTGGGATTTTAATAGTTGGGGGGAAAAATATGAAACTTTGCTGCGAGATAAGCAAATACCTGTGGTGATAAACAAAAAGTTATCGCTCCCTTACTTTAAACCAGGAATTGTCCTAGAAGGGGGTTCAATAGATGTCAATGGTAGAGGAACTCTACTCACCTCAGAACAATGTCTGCTCAACAGCAATCGGAATCCAACTCTTAACAAACAAAAAATAGAAGCCTATCTCATTGAATATTTGGGTGCAAACCATTTTATTTGGTTAAAAAAGGGTATTTTAGGCGATGATACAGATGGTCACATTGATGATTTAGCACGCTTTGTCAATTCGAACACTATTGTTTGTGCCTACACCGACGATCCAAACGATGAGGACTATGAAGCACTACAAGAAAATTATCAAATTCTAACAAATGCAGTGGATCAAGATGGAAAAAAACTTCAAATCGTCAAACTACCCATACCCCAGGTTATAAGCGATAAAGATTACCGGTTGCCTGCAAGCTATACCAATTTTTATATCTGTAACACAAAAGTGCTTGTTCCCATCTTTAACCATCCAAATGATGAGAAAGCAATATCCATTCTACAGGAGATCTTTCCCACGCGAAAAGTTGTAGGTATATTTTGCGGCGACTTGGTTTATGGATTTGGCACCATACATTGCATCAGCCAACAACAACCCAGTCCCACCTAACAACTACACACAAGCATCAATTTTTTTGTAAACAACCAGCAACACAGGGCGTCTCTAATACTTAGCAGTGTTTGTTAGATTTTTGGTAGTGTGCCAACATAGAATAGTTTTTTACAGAACATATCCTTTGTGCTATTCATAAATTAAAGATAATTTTTATCCTCAAAACTTAAAAAATTTGCCAATCAGGTATGGAGACAATACGAATTTAATTCTGCCTCAAATTAATTATTCTAAATTGGCACATAACCGATTTTTACAGGCCACCCGTTTTTCTCAATCAAGGTTTTTGCTTTTTTCTGTTGTTCTTTATCAATTGCAACTACATGAGACATCTCATTTGTTATAATATCCCCTATACCTTTGATGTGTTTTATTTCTTCAAGTAACAAGGCATCATCTGTTTCGATTACCGTTAAAGTGTGTATTTTAACACGACCAATTTTTAGTTGCCACCCATCAAGTGAGCGACTGACATTATCAGGGAGAGGTTTACCGCTTGCTTTCTCTAGGGTTTTTTTAATTTTTTGGGGGGTTATGTTGAAATCATGGGCACGGATTATCGATGGGAAATCGAGTTTGTAAACAGCAGCATTTGCATCAACTGAAACACGGGTCAAAAATTTGCTAAGAATAGTCTCATGTTCGATACGACATTTAAGACCGGAAATAACAATGGAATAATCGGGCAACACCTGGAGTTGGCCTTCATCGTTTAGGGTGCTTATGGTTTTGGTGGTTTCGTATTTATCAATTCTCCCAAAAATCCATGCACCAAGTTTTGTTATACGAAATCCCGCCATACCAACGCAGGAATCATTAACAGCACACCTTATACGGGAAACATTTTCAGTATATGCAATATCAACCATCCCTATCGCGGAAAGAAAAGATAAAATGACCCGTATGAGCTGAGATTCGCATTCGCCCCAATCCGGTTCATGAACACTATTAAGATAATTATCACACGCATACCCTCGCGCCATAACACCGCCATAAACTAAGCGTCTAAAAAAATTGCCACAGAACAGTTTTGCATTGTTGTCAAAATCCTCAAAGGTTAGGAATTTTTCAATGGGACAGTTTTTAAGCAATTCTATGATAGAGTTTCTACACTCAAGCCAATTAACATGCATATAGCCATCACTGACCTTGAGGTATGTGGTATAGTGAAGTTCAGCAAGGTTATTTCTTTTAAAATAATCGTTGAATAAAATTTTGGCTAATTCATTGGGCGGTCTGGATAATAAATCAGTAGAGTTTGCCCCAGGTAAAACAGTGCCTGCTTTGTCAATACCTATCAAACCTGAATTGGCAGCCAATACAAATAGGGGTTGTGCAACCTTGAAATCATTTCTGTTTTTGGCGTCTTTTGGGGGACAAAATTTACCGCCATTGTCGCATACTTCTTCAAACCCGACTAGTTCGGATAGTTTTGCGAGTTTTGCCGGTGTGAGGTCAAATGTTTCGGGTTTTACTTTTAAACGTTCACTAGTAGCGAGTTTGACTATAGTTGCAAAGTCGCTGACTCTGTTTTCGCGACAGATTATATAATCTGTTTTTGTTGGAACATATTCGCCGCAGAGAAATTCTATGGGGCCTACAATGTTTTTTAATACGTTAAAAATAATGTGTGGCAAGTTTCCGCCTGGGAAGAGGAGGACGGTTTTTGTGTTGGGGATGTTCCAACTTAGGAGATGAAGAAATCTTAGGTGCATATATCTGAGATCAGCTATAGTTTTTTTGTATCCACCTGGAGCGACATATACTAGTTTGAGGTTGTGTTTTTTGGCGTAGAAAAGTGTTGTGGGGAGAAATTCGCCATTACCGTTTATCACGTACCGTATGAAATCTTGTTCGCATTCAGATAGGCCATTCCATATATCAATGATGTTTTGTTTATTGCTGTAAAAATCGGAGAGATTTTTTACCATATCTGTTTTATGAACAGGGGTTTTGTTGCCAAAAATAGTTTTATAGAGTGCATCTAAGCCGGTTCCCTCAGCGTTTCCATATGCGGTGTCATTGATACAGTTGTTTAGATATTCAACGAGTTTTGCCATCTCAGACATGCGTCATCTTCCTTTCTGCAATTTTGTTTGTGAGAAATAACAAAGGGTATAAAAAAAGTATTCCTTCCAAATCATGCAATGTTAGGTATGAAAGGGGATTTAGCGTTTTTTGAGAAAATTAGGGCTTTTCTGTTTTAAACCAACCATCGTCTGTTTTCTAAATGATTTGTCATAAATAGCCATCACAAGCAGAAACAAACCCTATACACAGTCAAATTTTCTATACTGTTAACCATCGATTTATTGTTGTGAATAAGAATAGAGAGTTTGGGTGGTTCATATTGAGAGGGCGTATTTTTGGCCTTTCGCTATTTTAGGTGGGTACCCTCATTCTTTCTTCTTTAAACGTCTTATGTTCTCCCTTAGTGCTCCATACAACAGTATACCGCAACAAAACTTATTGACCCCACCCAC
>JAISPR010000137.1 GCA_031274765.1 Nitrososphaerota archaeon | reverse complement strand
AATATCTTCAAGTCTGAAGAGCTCAACGTGAATTCAGTTACCGAAGATTTTTCGGTAACTGCCACGGACGGAAAAAATTATCAGGTAAAGCATTATAATCTTGATGTAATTATTGCGGTTGGGTATCGTGTAAACTCTAAACGTGCAACGGCTTTTCGACAATGGGCAACAGGCGTATTACGAGATTATGCTCTTCGCGGATATGTACTTGATAGGGCGAGAATGGAAAACGGCACATTTCTTGGTGAGGATTATTTTGAGCGATTACTTGAAGAAATACGCGAGATACGATTATCCGAGCGTCGGTTCTATCAGAAAATCACAGACATTTACGCAACAGCTATGGACTATAATAAAAATTCTTCGATAACACAAGAATTTTTTGCAAAAGTACAGAACAAAATGCATTACGCTGTTCACCATCACACAGCAGCAGAAGTGATATACAAACGTGCCGATGCAGATAAAGAACACATGGGTTTAACAAATTGGGCTAATAGTCCACATGGGCGAATAGTAAAAAGTGATGTGAGCATTGCAAAGAATTATTTAACTGAATCAGAACTACAAAATCTTGGTATGTTGGTTAACGCTTATCTCGATTTGGCGGAGCGACGAGCAAAAAGTCGGACTCCTATGTCAATGGAGAGTTGGGCAAAACATCTTGATCTTATTTTACAGGCTGATGGGAACGAGTTGTTAACAAATTCTGGCAAAATTAGTGCAGAAATTGCCAAAATTCGTGCGGAGAGCGAATTTGAGAAATACCGAGTTATACAGGACAAGTTGTTTGAGAGTGATTTTGATAGGCAGTTAAAAATGCTTGAAGAACAAGCAAATGATAAAGGTGATACAACAGAAAAATAAAGATAGTGAGTGAAAATTAGCGAGTTTAGTGAATCATGCTAGAGATACACTGCTAATTGAAGCGTTTATTTAAAATATCTCTCCAGTAATCCCTTGAAAGCCTTGCCATGTCGTGCTTCATCACGAGCCATTTCATGCACGGTATCATGAATTGCATCTAGATTTAGCTCTTTTGCACGTTTGGCCAGTTCAAATTTTCCAGCAGTTGCACCGTTCTCAGCTTCCACTCGTTTTGTAAGGTTTTCTTTAGTACTGTCAGATAGCACTTCACCTAATAGTTCAGCAAACTTGGCAGCATGTTCAGCTTCTTCATATGCAGCTTTTTCCCAATACAGACCAATCTCAGGATACCCCTCACGATGAGCAACGCGAGCCATAGCCAAATACATCCCAACTTCAGTACATTCGCCGTTAAAGTTCATGCGCAAACCGTCAATAATCTCTTGAGGGACATCTTTTGCAATACCAACTGTATGCTCAGCAGCCCAGGCCATATCTTTGTTTTGTTCCTTGAATTTTTCAGAAGGTGCATTGCATTGGGGGCACTTTACAGGGGGAAAGCCCCCTTCATGGGTATAACCACATATAAGACAAACAAATTTTTTCATGATTCTCTTCTCCATTTGTGATTTTTGTTTACTTTTATTACTGGGAAGTGAATGTTTGTTGAAGTTTAAATTTGTTTTTAGGTGCTCCGCAAATTGGCAGGTATAATCGTAAGTTGCTTAAACTTGTTTGTGCTGTTAGGGTATTCGTAACTAATGTTTTTCTCTTTTTACCGCTTTTGCCAACCATTTCCACCTAGGGACATTTTGTCCCTATGTAACTTCCCAAAACTACAGCCCACACTTTATTTTATAACAACCCATAAACCCTGTCCTTAACTAAGATCAACACAGCTATTGTTGCTGACGCTGATGACACTGATTACAATAGTTTCTCTGTCAAAAGAAAAAGATGTAATGCATTTAAACAAGTTTTTCCCTAATATTATCATAAATGCGTTATAATTACATTAAAAAAGTGGGTTTTGGGGTGATTTCACCCACCATCTTTAGTCCAAACCCTGCCCTCGGCACCAATCCATACTTTTGGCATATACCTGCGACAAAATTTGACGTTTTGGAACTGCCTGCGACAGCTAAGTTTTGCGTTTTCGAAACAGTTTAATTTGTGGTTTAGGAAAATTTTAATACTTTGTAAGGCGTAGTTGGATATTGGTGTTTTAAATGGTTGAGGCTGTTTTCACTGAGGAAGATAAGAAAAATCTTAAAGCGTTAACCGAAGAGTTTCCCAAGCTTCGTTTAGAAGTAGAGTCTTTAAAGGAGACTTTGGAGATTCTAAGCTGTGAAGGGGTACTTGAGCGTTTAGAGCAAAGTAAGAAGGATTTTGCTGAAGGCCGTGTTTATACTTTTGAAGAAGCGCTAAAAGAATTGAATATAGATGAAGACGAACTCTAAAATCACCCTTTCTAAGACAGTTATTAAACAGTTGGATTGTTTAGATAAAAACTGTGAGAGTTAGAATTTTTAGAGAACTACAGGCCTTGGAAAATAACCCATTAGCAGGCAAGTTATTAACAGGTGATTTCCATGGCTTTAGAGCTCTCCGCGTTGGTAAGTATCGAGTCACCTATCAACAGTTAGAACCTGGGCTTAAAATCATGTTAATTGAACACCGCAAAAAAGTTTACGACACCTAAACTCTTACCAGTCCAAGTCCGAAAAAACATGTGCTGTAGAGGTAGTATAAAAACTGCTAAAAACCTAGCAGATAACACCACTGCGCCCCTCCGACAAAGTACTACTATAAAACTGGTTATTCGTCAAATCAGGTGGGTAGGGTCAATAAGTTTCGTTACGGTATAAATGTTGTATGGGACATGAGGGAGAACATAGGTAAGCTTGAAGAAGGAAGAATGGGTGTACCCACCT
>JAISPR010000135.1 GCA_031274765.1 Nitrososphaerota archaeon | reverse complement strand
AATACTCGAGACACCTTTATCAGTTGAAGCATAGTTACCGAAAATCCGGAAGAACCAAACTGCAGCCGTGCCAGAGTGTCCAACACGTGACCATAGAAGTTGGGTAAAGAAGAACACATTTGCAAATAATGCACTAGCAAATATGACCGGCAAGTTACTCACATATAGCAGTTTAATTGGATATCTACTGCGGAATCCTTTGTAGCCTGCATATGTCATAGGCAATTCAACACGAATACCTTGCACGTAGATGATTACAAGGAATATGACAACGGTTGAAATGAAACCAAGTAGTGTATATGGAACAAAGTTTTCAGTTGAACCCACAATCCATTCAAAGCTTGTTAGGGCACCACCTAGCAGTCTGTTTAATGAACCTGCAAATAAGCCTTCTGCGGTGGAGAACATTGCCCAGAAAATAGTTTGAGCAACTCCTGCCATGATAAAGAGGCTTATACCACTGCCTATACCCCAGCCTTTTTGGACTAATTCGTCGAGAAGCATCACAATCATACCTGCAACTATTAACTGTAAGAGTATAACAAGCATCACAGGCACAGTAAGGTCACCATACATACCGCTAAGGATGTATGCACCAGCTTGAACAGCAGTCAACAGGATAGAGAAAACTTTGCTGGCTGAAGTGAAGAGAGACCTATCTTCGGGATTTGACATATCGCATTTAACTATTGAGGAACCGACGAGTAATTGGAGAATTAAACCAGCTGTCACGATAGGACCAATACCCAACTCCATCAAAGTTCCCCTGTTAGAAGCAAAGATAACCCTCATCTGTGCAAACTGATCATAATCCGATGCACTAACTCCGTAGAGGGGAACTTCAGTCATGACTAAGAAGATTATTAGTACAAGTGCTGTCCAGAAGATTTTTTCGTTAAAAGAAACTTTACGTGAGGGTTTTTTAATTTCAAGCAGAATTCTGCCTATTGGTTTAAATATGCTAAGGAATCTTCCGGCCATATGTCAGCTTTACTCTCCGTTCGCTTGAGAAACGGTTATCACTTTTCCACCTGCTCTGGTAACTTTTTCTTCAGCCAATTTTGAGCAAGTTGGCACTGTAATAGTCAAGGATTTTGTTATTTTTCCGGTACCCAACAATTTGGTGTAACCCATTTTAGTTAAATCGACTGTATTAGTCTCAGCGATTTCAACCAATTTTTGAATATTAATAGTAACTTCTTTTCTATTGAGACTTCGTGGAGAGGTAAAACCATGATTACCAAAGTAGTCAGGTTCAGAAGTAACAACTTTGCTCCAAAGGTGCTTATGACGTCCGACTTTTCGATTACCTTTGCTACCTGAATCACGGTGTTGACCTATTCTCCCGTAACCTTGTGTCCGTGAACCTCTCGTCTTCCGTATTTTTCTAAGTTTATGAGGCATATTTTAATCCGCTTCTTTGTTTCTTATTTATTGTGAAATGCTTTTTTTAATTTTATTTCCAGCACGCCATTCTTGAAAGTTGTGTGGATATCGTTGGGAATGACTACCTTCGGTAAATTTAAACTTTTATAGTACCTACGCTCTTTTGATTTTGCAGACAGCGTAATTTTCTGATCTTTTACATTAATCTCGAAGGATTCCTTATTAAATCCTGCGATTTCAGCAATGACAGTTATCCAATTATTCTCTTGAAAAATATCAACTAACGGTTTAGGATCACCAAATTTACGCTTACTAAAACCTTTTAGAGACCTAAAATTTTGGCCAGAACGAACAGTTTTAATAGGTCTAATGGGGTTAGCCCGAAGATGTTTTGGTGTACTAGTAACAATCTTCGTCTCAGCATCATTATCAAAGTCTAGCCATTTACGACTTTTTGTACTTCTGCGCCATTTTGCACTCATTTTCCCCCTCTCCAAATTACTTAACGCATCTCTATTGATATTATAAAAGATATCGCACATCAAAAGACAAAAACACCTAACACTACAAGACGAGAAACAACAGCATAAAAAAACAAAATACTAACGAAAAACCGACATATCTCATAAATAAAAAGTTTTCATCATGTCATTAGATTTCTTATGAAGCTAACAATAAGTGATTACGATGTTTTGTAGAGTAGATGTTTGATTAAAGCTTAGGACATTGGTGGGGCTATTTGGGTGAAAAGTTTTGTCGTATAACTGATGTTAAATGTGTTGTTTTTGAAAAAATTGGATTTCTGTGTTGTATGTTTGTTGGTAAACACGTAAAGTGGGGTAGAAAATCCATGTCATCCTTTGAAGATATTGGTTTGCAGCTTTAGAGTATATTTGTGAGTGCCGAGCACCGCATGTTGTTGTAAGTTATCGGGTTGATGAGAATGTAACATGTATTGTATGATTTGTTGAGTTGAAGATACTTGGTTAAGGATAGAACGGGTTCTTTACCGGGTCGCGCAGCGTTGTTGAAAAGCAGCACTGAGTATGAAGTTAGATTGATGTAACAGACACTAATTGTGTGCCTTAAAAAAGTAAAAACGTTATTGCAGTGATAAAAAGAAACGTCACACTGTTAAGCTGTAAGTGGTTGTAAACAAGATTGATGGTCAAATAATTTGCTTTTCTTTTACTAATGGTGGCGTTAGTGGTTTTAAGTTGTTTAAAGAGACAAAATTAAGAATAGAATTTAAAGTTAAGGAACTGTTCAATAATAACATGAACAAATTATCTTGGTAAAATGCAATAATTCCATGATTCAAACGGCGCTATTGCCAACAAATTAATAGCAACAAAATCTTCATCAGACACTTTCTTAGCAAGCTCATACTCCGCATCATCACGAACACAAA
>JAISPR010000111.1 GCA_031274765.1 Nitrososphaerota archaeon | reverse complement strand
TTTTTGAGAGGTTGCGTAGGTTTTTGTTTGTCTATAGGGTAGGTTTGTGGGGTTGTTTTTGGTGTGGGGTTGGAGGAGTTCTGTTAGGTCGGTAGTGTTTTTGGGTTGTTTGTTGTGGTTGATTTGTGGTTGTCTCTTTTTTTGTGGCTTTTGTTGGGTTTGGGGGGTGTGGAGTTTGGGTTGTTTTGTTCTTTTATGTTGTTGGTTAGTGTTTGGTGGGATGTGTCTGATAGTTTGTTTATGGGGGAGACTCTGAAAACTAGACTTTTTTGTGTTTTTGGTGTAAATGGGCGGAGAACTAGGGTTCTTTTTTTGTTTTTCTGGGATTTGTGTTAGTTTTTGGACAGTCTGGGGGGTTATGTCTCCGTGGCCGAGTGCTTTTGCTTTTGTTGCGAGGTATATTTTGTGTTGGCGTTTGTTTAGTGTTGGTGTGGTTTTGTTTATTTGTAGTTTATTGTGTTTGTGTCTGTGTTGTGTATGTTTTTTATTAATGGTATATAAGCATATAATAGTTAACTTTATTTACAGACATTTTCTAGTGTATAAAAAAAGCTGAAAAGTCAGGTAATTAGCAGTGGTTTGTATTGTAGTGGTTGTTGTTTGGTTTGTGTTTTTGGGTTTGTTTTGGTTTTGGGGGGTTTTTGTGGTGGTGGTTTGTGGTGGTTTTTTTTGGGGAAATTTTGGTTTTTGGTTGTTAACACGGGTCCGGACAAAAGGTTTTTTCCATTGCACTTCAATGGAAACTAGTTTCATAAGATTTGTTTGGAATGTTTTTTGTAGTTGTTGTGTTTGCGTTGTGGGGTGTTGTTTGGTTGTTTGCCCGTTTTTACTACCTTTTCGCTATTGCGGTGTATGTATTTTATTGTTATCTTCCCCATAGTTATCGCCATTAAGAAGATGACATATGGAGCATTGTTTATAAACTAGTTAGCAACATGGTCGGGTTTTAGCAGATGATTTTTGGAAAATATCTGTTTTCGGAGGTTGCCTTTAAAAAACGGTACAGTAGTTTAGTTGGTGAATGATGTGTCGTAATATAGCTTAAGCGGAGGGGGGGAGAAAATTATTTCGGGATAAGACAATGTCATGGGGTTAATTGAAATTTATAGAATGACTAGGTCTTGGCTAAGATGATTTTTTCTCAAAAATGATGGTTGTGGTGTTTTGGTATGTGGTGTGGTTGTTTTATCGTTTTGTCATGTTGTTTATTTGGGTAATCTTTGTTTTATTAACATTTTCAATGTTTTTGTCTCTTCGTTTTTTGTGGGTCAAGGTAAGAACCTGTTGAGCGCAGGTCTCTAATTCGAAATATCGCTTAAATAGTTGATAAAAATATTGTGTCACAAAATATGATGTGAGAGTGAAAATTTAATCATGAGTGAATTGAGTTTAAGGTATAAAAAGAAACGTAATATATTATCTTTGGGTTTGGCAATCATTCTGCTGTTATCGACTTTTTTAACGATACCGGGAAATTTTGCTGATCCCATCGCCAGTACGCCTGTAGGAGTAAACGGTAGAATTCTCTCTGCAAATATGGCTGGTGATACATCTGATTGGATCGAGATCGCTACGTGTGGCGACTATTCGTTAATAGTGCGCAAAGATGTGCTCCCGATTGGCGGGATGGCATATGACAGCCAAAGCAATCACTACCCAATTAGCGATGCCCGAACGCAAGTTAATAATTGGTTCAAAAACACCCTCAACAGCAATGCGCGACTACGTGATTTCACCTCAACAAATGACGCGATAAGCAATCTGGGCTATCACGGCTTGATTGACTATGGAATAAGCAAACCAACCGGAGCAATGGCTAAAACGGGCGACGACGTAGCTTTTCTGCTAAGCTTTGCCGAAGCCGCACGCTTCTGTAGCACACAATACTTTGACTCCATCGCACAAACTTTTAAACAAAGCAGCTCGACTGCATATAATAATTTCTATAAACTAAACGTAGCTCCCGTAGACCAACATGAACGTGAAGGCAAATGGTGGCTAAGAAGCCCCGGAAGCGCACATGCTAGAGAAGCAAGTGTTGTCGAAAAAGGCGGCTTTGTCATCTGGGGGATACCCTATGAAAGAGGGACCGTTAACCAATATAACATTGCTAACTACTGGGTAAAGATCCGCCCCGCTTTGTGGGTGAATTCAAACATCTTTGGAAGCAATGATGTTGGATATGTGGTACACTATTATCTCTTAGGCACGACAGCACAGGTTATTTCTGATAAGGTTGTTCCTGGTCAGATGTTGGGTTCTTTTGTGACAGAGTATGCAGTTGATGTCTTAGGGTATAGTGCAGTTGCGCCAACAAGCATTGGGAAGTTTTTGGCTGCCTCAGGAAATGAATTTGTCTTCTACTATACACCAACATGTCCAACGGTTGAATATACAGTGCATTACTATCTATCTGGCACAACAACTAACGTTGCCCAAAATAAGACTGTAACAAGCCAGACGCTTGGCGCTTTAGTGACTGAATATGCAATAAGCATCCCTGGATACACTGCATCTGCCCCAACAAGCTTAACTAAAACTCTTACAGCCTCTGCTAATGACTTTGTGTTCTACTATACGGCTAATTGTATTGGAAATGACCCCACTGGTGTGGATGGTAGAATTCTTCCACCAAGCTTGTCAGGTGATAGTGTTAATTGGATTGAGATTGCGCGGTATGGCGATTACTCGTTGATTGTGCGTACAAACTATATCAATATCTATACATCCCATTATGGCGACCCGGCATGGCAATACACACCTTTTGGTCAATCAACGGCTTATGGAAGTTCTACTGTTCGCGGCTATATCAATGCTTGGTTTAATGGTGCCGCTAATAGCGCAGCTGATAATTTGCCTGCTAACGCTAGACTACGTAGCTATACGATGCAAAACAATGCAGCAAGTGTTCTTGGTACAGGCTCTACTATTGCATCACTGACTAATGGTTTCAGTCAACCGTCTCCTAATCAGGTGGGTGCTGGCACTGATGTTGCGTTTGTGTTGAGTTATGGTGAGGTTGCAGCATTCTTGTCCAAACAACATTTTGTGCGAGATTTGATCCCTCAAACACAGACAAGCAACAACATTGCAATTACAAACTATGGCAAAATCACTATCCCTCAGGTAAACTGTTATGGTATGTGGCTTCGTTCCCCCGGTGATTTCAGCAATACAGTAGGTGCATTGGAATATACCGGCAGAGATTACCAGTTTTATACTTCCTCAACTGGCTACAGTCAATATGGACTAGTTTATCCAGCTCTATGGGTAAATTCAAGCATCTTTGATGTCGAATATACTGTGCACTATTACCTAGCAGAAACAGCAACAAAGCTTGCCGCCGATAAAATTGTGACCGGTCAGACCATGGGTTCTTATGTGACTGAGACTGCCATAGATGTGCCTGGTTATATTGCAAATGCATCAAGTATTTCAAAACCCCTATCTGCCTCTGGCAATGAGTTTGTGTTCTACTACAATGCTCGGTGTGATCTGAGTTATGTGGTGAACTATCTTGAGCGGGGCAGCGGCAGGCCGTTGGCGACTCAAAAGGTTGTTGGTGATCAGGTCTTTGGGACATCTGTTAC
>JAISPR010000099.1 GCA_031274765.1 Nitrososphaerota archaeon | reverse complement strand
TTGTAGGCCTTCTGCATTGCCTCTTCCATACGCCTCACAAACTGTTTATGACCGCCATACTGCGCCTCAATCCCGCCCGAATGACCCATCATTGCCTCTTTAATTTTGCTTGGCAGTTCAGCATCCATAAGCGCGTCTTCAAAAGCATCTCTGAGTGCTGTCGGCTTAAACCCCGCAATATCTTCATATCCCGCCTTTTTGATGATGGTGGATATGATTTGGCTTATACCCGCTGAATCCAGTGTGCCTTCACGTCCCATAAAGAACGGCTCGCCATTTTTGGGTTCGCCGCGTATCTTTTTGTATGCACTATATTCCTGCACTATTTCAGGAGTTGATACGCCATGCCAGATTTCACCAGTTTTGCTGCGGCTTCCCTCAAAATACTTGTATGGTTCACTTGGGATTTTGTGGCAGTCAATGTTTATAATATCGATTGGTGCAAGGCCGCATTGATAGGCTAGTGCCACAATCAGTTTGTCACGGCAGTTATCTGCGAAGCTGTAGAGTTCACGGCATATACTGTTGTCTGGGCTGTATTTTTCTACTTTTCTGGCTTTGTTGTATTTCATTGTGCCTAAATCTAGTCTGTAGCGGCTGGAATTGTTTGCAAAGAATCCTTGTATGCGTCCAATGATGCTTGCTGTTGTTCTTCCTGTGCGGGTTTCTTCTATTTGTTTTTTGTATGCTCTGACTTTTCGTTCATAGTAATCCTGTGTTTCGTCATCGTTTTTGATGTGCTGTTTGCGGCTGGCTATGACTTCGTCAGGATTTTGGTTTAGAAATAGAAAGAATCTGGGCAGCTGTAAATAATATGAATTTTTTGTAGAGTTGTTGAGTGTTTCTACTGCGTTTTTTATTGTATCAAATTCTTCTATTGGTTTACCAAATTTTTGTGTAAACTGATAATTGATAGTTTCCTCTTTTTTTACCCTCACCATACATACATCACACCTCCTGTAATAAGGGCTATAAGAATATAAATTTTATTATTTAATACAAAGTCACCACGTAGTCCTTATTTCTGACTTTCAACAGCTTCTCTTTAAACAAACCGGCGGGTATTTGCTTCTATATGGAGGCGAGGAGGAGAACGTATGTGCGTAAAGGTGGTAGAGTTAGGCCTCCCATCTCACAAGAGTATTGGATTAATTTGGTTTATATACCTTCCTTAATTATAAATCATCACGATTACACAGTGACGTAATGTGTCAAAAAATTCAAGCAACCCATACCCAATAAAACTAACCCCAATACCTTCCAACAATCCCAAAACAACACCAAAACCTACCCATAACCCAAAAAACAACCCCAACAACCCAACTAAATCCATCCAAACAATACAGCACATTTTCACTCACGATACATATATATGCACACAAATAAATATTCTATGAGCCCATTGAATCACAAAATTATCATACCCACAACAATTACACTCACAATAGTCCTCATACTCACCCTCATTTTGAGCTTCAACACAACAAATCCCCAAACCCAAAACAAAGAATTCTACCTCGGCATCGAATATGCCTACGGCAACAAAGTCAGCGAAGTCAAAACTCTGGTCGACAAAGTTAAAAATTACACAAATCTCTTCATCCTAGGATCAGTCGACGACACCTTTAAGTTCAACCAAACCGCACTAGATGAAGCCAGCGATTACATAATTAACGCCAAACTACACCTCATCGTCTTATTCACAGGCAGCGACCAATACACCTACTCCATCTTTGATTGGATGTCAAATGCACAACAAAAATACGGTAACCAATTCTTAGGCGTTTACCGCTATGACGAACCCGGCGGCAACCAAATAGACAACGGCCCCACAAGTCTCATTAAATCCGGCACAAACTACCCCGAAGTTGCCCAAAACTATACAAACACCCTAAAATCCATCTTTGTTGATAACTATCTACAAACAACCCCCAAAATCTTCACAGCCGATTATGGCCTCTACTGGTTTAACTACAAAGCAAACTATACCACCCTGTTTATCGAATACGTTGGAAATGAAAGTCGAACACGCCACATTGCACTAGGCCGAGCCGCAGCTGAAACCTTTGAAAAAGATTGGGGAGTTATCATCACATGGAAATATGATCAACCCCCCTATCTTGAATCAGGCGACGAACTCTACTGCGACCTCGCATTAGCTTATGCCTGTGGCGCCAAATACGCGGCTGTCTTTAGTTATCCTGCAATTGGTAAATATGGCACCTTAACCGATGAGCACTTTGAAACCTTAGAAAAATTCTGGAATACCCTCCACACTGAACCCAACAGCTTGGGCTCTATCCAAGCTAAAATAGCCTACGTCGTACCCGCAGACTATGGATTTGGTTTTCGACGCCCCGATGACACCATCTGGGGTTTATTCCCCGCAGATGAATTATCCGAAAAAATCTATACCGACGTGAAAACCTTAACCGATAGATACGGTGCAGAATTAAACATATTTTACGATGAACCAAAAATAACCCCTCTACTAAAAAACTATTCAACCATCCTTTACTGGAACCAAACCCTTCCATAACCCTAAATAACCCCGTACAGAATGGCAACCGCCAATTTTTAAGTAACGTAAATTCTCAGTGAATTATATGTGTATGAACTTTCGAATTTTTGATACAAATCAAGCTTCATTCGCTCTAAAATCAAATATCGTATAAGCTTCATCAAATCATATACAATTATTAATGCGTGTATGAATTATGGCTGATTTATATGTGTATAATAAACAAATCACAACCAAAACACCACAACCCAACAAAACAACTATTACAACAACCTAAACCCCAACTTCCGCAAACAACCGCCTTGACACTTCTGATGACAAAAAAACACACCAACAAAACTATCACCAAAGAAAACAACACAAACCCCTTGAAACATTAACTGACCAATGCAGAAAACACAAAAACCCAAGGGACACACATATAATTTTTGTGGGAATTTACGTTTTCACATATCTGGCAAGTTATCCGCTTAAAAATTTCGGTAAACAACCAATAGTTCCCATTAAAAACGCCAAAAATAATAACGACTAAGAGCTGTTGTTTTTTGTTCGGTAGGTGTTTTTTGTATAGGTGTGTGCTTTTGGTTTCCATAAAGTAGATTTTGTAGTGTAGGCATTGGTGTTTTTGGTGGCCGGTTTGTGATATTTGCCTTGTTTGCCGATGTGGTTGTTCTGTTTTTTTAAGCAGTGGGTGCATTTGGAGTTTTGGCATACAATACTGTTTTGGCTTTTTGGTTTTCCTTTCAGCACGTTTTTTACGGGTGATGCATAAAGTAACCGAACCACATAATTTTATCGTATATTATGCATTGTTGAAACTTTATTGGCTTAAGTGTCTTTACTCACGTTCGGCCGTTTGGGAAAAAATACTTTGAATTGTTTATATTACATGTTGTTGCGAGTTTGGTTATTTTTACAATGTTTTTCTTATTTCAGACTGCGCAAAAAGTCAAAAAACAATGACACTAACACTACCGACAGTGCATATCCCTTCATCTATTGCTGTATGTAGTGGTTTTGGTGAATTTTATCGGAGTTTTGCGCAGTCTGATTTTTCGAATATTTTTGAGCATGCTTTAATTTTTGGCTGTGTTGGATCAAACTGCCAAATGTAGGTCTTTACTCTCCTTTAGTGTTTAATATGAGTCCTAAAAATCAAACTATTATGATTTTGAGACAAGATGCGGGTGCAAACAAATGAATCCCATCCCCGCTCTTTGGCGTTACCTTGTTTTAGTCAGTGAACTGAAAAATAAAGTGGGTGGTGTTTGCTTATTTTTGTTTCTTTTTGATTATCAATATGCCTGTTGTTGCAATTATTATTGCTATAATGACTATGCCTATGATTAGTATGTTTTGATTTTGTGGTGTCGCAGTGGTGTCCGTTTCTGGTAGTAAATCTGCTGTATTGTCAGCGGTAAAGCGGATTTCAATTGGGTCGCTAAATGTTATGCACTTTTCATCAAAATCATCAAATTGAGTGTTAAGAAATTCGAGAACATCCTTTTCTCTTGTTTTATTAATAGAAATATCTACTTTATTTGTGAATTCATTTATGACAATAGTTGACATCTCAAATTCAAACATGACTTTCTCCAAGGTTCTTTGAATTTCATATAAACGAGATAATGAAAAATCAGCAACATCATAAATTATCTCATCATCATTAATACCCATTATTTCTTGGTACTCACTTATAGTTGTCATATAATCTGCCGTTTTAGTTAAAACAATATGCAATGTATTATTCTCATCAATATAGCAGCCTGCATATTCTGGCGGAAATAGGCAGATTTCTTTTTCGCCAAATCCGTTGTCTATTAAAGTCGTGGGAAAGGAACTTTTTAAGCGCCCCGCAACCAAACCATAGTAAAAATTCCGGTCAGCGTCTTTTAGTGAAGTCTCAATTTCTATTTCACCAATTCCCTCTATAGGTGATGCAACAGCCGATGTAAATACTGAAAATATAATTATGAACCCTAAAAGAACGCTGATGGATTTCAATAAAGAGCTTTTTAACATGCTAATCTACCATGGAACTGCTAATTATATGTTTTACTTTATCCTAAGCTTTAGGACGAATTGTGCTAATAATTAGGCGGGTCAAAACATATGTACTTTTCGATGTACCAAATACCAAGGGGTGCAAGCGTGAATAACGTAGCGTGAAGACAAAAAGAAAAAGGTGTGTCCTTAATACCAGTAGTTTATGGTTACTGTATGCGTTGCTCCATTGAGTGTGTTGACGTTTCCTCAGCTACGGTAATTGTTCCGGGAAGTACGGGAAAGCATACCGAACTGCCTGAGGCAAGGTTGTTTATTTTTTGATCATATTTTATTGTATGCGGACTTTTGCCGCCGTTAGACGTGTAGCTGACTTGTGCAAAACCTTTGTCAGTGGTTGAACTATCAATGTGCACATAAATATATCCCCCATATTGCGCATTAATCATATAATAATTGTATTCACCGGCTTTTTGGTTAAGAACCTCCCTATCCACTACATTGAGTTTTTGTTAAATCTGTAATGTCACGAAGTTCTTGGTTATTATTTTGTAAACTGTTGACATTGGCCTGTAAATTTTTATTCTCAAACTGCAAACTATTGATGCTATCTTGTAATCGCCTGTTATCACTCTGTAAACTACTGACCGCATTCTCCAATTTCTCATTGTCACTCTGGATTCTCTGATTATCGTTCTGTAAAATTCGATTAGCATCATCCAATTTCCCAATTCTATTACTATCGTCTGTTCGTACAATTACACTACATTGAAATTTACTGTCAAAAATATTGCTAAAACAGCACACACTCTTGTTAGCCCCGCGGTTATTTTTTCCATTTTTATTATCGCCTAGATTTTGGATATTTTTACATTCTACTTGCATATATGCTTATTAACAGAATTATTTATTGGCTGCAAGCAATTATGAAGCGCTATATGTGTCATTTTATTGATATAAGAAGAATATGTAAACCAAATGAATCTTTTAGTTTCAACTAACATTTTTATCCAAGATCCCTCTGCTATAAATGAGGTAAGTTTTTTGCAGAGCGATTTTGATAGATGAATTAAATGTAGTAGCATGGATGCAAAGCAGGTGATAGTGGTGCTTTCAGAATTCAATAGTGGCGAATTTGTGCGAGGCGAACAAATACGTGAAAAACTGGTTTAATTCCCCCAACTATAAATGATGCCATTAGGTTACTACTCAGCAGGGGCGTATAGCGTTATTTTTCACTCGTAAACCGCGGTACAGTATTTTTCTAAAAATACGGTTGTGAGATAAGGAAAATAAGAACAAACCCCTATGGTGCCATTTTGCTGTAAAAACACTACATAGTGGGAATCTGTTGAGTAGTAACTGGAAAATACCTCTCTTGTGTGAGGACCTGTTCAAAGTATTTACTAACTGATCCCCCTGCCACATAATGATTATACCTCCTGATAGTTGGGTCCCTACAAAGTACGTTTAAAGGTTATTGTATTTTGATTTCGCCACCATTTCACGGTCAAGGCAAATAAACACTGCCTATCTGCACCTAAGCATCAACCACTAATTATCCCGCCACTTGCCTACCAATGAAACCTTTGAATAATTCAACAAAAAATAACAGTACGCACAAAATAATATCCTAACTCCCATATAGACTAAACAACTAAATAGCAGTTCAGCAAGATTTCCAAAGGGAAACTAATGAACTTAATGTCCTTCGAATCAAGCAAAATAGTGGGTGGTGTAGCCGCCCTCTTGCTGTTTTGTAGCCTATTCATAAGCTTTCTTGTATTCTACGCAGGTGTGATCATAGGATTTACAAGCATAATCCTGATACTATTTAGTCTCCTGGGACTAAGCCGCCACTATCAAAACGTCCGTATCTCCAAATTTGCCCTCATCGGCACAGTTGTGGGTATAATCGGTATAACTATAGCCGTCGTCTTTGCAGCTGTCGTCTTTTTACCCAGCGCAGAAAACCTGATGTATCAAATAGACCCTGGATGGAGTGGGGATTGGAACTCCCCGCCAAGCATGGCTTTTGATGTAGACCAACTCCTAAACAATTTCGATCTCTCCGTAGCATACGCCGTTTTTCTCAACATGGCTATAATAGCGGTCATACTCTTGCCTACAGCTATCATCGCAACATATTTTATCCGACAATCCCTAAAGCAACTCAGTGAAAATTCAAACATTAGCTTATTTGGAACCACCGGAACACTCCTACTCATAGGTGCCTTCCTATCTATCATTGCTATAGGTCTAATTCTAATCTGGATAGCCGCATTGCTCCTAGCCCTTTCATTCTTACAACTCAAACCCCCAACCCCAACAGCATACACCTAACACAAAACAACTCATCAACTACACACCAACTAACAATCCCCATTTTTGTTTCTAAGCTAACCATCAATTATGTGCGTATAAAAATGCTCTTCTATCAAACAGGTGGTAGGGTCAACAAGTTTCATTGCGGTGGTCGTTGTATGGAACATCATGGGAACATAAACAAGTTTAGAGAAAGGATAGTGAATGCACTCCCTTAAAATAGCGAAAAGCCATGTTATTTCGTGGAGTAGCGAGAAGATATAACAGAATAGTTTAATTTTTGCGTTGCATTGTAGTGTTGCTATGGCTCACAGACAGATTTCTGACAAATAATTGAGATGCAAAAAAGCTGGAACGTAATGTCTAAATGGAAATTCTGCAAAAGTCATATCAACCATTTTGGAAGGCACAAATTTTAAACTATCACGCTATATTGTTGAACTAGAAATCGAAAATGAACTTGTCGCTAACATCGCTAAACCGATTATGGAATAAGGGTCCGCTTTGTATTTGTAGGTAACCCGTATCGTTTGGAAGTTAGTGAAAAAGATTACTGCCTGGGATGTTGTTATACAACATGAACTTTATTGCTATATTGTTATTGAATTAAAAAATACCAAGTTTAAACTAAAATGATAGTGGACTGAATTTTTATATTTCAGTGGTTAATGTCATGTTCAAACATAATTCGACAATCCATCAATTGCGTTTTGCTCTGTAAAGAGAGAGACAAGTTAACCGTAGAATACGTGTTGCGTGATATAACCAAGCCTATTGGAGTGAGTGAATATGGGTTTCCGATTTCGTACCACAAGAATTGGTGGATGCGTTATCGTCAACTAAGACATCAAAAACGGATAAAAGTCAAATGCAGAATTGAAGCAAATGATATGAAAATATGGCTGATGCGAAATGATGTTTATCAAAACAACAATGTTTGTCGGTTCTTGTCGCTCGTATTGAGAACAACAAAATGCAAAACATAAAATAGCGAAAATACCTTTTGTCTTTTGAGAATTTATTTTCGTCAGTGCCTTCCATTTTGCTCGGCCATATGAAGGTAAGCTTTATGGATTAAGCCTGTGATGTTGCATTATGGGAACCACAAAGGTAATACACGGGGGCAAACAAGCGAAATCACAAATTGATCCGAGCTAAATATACTTCTTATTTTTTATACATCCGATAAATTACCGATAACCCTTTGTTCTGTCCTGCAAACCAAATTATCCCCGCCAAGATAGCGTGATGAACCGTTATTTAGCAATTAATTTATATCTTCTAACGCTTAAAAATAGAAATGAGTTGATGAAATGTTCCCCATAACACCCAAAAAGGTATTGAACAATCACTCAAAGGAGCTATAACGGATGATGGTGAGCTGATTTGACCATAGATGAAAATTGTATATTTTGCAAAATTATACGCAATGAAGTGCCTTCAAGCATATTATACGAAGATAACAATGTCATGGCATTTCTTGATATAAGACCGCTTACCAAAGGGCACGCATTAGTCATCCCCAAAAATCACTACGTTGACCTTTTTGATATCTCCAATCATGATCTCCAAGCAGTTCACACCGTTGCCAAAGCACTCGCCATTGCCATAAAAAACGCTATCAGTGCTGATGGTATAAGTATTATTCAGCAAAATGGTAAAGCTGCGGGCCAAGAGATTTTCCATATTCATGTTCATGTGATACCGCGTTACGAGGGCCAGTTTATGCCAAACGTTAGTGAACTAAACATAGCTAAACGTAGTGAACTCGCTGAAATCGCTCTAAAAATTCGACGATGTATGGGTATCGGCTAATTTTCTATGGACAAAATGAGGCCTACGATATCATAACCACACAACAAGAAAAACCCATAATGATTGTCCAAACATAAATAACCGCCAAAACAATCTATCTCCCGCATATCCAAAAATAATAAAATAAGGTTCTTTGTCAAAACAATGGGTAGGTCAACAAGTTTCGTTGTAACATAGTGTTGGATGGAACATATTTGAGAACATAAACAAGTTAGCGAAGAAATGTAGTGCATCCATCAGACTGTCCAAAAACTAACAAATCCTTAAAAAACGAGGCTAAGGTTATTTTTTTTGCCCATTTCCGCCAAAAACACGAAAATTTCTAGTTTTTAAACAGTCGCCCATCTATAGTGAAATGTCTGCATTTTTTGTTGTTTATTCTGGTTTATGACGGTAGCCATAGGTACTATTTTTTATCTTTGTATTTTTTAGAAGTGAAGCATATAGCAAAATGGGTCACCTTCAAAGGTTTTTACTCTGAGGTGAGGTAAGTTGTTTAAGACACTGGGGCTTATATGCCATAATTGACTTATTTTTGTTTGTGACTTAATTTATGGTGGATATTTTGGCAAAAACTGTTTTAATGAATTCTGATGAATTAGTTGGAAAAGATATCATTGACTCAAGCGGCACGGTTCTGGGTCAGGTAAAAGGTACTAAAGTAAGTCTTAAAAATTGGCGCGTTACCCATTTAAAAATTAAACTATCCTCTCAGGCTTCTGAGCAATTGGGGTTCAAAAAGTTATTTGGAAGCGCAACAGTGTGTCTGCCCGTTTCGCTAGTCTCTGCTGTTGGTGATGTTATAACTATAAATAGTATGCTAAGCGAGTTACGGCAAACTGCTGAGATAACTGAGTGCCCTGAGTAACGAGTACCTTTAACTATTTGCATTTTATGGACCTGAATTTTCAGTTTGAGACAAACAATTTGAGTTAACTCAAATCCAATAAATCTTATGTGTTTAACAAAGGGGTGGTCAAAACAAAAAGCGATTAAAGCATCAACAATGACATTGCACCTATAGACCTGCATACTATAGCTTATCATACTTATGCCTCTAAGAACCTATCAAGCGAGCTATATGAAGGTGTGAACTAACATTAGCGCTTATATATTTATATGCTATTTTGTTGTGTTCAACAGAGAAAAAAATAATGCAAAACAAAAATAACCTGTTTGTCAAGGTTATGATGATTGTATTATGTTTATCGATTAGTTTTGTTGCACTCCGGGTTTCTGTAGCTGCTGGCTATACTGCAGAAACTCAAGCGGCTATAAATGCAGGTATGGACTGGAAAGAAAGCTCTGATGTCTCCGTCCAAAGGCTTTTGATGTGGGAGCGTTATCAAGATAGAATTCCAACCTTTACCTTTGCAGAGTTTTCATCTGCTTCTGTAGATATTGGTCAATGTATATCCATTAATATGTTTAACTATATGGTTCCAATGTTTGCAACTGATGAAAATGATATTCGCTATCATTACCAATTAGTTGTTACTGACCCTGACGGTATAATCGAAACGTTGCCCTCCAGTGGTACTTTTGTTTCAGACTCAAAGGGTTTAGCCTATACCGACTATGTGCCTGCTAAAGGTGGAAACTATTCCTTCACCGTTATATTTCAAGACCTCTACTACAAATGGAATGACACCGTTGCCATGAGAGACTACACGGGAGTTACGTTGTTATCTAGTAATTATACATGCTTTGTTTGGGTTGGTGATGGGTTTGTTGGTTCGGCTTCTTCTGAGCTTAACTCAATTTCTGTTGTAGCGGTTGTATTAGTTTTAACCTGTAGTGTTATCTGTTTATTTTTTATTATATTTACCAAACGAAACGGTTCAGATTTTCTGAAAACTCTGTAACAAGTAACCAAGGGGGGTTACTCGTATCTGAGTGCGTCTACGGGTTTTAGTTTTGAAGCACGCCATGCTGGATAGAGTGCAAAGATGATACTGACACCTACTCCAAAAGCAAGGGCCCCCAATAGAACCTCCGGTGTTAATAGCGGTGTTATGGCAAAGGCGCCACTTGTGTTGCCACTAACTCCTGGGCTGAAAGCTCCTGAGCCCAGGACCTGTGCAACAATAACTGCTAACCCCCATCCTAACCCGATGCCAACGGTTGCGCCGATTAAGCCAATAATGACTGATTCGCCAAGAAATATTGCTAAGACACTTCGACTCTTCATACCCAGCGCTTTGAGAATACCGATTTCTCGAGTACGTTCAATCAAAGACACAATCATGATATTCATTATGCCTATACCCGCTACCAATAGAGAAATTGCTGCTATGCCACCCAGAAATAGCTGAATGGTACTAAATACCGTGGTAAGCAGACTTAGCACTGCTGTTGAAGCTATAACGGTGACTTGATTGCTGAATTGATCGGCTATGGCTTTGGAGACATTTGTTATGGTTGTGTTGTCACTGTTTGTTAGTGTGACAATTATCATGTCACACTGCTCGGTGCCAAAGAAGCTCTGAACTTTATCTATAGGGATATATACGCCCGTATCGGAGGGTCCGCCAATACCAAACCCGCCAACTTTTTCTAACACACCTGCAACAGTTGCACTGTAGGTTTCGTTAACCGGTGGTATGATAGTGGCATTAACCCAAGAAACGTTGATGGCATCACCAGGAGTGAAAAAAATTGTTCCATTCTGCCCGGGTTGGTTAACACGGGTCCCTATTACAATTTGATCTTCCTGTGGCGGTATTGGTATGCTTCCTGTTTCAGCTCTAAAGGTCGGATAAATTTGTGCGTAACGCTCAAAATCTACGCCATAGAACGTAACTACTCGACTAAAGTCATCGGTCTGAACATACCCACTGCGGCTTATAATCGCTACTGTCGCCTCTATATCTGGGGAGAGCGTTGCAATTTCAGCGGTATTGTTAACATAGAGACTAAATCCTGTACTACTAGCCCCTTGACCTAACCCGCCTCCAAAGCCACCGCCTCCAAAGCCGCCACTGCTGGGCATAACAATAAGGGTGTTAGCAGATAATCCCTGATTGAGCTGTCCTGTCAATGTTGCCTGGAGACCCTGAGTAATTGAGAGCAAAGCAACTATGGCCGCTATACCCACAATTACGCCCAAGGTAGTTAGCGCTGCTCTTAACTTGCGAAGCTTAATTGCACTAAACGAATATCTAAAAACATCTATACCCTTCATTTAGCTCACCATATCCGCGGATATTTCACCATCAAACACTTTCACAATACGGTTGGCTTGATGCGCCAATTTTTCATCATGCGTAACCATGATAATGCTAACATGCTGCTCTTTGTTTAGCTTCTGAATTAATCCCAAGACATCACTGGCAGTTTTAGAATCCACATTACCCGTAGGCTCGTCTAAGAGTAAAAATTTAGGGTTATTTGCCAGGGCACGGGCGATGGCAACACGCTGCTGTTGACCCCCGCTTAGTTCTGCAGGTTTATGGTTCATACGTTCTTTTAGGCCCACTGTTTCTAAAAGTTCGATAGCGCGTTTTTTACGTTCAGCTTTACCTATGTTAGATATTGACATGGGTAACTCTACATTATCGCGGGCATTAAGTCTTGGAATTAAATTAAAGAATTGAAAAACAAATCCTATGTGGATTCGTAAATTTGCAAGCTGGTTGTCGTTGAGTTTGCCTATGTCTACACCATCAATACGTAATGTACCTGAGGTGGGTTTATCTAGTGCACCAATAAGGTTTAGCAGGGTAGATTTACCGCTTCCCGATGGTCCCAGAATTGAAACAAAGTCGCCCTGTTCTACGCGCAGGTTTACTCCGCGAAGTGCTTCCACGGGAACTTTACCTAGCATGTATGTTTTTTTAACGTTTAGGGCCTCGACCACAGGAACATTTTGTACTGACATTAAATATGTCTCCTACCTGATAGCAAGAGGAAACGTGGCTAAATATAAAGGCTAGCGCAATCTGGCTTTAAGATACACTGTTCGCCTTTTAGCTTCCCGTCCTTAACAGCCATTTAGGTGCTTTGAAAGCAATGGAGAAGCATATTTTTAATCCAAGAAATCGTTTCCTAAATTTTATAACTTTAACTACCTCTTAATTACTGGATATTATGAATTTGTAAACAGCTCTTCAATATTTGAGCAAAAAAAACAAAAAACAGTTATAAAAAACCCATGTTACAATCCCCCCAGACTGTCCAAAAACTAGCAAAAATCCCAGAAAAACAAGAAACAAACTGTTTTTCTCCGTCCGTTTACACCAAAAACACAAAAAATTCTAGTTTTTAGACAGTCTCTCTTTGCATCGGCTCAAATATGAAAAGAAAACCACCCAGCTAACAACACTATACACAACCACGCCAAGTGACAAAATAAATACACAACGTTCCCCTTGATATACAGCAATTTTTGCACGCTAACTTTTGTTTTCACTCCTCATACAGAAACAAAAACACCCTTTTTTGTAGTTACAAAAATTTTTCTTGTACCTCTGCATGGGCGGCTCTAAGATATATCTCCAAAGTCTCCTTAGTGAACAAAACAAATATCACCCGTTCCAGCTTGTTCTCTTGAGATAAAAAATCTACGACTGCCCCAACCGCAACCCGACTAGCCTCCCCCACAGGATAACCATAAGCGCCTGTACTAATGGACGGGAATGCCACCGTTTGGAGTCCTTTGGCAACCGATAGTTTAAGACTGTTCCAATATGCTCGTCGCAATAGCTTAGCCTCGTCATAAAAACCCCCGCGCCAAATAGGCCCAACAGTGTGGATTACATATTTGGCTCTAAGATTTCCCCCCGTGGTGATAACGGCATTTCCCGTAGGTAAACCATCCGGCCATTCTTTGGCCCTTATCTGTTTGCATTCTTCTAGAATTTTTGAGCCGCCTTTGCTATGGATAGCTCCATCTACGCCGCCTCCCCCCAAAAGGGTTGCATTTGCGGCATTTACAAGGGCATCTGTTTCTTGCTCGGTAAGGTCGCCTTTAATTAGCTGTAACGTTGCGTTCCCAATTCTAAATTCCATAACTTTCAAGTATACAACAGACTATTTAACGTAATCATATTTCAACACCTTTTCCTGTCCCGTTAATAGCTGGGTATATCCGTGTGTTGATACTTTAGGATACTTTAGTCGCTAAATAATAGTGTGTGGTCTTAATTTGGTGGTTGGTTTGTTGTTTTCTGTTTTTGTTTCTGACGTTTGCTCTTTACTGCCACATGTTGTTAATTAGTGGTGCATTAGTTGAGTATTGGTTCGATGTTACGAAATACCCCTGATAATGATTTTTATGGTTTATTGGTTATCGTGATTTACCTCATTATCGAGTTATCGTGTTTATACCCTTAAGCATCTGACGAAAACTTGGGGTGGTTTGATTTTTGGTGGCTATGATAGCAATGCCAAGAGAGCTGAACCCATAAAGTAGAGCCCAAACGCGATAAATACCATCGAGCAAAAAATACTGATCCCCAATCGAATCCGGTCATTTAAGAACCGTTGCGATTTAAAAATCAGAAAAGCAACGCTTGTGTACCAAGCAAAATCAACAACCCAATGGACTCCCGCAAAGATAGAGAAACCCCAAAATCCAAATATTTTCGCATTAATGATGAGTGCTGTCCCAATGGTAAGCCACCACAATATAAATCCTGCATTAACTGCTGTGGTATAGATACCCGCAAACATCGAATCCCTAAGTGGTTTGGCTTGGCTTTCTTGCTGTTTGTGTCTACCCCTAAACGCCTGTATCCCCATAAATACCATCAAAGCACCCCCTATCAAACCCACTGCAACCTGAACCAAAGGCGGAATACTAAACTGATTAAGTGCAATAAAAATCAAAATCATCAAGGGAAACTCGACAATACCATGCCCCAATGCGATAAGTGCACCTGAAACTTTGCTTTGAGTCGCTTTTTTTATAGTGACTGCAAACAATGGTCCGGGCAAAAGTACCCCTGAGAACGAAATCAAAATAATCGACATAAGAAACACAGAAAAATCTGTGATATAACTCAACAGTTACTCCTCAAAAACGTTTTTTGCGGGTTCACGTTTATGAGTCTTTAGCAGTTTTTTTTGCATTTCAACTATCTCTGCACTGTTCTTAGCGGTTACATAATTGTCTAACAGGGTCTGGTTTAACTCAAAGCTGGTGTGCCCCCATGGAAAAATCTCAAGTAGTTGTTTGGCTTCCTGTTGAAAACCTGTAATGTAGAGTGTGGCCGCAATAGCCTCAGCTGTTGTCAGTTTGGTTAGTTTTCCAAAATTAACCGGGTTAGCTGCAATTAAAATGGGCAGGCAACGGCTTGTACCTCTAACATGTTCCCCCATGACTTTTTGAGCATGCTCCCAACTGCAATCTAACCCCGCTATCCCAAACTCTTCCACCCTCTCTCGGTCTGCTGGAGAGAGCGCTATTTCGCTAAAAGGATTTAGCACAATTGCACGTTTAGGTAAAAACTTAATTTTAGTAACTATCCGTGCCAAGCCTCTCCGCTTGAGTCGAAGCGCAGTGTTCTTTTTGGGGTCATCTTGTGCTGCGTGGTAAATGGTTATCTTGACAGGAAACGCTGTCTGCGGTTGTGACGGGTCATCAGGTAACGTGGGATTTTTTCACCTTCAAATGATCCATGGGTGTTTCAAGCACTTGGGCAATCCACTCAATAATATCTGTAGCTGTCATGTGATAACCCCGCTCTAATGCAACAAAATCGCCCGCGGCGCCATTCACAAATGCCCCTGCAACGGCTGCTTCAAACGGATCGGCATGCAAAGCCATCAAACCCGCAACAATACCACATAAAACATCACCTGTCCCTCCAACAGTCATACCTGCATTACCGGTAAAATTGAGCTTGACCCGGTTAGAATCACAAATAAGGTCAACTCTATTCTTTAGCAGTATGGTGGCATTTAGGGATTTTGCTGTTTTTTGGATAGCGCTTATTTGTTCTTCTTGGGCCTCTGGTAGAGGCGTGCCTGCGAGTAGAACATACTCAGCCACATGAGGTGTTAATACCAATGGAACTTTGAGCGCCCGTTTAAACGATGCAAACGCTTTTAACCCATCCGCATCCAGTAGTAATGTTTTTCCTGCGGCCTCAACTTCATCAATACAGACCTTGACGAACTCTTGAGTTTTAACATCTAACCCCAATCCGGGTCCCAATGCCACTATATCCACAATTTTGATAAACGGCTTAAGGGTTGCTATATTGTCGGGGTTTAGATTGTCCCCTTGAAGTTTAATCGTTATTAAATCCGGGGAGAGCGATGCAATGGGGGTTGCGTTTTTTTGTGGTGTGGCTAAATAAATCAAATCTACGCCTGTACGCATAGCCGCCAATGAAACCAGCACCGGGGCACCAAAATAAATTTCATTTCCGCCAATAACCAATAGACGTCCAAAATCGCCTTTGTGAGCCGCGGGGTTTCGAGGTTTAAGAACCATTTGTACATCGCCCGGACCTGCAAACCTTTCAAGTTCGGAGGGTAAACCGATGCTGCTGACTATGACTTTTCCAGTGTAGCGATTTGCTTTCTCTAGCCCTTTTTTTGGTTTATGGAACGTCACCGTTAGATCTGCCTGGACAGCGGTTCCCTGTACTTCTCCGCTATCTGAGTCGATACCGGTTGGGATGTCAATGGCTAGTTTAAAGCCTTTTGCAGTGTTTATGGCTTCTACGATTTGTTGTATGGGTGCGCGTAGTTTTCCTTTTGCTCCTGTTCCTAGGAGGGCATCGATGATTATGTCTGCGTTTATGTCTGGGATTGTGGTGCTATCGGTGATTTCTGTTATAGGAATTTTTGTTTGGAGTGATTGGAGGATGGTATAGTTTTGTAGTGTTGCTTGATGGGTTATGTCGCGTGCTCTGCCTGCTATGAGTATTGATACTTTAAAGCCTTCGGTGAGTAGATGTCTGGCTGTGACAAAGCCGTCTCCGCCGTTGCCGCCTAGTCCACAAATTATTATGATGTTTTTGTCTTTGGGGAATCGTGTGGTGATTTCTTGTGAAACGTTTCTTCCTGCTATTTCCATTAGTTGTAAAAGCTGGATGCCAAAGTATTCTGCATTGATTTCTATGGCGCGCATTTCGCGGCTGGAAATAAAGTTGTTTTGGCTTTGCATAATGATGCCTGCTTACCATTAGTTTCATGGGCAAATAAGCCTATCTCTGGTTTGTATGCAAAAGTATTTCTCCACACAGTTTAGTTTCAATTTTTTGTTCCACTAATTCTTGACCTAGGCAAATCCGTCATTGTTCACTATGCTGACTATGTGGTTGGGTTCTTTTTGATGTTTGTTTTTGCGCAGTCTGAAAATTAAAAACAAAACCGTACAAACAATAACCACCACCCCAACAACTACCATAGCAACAGTAGATATCGGAAAAAGAGTTTCAGAAACAACCACAAAAGTAATGGTTTCAGAATCCCCCACATTCCCATACTCATCTTCAGCAAACACCGTAACATTATGCACCCCACCCGACAACCCCGACAAAGAAACATTCCCCCCAACTCTCACAGTGGCTTGGCCATCCAAACTATACCCCATCCAAACCACCGGCCGATTCAAATTAAAAACAAGCGGCACACCCCTACTACCATACTCGCCCATAGACTCAAGAGACAAAACCGAAACCACAGGCGCCACCCGCCCATACCCAAACGGAACATACCGCTTAGTCAACGCCAAATTGGTGACAATAGGAAACTGGGGAGCACCATGTGGAGCATCAAAACTAACCGTATTACCCCCAACAACATAAACCATATCATCCAAAACAGCCACAGCAAAATGTTCACAAACCACAGGTCCCACATCATAATTGTCCCAACTCTGAGTTTCAAAATCAAACACCTGACAATTAAAAATCTGGGCATTTGGAGCACCAAGTGCATTGTAGAAACAATAGAGTTTTGCGGGCGCATAAACACCCAAAGTAGAAACAGAAAAAGCACCTGCATGAATACGAGGGCCCTCAGTTATAGCTATGGTCCAAACATCTTTTTTAGGATCATAGCTTTGTATCATAGGTGTCGCCTTATAGGCAAGGTTTCCAACATTATTCCAATAGGGCTCAGCATGAGTACCGACCACATAAATTTTATCTAAATAAACAGTTGAATACCCATAGAACCCCTCCGGCATCGAAGACCCCAAACCCCAACAATCCTCCACTGGATCATAAACTTGTAAAATAAAGTAACCCACATATCCACGTATATCTGAACTGTAGACATATTCGCTCCCCATCACATATATTTTCTCATCCACAACATTTGCCTGCAAATTACCCCGCGAAATAGGCATAGCCGTCTTGTTTTCCCACGTATCGATTGCAGGATCATAAACCCAAGTAAACCCCTCACCCGGTACATCAGTCCAAATTCCTGTTGTCTCATTAAGAGAACTGGTTAACCCTCCATTTATGCAATAAATTTTATTTTCACAGACGGCAACCGCAAAATCATGGTTATTCGTCAAATCAGGTGGGTGGGGTCAATAAGTTTCGTTACGGTATAAATGTTGTATGGGACATGAGGGAGAACATAGTAAGCTTGAAGAAGGAAGAATGGGTGTACCCGCCTAAAATAGCGAAAGGCCAAAATCATTGCTGGGCAGGGGCATTGGTGTCCTATACTCCCAATGATTAGTTACCGGATCATACACTTCATTAGTATCTAACACGGTGAATGTGTTGTTGCCATAGCCTTGGTAATGGCTTACTATGCCGCCTAGGGCATAGATTTTTCCTTCTACTGCTACCGCGCCCAGATTGCTTCGCGCTTGCTGCATAGGTGCCACATCAATCCAAGTATTCTCCTTCGGCGGTACAGACACCCCTAAAGTCAAAGAAGGGATAAACAAACAAACCGCTGACAAAAAAACAAAAACTAATCCCCCAATGCGCCACACAAATCTCATATCACCCATGCACTCCCGGTTGGCCTTTTTCTTAATACCATAATAGTACACATCTATCACCGTATTAGAGCTTTTGTTCTCTTTGTTTGGTTTGGGGTTGTTTGGTTGTATACGAAAGCATCTCCCAACACAGTTTTTGTTCTCACCGTTTAATTTTAAACCCCCGTCTCGGTTAATAGGCAGATGGTTTTCGAAAAATTTCGAAGTGTATATAATCATGACTTGTTGAAAACCAAAATTATTTTTTTGATAGTGCTTGATAGTGTACATTTAGGTGCAAACGAGTTTGACACATGTCATAAACCAGAATTTAACACTAAAAAATCTCAACACTGCTCCAAAAACACCCAAACCAAACCCCGCAAAACCTAAAATCATCAAAAACACAAATAAAACATCTCCTAAACGCAACACAACAATAAATCTCGCACAAACACAGCTACAAAAAACAAATTAGGTCCATCAAATCTCCAATTAAACCTGACAGCCACGAATTATTTGTTCGATAAGTGTTTTAAAACTCTTGTTTTTTGTCAAAGATTCCAACAAGTCTTTCGAACAGATTCGAAAAAAATTCGAAGGGTCACTTTTTGCGCTAAACAGTTAAAAAATTAATTACAAGCAAACTAAAATAATCATTAATAATGAAATTTTTCCATGAGTATAACAAAAAAATCTCTACGAACACCGAAAACTGCAAGGCGTCTGCGCTGCAAGCCATCCAACAACAGACCCTTCATAAACAAAGCCCAATTCATCAAAAAAGACAAAGATTATCTCCCACCCCACCAACTAACCTTGGGCAACACCCTTGACCAACAAAACAATAACCCTAAAAACTATGTTTCGGCGATGCTTTTGTATACCAAATAACCCACTCAGCCAGCCCCAAACGCCCAATTTTAACACAAACCCCTCAAAACGGAATGGAACCCCACATGAATTTTGAAGGCAAAATGTTAATTGCAGTACTAAAAGCAACACAATGCTTCCCTTATACACTCGAAGAAGTCAATAAAGCCGCAACGCTACCAAGATGCATATGTATACAATTGCTAGAAAAAATGCAAAACGAAAACCTCATAGAAATTATTAATAACATAATCTACGCAGATAGTCAAAGTCGTATAAAAATCGCCCTTGCAGCAATCAACCTGGGCGCAGACATACAAAAAATAAGCACTCTACTGAGTTGGCGAGAATTCGAAGAAATTACCGCCCAAGCCCTAAAATACAACGGCTACACCATCCACAAAAATCTATACTTTAAACACAAAACCAACCGATACGAAATAGACATAGTGGGCTGTCGAAAACCCCTAACTATATGCATCGACTGCAAACACTGGACCCACACAATCGCACCCTCGACCCTAAAAAAAATAATCGACGAACAAATTCAACGTACTCAAGCCTTAGCCGACAGCCTACCCAACACTAAACTAACCCTAGACTGCATCCAATGGGAAAAAACCCAATTCATACCTGCAGTGCTCTCCCTGATGCCAAACACCGGCAAATTCTACAACCAAGTTCCCGTAGTACCCATACTCTCCTTCCAAGACTTCATAAACCAACTCCCCTTCAACATAGAAAACGTTTACCAATACCCCAAAAAATTCGTAACCCTAACTTCCAAGTTTGAGAATACTCATCTTTGACAGCCTAACTGCTGGATAGAGACTCACAAGAAACATAACCCCTAACGCAGAACCTAACCACCCCCCAATCAAAACTATAGTTGAAACACTAACAAGAGGATCAGTCATCAATATCATCAAAGTAATAATAACCCCAAACGAAAGCCCTATCCCCATACTAGACAAAAGCACAATCGCGCTCTCAAACATCGCCGACTTGACAATTATTATCGGCCTCGCACCCACTGCACGCAGTACACCAAACTCTTGACGTTGTTCATCCACAACCAACATCATATAACTAACCAAACAAACCGCTGCAGAAGCCAAACTAAACAGTGGAATAAACATAATTGTCTGCCAGGATGCACCTAAAAACGCTTCATTTGCCGCCATCACCGGCTCCAAATCAAAAACCTCAAGCTCAGAATCTAACGCTTTAACCAAAGCACGCATCTGAGCAATAACCTCTGGGCGATTAACCGAATCCTCCAGAGTCACTAAGAGCAAATTGGGTTGCGATAAACCCGTGACATTCATCAGGGTTTCTCTGGGAACATAGGTGACATACCCATTGTTTATAGGATCAATACAAACCCCAACTATTTTAAAAACTTCATTTTTTATTCTAATACTTTGCTGCAAAGGATCAGACATCCAGATTTCTTTAGCATTATCTCGATAATACATCGTTTGAGCAATAGAATCCCCAATCACAGCCTCCAAGGGACCCTCTGCACTCAAACTCTGGCCCTTAGAAGAAAAATTTCCCCCCATATTTTGAGGCTCTAACCCCACAATAAGCGAGACCCCTTCTCTTTGACTGCCAATTACTGTACGAACCCCATTTAGAGCAGTATAGTTACTTACTTCACTAACATCCATATACAAAACCAAACGCGAATCAACCCCAACCACACCCAATACATCACCCAACTGCTGGGCAACAACACTTGGAAGGCCCAAATTCATATCTGCATAATCAAAATCATCCCCAAGCGGCATTCCCCTAAACCGAGTTAGCAACCGCTCATACTGACGCCCCATATCACCAAAAGCAACCCCCACAGTTCCTGTCCCCGAAGTCTTCTCCACCCACTGAACCGTGGTATCCATAGCAATTATCCCCCCCGCCACAGAAATCGTAAGCAAAACAAAAACAACCGACAACAAAATAACAATCCGTGCAACAGACGATATCCGCCTAACCATACTCCTAGAAGCCATCCGCCAACTCAACACTGAACGCGCAAGGGTCTTTTTTCCACCCTCAAAAACCAATCCATAATAGTTCACATCAGAAAGCGCCTCAAACGCAGTCATTTTTGTTGCCTTCAAGATCGGCTGTAAACCAAAAAACACCGCTAACCCAAAAAAACTAAAAAAAACCACCGGCGCAAACCCCCAAGCCCCCAAAACATAACCCCCAAAAACAACATAAGACGCCACAAAGTCCCCCAAAAACCCGCCCCCAAGACCCAAAACACAACTCACCCCCGTCACAATCAACAACTCAACCATAAAATATCCCCCGACTAAACTGTTCGGACAACCTGCCGCTTTAATTAAACCAAAATCCCTGGTTCTTTGAACCATCATTAATTGGACAATAAACGAAGTCAAAATCACCCCCACTAAAAAAACCAAAATCCCAATAAAAAGTAGGAATTGTCCAAACACAGATGTTAACCCAAGCGTAAAAACCCCAAACGATGCACTCAACCCAACCCCCACACGGCCGCTAAACAAAAGCAAAAACAGTGTCGATGCAACACTAAGCGTCAAAGTAACAACGACAAGACCCGTTTGTAGGCGTCTGCGCAATAGATCATTTATAGGAAACCCTGCTCCGCTACTCATCAAATCCCGCCAATCGACCCTCTTTTAGAGCGATCACTTGATCAGCCAGCCCTCGAATCTGAAGATCATGGGTTGATACAAGAACCGTTTTACCTTTTGCTTTTAACAAATTAAGAACCTGAAGAATTTTCTCAGCGTTTTTTGCATCCAAATTTCCTGTGGGTTCATCAGCTAAAATCAGTTCCGGATCATTTGCAAGCGCCCTTGCAAAAGCAACTCGCTGTTGCTCTCCCCCACTAAGTTGAGCAGGAAAATGTGTCTCTCTATGTTCCAATCCAACCAGTTGTATCAGCTCCAAAGTACGTGCTTGGATTTCTTGGGGCGGTTTGCGTTGCCACTCCATAGGAAACGCAACATTTTCCGCAACCGTTAATGTAGACACCAGATTATAGGCTTGAAAAACAAAACCAATGTGACTGCAACGGAAATCAGCCAAAAAATCTTCACTTTGACCACATAGCGCTTGGTCAGCAACCATGATTTCCCCGCTAGTGGGACGATCAATGCCGCTTATGAGATTTAACAGAGTGGTTTTACCTGAACCTGAAGGACCGCATAAGACTACAAATTGAGCCTTAGGTATATTTAGTGTTAAGTCCCTTAGAACCTCAACACTACCGGTGCCAACGCGAAAAGTTTTTGAGAGCTGTTTAGTAGAAACCATATAGTTGGGTTCATTTTTTGTAACCATACGCTTTCCTGATACAATAAACCGTTCAAGGTAATAATACTTTGAGGTACGCTTATTTACACGCCCCTTGGTAGCTGGTTTCGATGTTGAGGTTTCCGCGGTCACGCTTTAATATCCGTACCTTTTCAGGTAGTTTTTCTTTTTCCCAATCTATCCAGCTAAGTTCACGAAATAACCATCGTTTCCCCAGATGTGCTGCAATCACCGCATGTTTCTCTGCGTTAGCTGTGGGTATGAATTGATCAAGAAACCGAAAAAGTTTGTCGATTTGTTGCTTAGGGAAATAGGCATAGTAAGTTGCGTTTTTGACCTCAAACGCATAGAGATGACTGCCTCGGCGGGCAATAACGTCGGGTAGCGGATTGAGACTTGGATTACTCACCGGTACTCGAACTGCATAGTAACCTTTTTTTTGTAGCAATTTAACTAATGCTGTTTCACTATAAAATCCCCGTTTACGCCAGCGTCGAAGTCTAACTCTATCTAACTCTGTACTCACAAACTCACCAACGATTAAAGCGTCGGGGCTTGAAATAAAAATTGCTGCTATCTATAACGCAAAACTGTGTTTGGCGATGTTTTTGTATACGCGATCTATAAACGCGGTTGTTTCTGGTGAGTGCTGGTGAACATATAAAACTGATGTATTACCTAACTAACCAGAATCACACAACAGGATTTTTACAACATTAACGTATGCAAAATATGGGTGCTGTAGACAGGTACAACAGCTAGAAAAGTGGTTGGTCTTACATGTTGGTTTTAAATTTTGTTCACTGTTGGGTTGGTTGTGGATTGTGGGTGGTTGAGTTTGGGTGGTTGAGTTTGGGTGGTTGAGTTTGGGTGGTTGAGTTTGGGTGGTTGAGTTTGGGTGGTTGAGTTTGGGTGGTTGAGTTTGGGTGGTTGAGTTTGGG
>JAISPR010000078.1 GCA_031274765.1 Nitrososphaerota archaeon | reverse complement strand
ACCCTCTGCAATCAGTACCGGGTTATATTTCTGCTTTAAATATTTCTGAGATAATAATTGGTGCTTCCTATTTGGAACTTTGTCTGTTTGGTAATTGTTTTATGTTGTGGCGGTGTCTTGCTAGGCGTTGTTCGTAGTCGTGGATTGGCTCAGTTGTTGTCATGTTATTATTTGTTTTTGGGGATTTTAAAAGGAAACAGGGCTTTGTACTCAAAGAGTAGGAGCCTCGAGCGGGCTTTGATCCCGCGGCCTGCTGCTTACGAGGCAGCCGCTCTACCAGGCTGAGCCATCGGGGCATCACACTGCTTCAATTATCAATTCACAGCTTGACTATGAAATAAAAGTTGCTGTTAAAGTATTTGCCGCGTCTAATAGATTAACTTGATAGCTGGTAGTGCTTCATGACCCAAAGAGAAGCGAATTTTTAAATCCTCCAGCTGTCACATAACCATGGCAGAAAATATGTCCAATAAGTCTCTTGGCGAACATGAAATAATTCGGTTGATTCAGACCCGTTTAACGCCTATGCAGGGTATATTGGTGCCTTTTGGGGATGATGTTTCTGCTATTAACCTCAAGGGGGCTCAAGTTGCTGTTCTCAAAACCGATATGCTTGTTGGCAAAACAGATGTACCCAAAGGTATGAGTTTGTTTGCGGCCGCCCGTAAAGCAGTAGTCATGAATGTTAGTGATTTTGCGGCCAAAGGAGCGTTACCCGTAGCTGTTTTGGTTGCGATTGGTCTGCCTATGGCGTTAGCAACTAAGGAGGCGGTAGCAGAAATTGCTGAGGGGTTAAATGCGGGTGCCCGTGAATACGGTGCATATGTGGTTGGTGGTGATACCAATGAGGCTTCGGATTTAATCATCAGCATAACTCTTTTTGGTACAGTTCAAAATATTTTGGCGTTGCGCAGGGGTGCTATGGTGGGAGATATTTTGGCGGTAACTGGGTTGTTTGGGAGAGCAGCTGCAGGTCTGCGGTTGCTTTTGGGGGAAGGTCGGGCTTTGGGACGATTGCGGAGCGTTTTGGTTGATGCGGTTTGTAGTCCTATGGCTCGGTTGCGTGAAGGGTTGGCGTTACGAGGGGATTATGTTTCGGCTTCGATTGATTCTAGTGATGGGTTGGCTTGGAGTATACATGAATTGGCGCAGCAAAGCGGGGTTGGTTTTTTGCTTGATACGTTGCCCATTGCATCTGAGGCAATGGAATTTGCGGTGCAAAATGGAGTTGATCCTGTGGAGTTAGTGTTCTATGGGGGGGAGGAGTATGAGTTGGTTTTGACTGTTAAGCCAGCTAAGTGGGCTGAGGCGCAGGCGTTGATTCAGGCTGTTGGGGGCTGTTTAATTCCCATAGGAAAGGCAACTTGTGAGAAGCAAATTATTCTTGATTTCGCGGGGCAGAAGCGGATAATTGAGTTGCGGGGCTGGGAGCATTTTAAGGGTTAGCTTGTTGGTGATCAAGGGTGTGGTTGATGATTGTTATGCATGATGCGGCTAGATAGGGTGTTTTTCCAAGGCTTATTTTTTCGCCAAAGCGTAGAGCGAAGGTTTCTGTTTTTTTGGGTAATCCGACGTGGTCGCCTAAGATAAAAAGACTGCTGGGGGAGAATTTAATGTCTGCTATGTTTTTGCCGTCTTCTTCTAGGACATATATTTGGTGTGTTTGGGATTTGTTTTTTAGAAGGATTTCAAAGGCGGTTTTGTCTTTGGTGATACCGGGGTGGTTTTTGCCGGTGAGTGTTTTTTTTAGGATTTGTTGCCAGGTTTCTATGTTGGTGCGGACGTCGTAGAGGGTTTCACCGTTGATTTGGATGTGTTGGGGGGGATTTGGGGCGCCGTTTAGAATTGTGTGGAAAATGACATCGCGGCGCAGGCCGTGTGAGAGAAAGAGACTGCTTACGATGCATTCATACACTATGTCGAGTCGTCCTGCGTCGTGGAGACTTGTAAAGTTGGGGTCGGTTTTTCCCATGCGTGAGAAGAGAATAAATTCGCGGGGCAAAGCATCACCACTATAGGTTATGGTTTGGTCGCTTAAAGCCTTCTGTTTTGGGTGTCTATTGGTAGAAGAGAGGTGTTTTGAGAATAAAAAAGACCGGGGGAGTTTGGCTGTCTTGGTTGGTTGGTGAGTTGCAGATGCTTTAGAAAACAGTTATCAAGATGTGAATAGATAGTTATTATTGTTGTTATTTGGTGACTTATACAAGACTCTGTTTTTAGTGTTCGGAAAAACTAATTAACTAAAGTCTCAGAGTCTTAATCAAGAATGCAGTTATGTTAAATGGTGATGTTAGTGGTTATTAAAGTTGGAATAAACGGTTTTGGCAGAATTGGCAGGCTCCTCTACCGAGCTGCTATTGAGAAAAATGCAACCATTGATTTTGTAGCAGTTAACGACTTGGCAGATGCAAAAACCAATGCTCAGCTTCTAAAATATGACTCTATACATGGCCGTTTCCCAGGCACTGTTGAAGTACAAGGCAACGATCTAACAGTCAATGGTAAGACCCTTAAATGTATCCAGGAACGCGACCCCGTCAACTTGCCTTGGAATCAAATGGGCGTCTATCTAGCGGTGGAGAGTACGGGTTTATTTACTAATCGTGAAGGGGCATCTAAACATTTAATGGCGGGGGCCAAAAAAGTTCTCATCAGTGCACCTGCAGAAAACCCTGACCGAACTGTTGTACTGGGGGTCAATGAAGAAACCTACAATCCCAAAACCGATAACATCCTAAGCAATGCCAGTTGCACCACCAACGGTTTAGCGCCCATCAGCAAAGTTCTGGAAGAAAATTTTGGTATAGAAAAAGCGTTAATGACTACCTGTCATAGTTACACAAATGACCAAAAAGTCCAAGACCTCGTCCACAAAGACCCAAGGCGCGCCCGTGCAGCAGCCATAAACATCATCCCCACCAGCACAGGAGCCGCCAAAGCAATAGGTGAAGTGCTACCCACATGTGCAGGCAAAATGAATGGGTATTCTTTGCGGGTACCAACGCCTGATGTATCCATCGTGGACTTAACCTGTGTTTTGGGCAAAGAAGTCACCAAACAAGAAATCAATGCCGCTATGAAAACCGCTGCAGAGGGCAAACTCAGAGGTATTCTTCAATACACCGAAGATCCCATAGTTTCAAGTGATGTTTTGCACAACACCTACAGTAGTGTATTTGACGCAGGTTTAACAATGGTATTGGGCGAAAAAAGTAACTTTGTCAAAATTTTTGCCTGGTACGATAACGAATGGGGTTTTAGCAACCGCATGGTTGACTTCATAGAGTTAATCGGTAAAAAAGCAGGAATATAGCGCATTTGAAAATTTTTTTGCTCTTTTAATCAAATATACACAACGTGGAATACCATGGTGAAATACAAGACTTTAGACGATTTCGACGTAAAAAACAAGACCGTCCTTGTACGAGTAGATTTTAACTCAGAAATCGACCCTCAAACCAAAAGAGTAACCAGTGACGTACGCATAAAAGCATATGCAGAGTCCACCCTAAAAGAACTCGTCAAAAAGGGCGCCAAAACAGTAGTTATCTCACATCAGGGCCGTAGAGGCGACCCTGACTACACCACACTCAAAACCCACGCCGAAATGCTCCAAAACATCCTCAATTACCCCATAAAATATGTCGATGACATATTTGATAAAAAAGCCCAAACCGCTATCCAAAACCTCCAACCCGGAGAAATACTGGTTCTAGAAAACGTGCGCAATTGGGAGGGTGAAACAAAAAATGGATCCCCTGACCAGCAAGCTAAAACGGCCTTAGTACAAACACTTGCACCCCTAGTGGATCTTTTTGTCAGCGACGCGTTCTCAACGGCCCACCGTAGCCATGTCTCCATTGTTGGATTCCCAGCAGTTTTACCCTCAGCGGCTGGACGTATTATGGAACATGAACTCAAATCGCTCAACAAAGCCTCAGAGAAACCTGAACACCCTTGTGTCTATGTCATGGGTGGCTCTAAAGCAGATGACAGCCTTGAAATCAGCCGCTATGTACTTGACAACAATATCGCTGACTATATATTGATAGGCGGCGTGACAGCGCAGCTGTTTTTAGCGGCCAAAGGTATTGAATTAGGCAAACCCGCACTGAATTATCTAACACAAAAAGAACTAACCCAATATATTCCCGGTATCAAAGCCCTTATCGCACAATACCCTCAAAACATCAAAATACCAATGGATGTTGCCATTAACGTTTATGGCGATCGATGCGAAATCTCGCTGTCTGAACTACCCACAGAGTACGTTATTTTTGATATAGGCAGTAAAACAGTAGAGGAATATGCCAAGATAATCGCAACCGCTAAATCCATCGTTGTCAGTGGACCCATGGGCGTTTATGAGAACTCTCAGTTCAATTTGGGCACCAAAGGCGTTTTAACCGCGATTGCCAACAGCAAAGCCTTCAGTTTGGCAGGCGGTGGAAACACTATCTCGGCCATTGCAGAATATGATTTAACAAAAAAAATTAGCTATATAAGTACTGCAGGTGGTGCCATAACCGAAGTTTTGATGGGTAAAAAACTGCCAGGTATAGAGGTTCTAGAAACAGCGTCATAGATCAAAAAATTATTTTTTGTTTTTTATTTTTCAATTTTGTGCACCAGCTGTAAAGATTAAAAGTTATCTTATAGGTGAGGTTTGTGGTGTTTGGATGGGAAATGATAAAGAATTTGGAGCACACATGCACTAAACAAAAGCGGAGGGAGAAATCAATATGCTTCTGAGGAGGAGGATATGGATGTTTAGGTTAGGGTTGAGGTTCAAGACGGCGGCGTGTGTCGGCAAGTTACAAGTTCAGCAATAGTTCAGACAAGCAAGGGGCGTATTGGTTCTTGCGTCAATTAGGTTAACAATAGTTTAGTTCACTATGGAGCGTTGTTGTCTCTGGTTTATTTGCGGTATGTTTTGAACAACAACCAGATAAGTTATCACGCCAATTAAATCATCAAGGTCCACATATTTCATGCTATAGTGTTGCAATAATCATAGAAATCAACTGTGACTCTGTTAGAGATATGGAACATGGTGTGTTGCTGTTTGTGTTTGATAGCCAATATTTTATGTGTGAAATTTGTGTAGATGTGATAATTTTTGTTTGTTCAGCATGTATGGGATGTGTTTTGTGTCAAATTATGCGTAAATTTATTTTGTTTGTTGTTTGGTTTTTGGAGTTTGTTAATGCGTTTGGGCGCGGTTTTCTTTGGATTTGTATGTGTCACAAAGCCAAATTAGGACGCTGTTTTTTTGGTTTAGTTTGTATGTTTTAAGAGGGAAATTTATGTTGTTTGTCGGGGTTTTTGTGGTTTGTTGTTTGGTTTGTTTTTAGTTTTGGTGTTTTTTTAGTTTACCAGGTGTATTTTAGAAAACTTTATTTCAAACTACCAATACGATATTTAGAGTTGCTTTGAGAGGGAACATAGATGCAAAAACATTTAACAAAAAAAATATTTACACGCCTATTTATTGCTATGTTAATAGCCATATCTTTTTTTGGAATGAACTTGTTCTCAGCTACGAGTCAAACACCTACGGTCCAAGATAAAGCCAGAGACATTCTAGAAAATGTGATGTCAGTGGACTTATCAAAATACACCTTAGAAATAAAAAGCAACTCAATGGATGGGATCCCTCTCTCCAACAACGAGCGAAAAATAACTAATCTGATATGTACACTAACACCATTGGAAAGCAATGACGACAATAATGTCATAACTGTCTTTTTTATGGTCGAAAAAGATATTGTGATAAATTATTTCGTGAGCACATCATCTCCGCAAATTATCACCACCACACAATATACTAATCAACGTGAGGCAGTGAAAAGCTTTCTGGAAAAATATCAAACATATACAAAAATTGATTCAAACAACTCAATAACAACATTAAATGATGTTGATTTAACAAAAAATACGACAATAACTAGAGAAAATACCAAACTTGTTGTGTCTGCAAATTCTTTATTGGGAGAGCAGACAACACTGCGATGGACCCACACAATTAATGGTGCAGACTATACAGTACTAGATATTAGTGTTACTGCAGAGGGGTTTGTACGTGCAGTATATGATTCTCGGGCACTCTACAAGATTGGAGACACTACGATAAATATTTCTAAAGAACAGGCCATAAAAATAGCAATGGAGAATCTAAAATTCTATTCCTATGATATGCCGGATGGTTCAGTGGTGAGAAACTTTAAGATATCGGGAGATAATGTTGTGGCGGTGTTAGCTACTTCGCCAGTTGATTATGAGCTTCGGCCTTATTGGGATATTCGTATGATGCTAGATGAAGTTTATCCAGGTAATGTGCAGGGTATTACGGCGTTTGTTTGGGCTAATAGTGGGGAGGTTTTTTCCTATAGCAATATAGCTTGGAGAGCACTTAATTCTGATAATGCTAAACCGTTTGATCCTGAGTCTGTGGCAGCTGATTATGTTTTGATGGTTGGGGTAGCAACAATAGTTGTGGCAGCAGTGATTGTAGCGACAATAGTTGGAGTGATGGTTAAAAAAAGACAGAAATAATCACTCATTCTTTTATTAAACATCTTTGTTTTCAGATGGTTGTTATTGTGTGCGAACCATAAAGATTTGGCACACAACAAGAATCACCACCTGATGTGGTACAAACCTGTTTGATGAAAGATTTTTGTTAAAACAGTGAATTGGACAAAGTTTTGTTGCAACATAACAGTTATATAGACATAATTTAGAAGATAAACAATTAGAGAAAGCATAACAAGTATACCCCTAAATAACAAAGGCCCTAATTTTTGGCTGGTCAATATCCAAATATAACTACAGCTACATTTGTAAAAAATTTTAGAGATCCAATTGACTATACAATAATTTTATAAGTGCATAACTCTGTGAAAGTATCTGCACGAAGGGTTATACTTGAAAAACTTTAAGCGTTTCCTCGTTATTGGTGAAAAAAACATTTTTGGCATGCTTTCACAGATCATAACCATAGCAGCAGAAGCCAATCAAACCCTCACAAATATGTTAGATGACCACAAAAATGGCATAACCCTTGAGAGAGGCCTGCAAACACTTAAGGGTTTAGAGAACAAAGCCGATCAAGTGGCCTTTAGAGTAAATGAGAGCATCACTGCGGGTGCTGTTAGCCCCAACATTTTAGATAACCTCTTGGAATGTGTCCGTGTAGCCGACGACATCGTTGACACATACTTTTATCAGAGCCGGGAACTAACTCGGATGCATAAAGCCAAGTTCCCCTACTCAGAGGAAACCAAAGATGCCCAATGGATAGCTATATTCAAAAACATGTTAGAACTATCAAAGCAATCCCTCACTAAAGTTCAGCAGATACTTATTACCGTAGATTTGCGTCAAAATTTTGAGCTGCGTAAAGAAATTGAAGTACTTGAACAAAAAGGCGACGAAATCAAAGACAAGAGCTTTGATATTCTCTATCAGGAAGCGCCTCGTATGCATTATCTACAGTTTTATCACTACAGTGAACTGCTTCATAAATTCGATGACATCTTGGACTACTGTGAGGATCTCTCCGATTTAGTGCTCTCCATAATAACCTCTATACTCAAGTGACTACAGTGATTTTAGAACTTGTTTTAATTATTTTTATTTTCTTGGCAGTTACATTAGTTGCGGGTAACAATCTTTCAGCTTGCGTTGGACCCGCAGTAGGGGCTAGAATACTCACTAAACGTGCAGGCGCACTCATAGGTGCGAGTGGCTTCACAGCAGGATTACTTGTTCAGGGTGCGGGCATGGCAAATTCTATTAACAGGTTTATGCCAGTGACATCTATAGAATTCCAAGTTGAACTCTTGGCTGTGGCCATAGTTATCTTTCTCATCGCCCATTTGGTACGATTACCACTGTCGTTTAGTATGTCGCTTGTAGGTTTGCTCGCAGGTTATGCTTTAGCAGTCGGTTCCATCACACATATATCCCTCATGACAAGGACTGTTGCGATGTGGATAATTGCACCCATAGTTGCCACAGTTCTATCATACTATCTTATCGGTTATATCAACAACCGCCCAGTCAAAGATATCTGGCACAGAATTCGCACCTACAAAATCCTGTTACTGGTATTGGCATTTAGCACAGCATATGTGTCGGGCGCTAATACATTGGGTTTAATTGTGGCAACTGCAGGTTTTAATTGGGTAACAGTTAGCATCGCGGTTGGTGCAATTTTTGTGGGGGCATTTTTTCTGGGTGAAGGCACCATCCGTCGCGTTAGTGAAGAGTTCTATCGCATGCGTTATTCCAATGCTACTGTCGCTTTAGTAGCATCTAGTATCCTTGTAGAAGTTGCAGCACTACTAAACATTCCGCTATCCAATACCCAGACCACTACAGCATCAGTTTTTGGCACTGGAGTATCCTATAAAACTAAATTTCTTTCGCTCAGACCCCATTTAATCATTGTTTTAGGCTGGATAATTGCACCGGTGCTGAGTTTCTTTATTGGGTATCTGCTTTTTTTGTTCTAAAAAGACAGACAACAGGTTTTTTGCAAAGACCACGATTCTAAGCTCAAGCTGAGTAATCATTACCCGTTAAGCTTTAACTTGAAACAGCTTTGGGATTAAAAACCCAAAAGACTTTTGTCCCAAAGCCAACAGTTACAATAAATATTTAAAGAGCCACGCTACATAAGCAAACGTGTTGGGGATGTGTAGAAACAGGTTTGTTTGGGTTATAGTGGGTATTGTTGGGTTGTTTCTATTTTTGCAATATCGATATATTGGTCAAATTTTTTGCAGGCCAATCCCCATTTGGAAGTAAGCCCGAATCTGCCCGTTAGGGGTCAATCTGAAGAGCAGGCATTGACTGTAGCAGAAGCAATAGATTATGGGGTCATTAGCTCACTTGAACGGTTGTATGGTTATGGCTCAAGTGTGGCTGATGCATATGCATACATGCAAGCTGGAACGTATTCGTATATATGGGCCAACTTTATTGACTCAGAGGTCATAGATTATTATCAAACTCGTTACGATTATCAACAAAAGCAAAAAAATCCAAAAGAGGTAACCTTTAGGTATGATACAAACGTTACCTATCTTGAGCAGTTACGTATTCCAATATTACACAACAACAGCTCATAAGTGGCAGCTGGGGAACTTTTGACCCCACAAGCATGACCGTCACCACGCATAACAAATCCTTTATTTGGAACAACATCACCACGGCTTTTTATGGTTCAGACCAGAACACCCCTCTTAAAGTCGCAGATCTCAGGAATTGGCATACGTTTTATAAAAATAAAAATCAAAATATATTTCAGTCGATGTCGCTCGAGCGCAAATTCGATATAACTTTTAACAATGTCTATCTTGTTGAGATGAACCTAATCTATAATGAAATTTATGGTCCCCTGGCCGCCTTTTTTGTTGACACACAACAAATAGGGGTTCTTGATCAGAACTTTGAACTTTTATGGGTGAGTATAAAACCTTCAACATCAGTTGTCGCCTAACGGTCTGCTACATTACAGGTAATGCAGGTTGTTTTGGCCCTTGCTTATTGATGCTGGGAACTAGTACAGCACTACTCCTAAAACACCGGATACAACCTTTTAAGCTTAATTCTCGCATCATCAGCCCTAAACTGCCAACTAACAACCCTACACTCAGCACTATACTGCGCCTCCCACACACAAATCACCCGATTCAACACCCCCCAGACTGTCCAAAAACTAACACAAATCCCAGAAAAACAAAAAAAGAACCTATTTTCCCCGCCCGTTCACACCAAAAACACAAAAAATTCTAGTTTTCAGACAATCTCCCCCAAAACAAAAATACACCAACCAACACACTGCACAGACAAAACACTAATCAACACCTCAAAAACATTAAACCAACCCCCATGCTTGGCGCATAATGAATCTCTAAACGCCGCGCAAGCACTCTTACCTTTTGCGCCAAAAACACCACTAAAAAGAAGCAATAACACGAGTATTAAGATTATCAACAATAAACTTGATTTCAGACACATCCCCATAGACACTCTCAGACAACAATCAAACCACCTCAGTGCAAATCAACAGCCGTCCGACGCACCCACGCATTAGCATGATACCACCCCTTCAAGGGTTCACACATAACAAAAACAAAACACGATCCCTGACACTCATATTCATTATCTATACGTTTGGGGCTATTTTTTGCCATAGGAATTGGTTCGCGTGATTCTTCAAGTAATTGATAAGGCGCCTCATCACAACAAATCACCAAACAATTTATATCGTGAGGCAGGGCATAAACATCTAGAATATCTTCCATTTTGGCGACAAATTCCGCATTTTGTTCGGGGTGTATGCACCACATCTTTTTCAAATGCGCCCCATATTTCGTTTTTTTAAAGTCCGCTATACAGTCGTATCAGAAATACCATCAACTACACCCTCAAGCACTATTTTATCAGCTATCATTTGCATGGTCCAGCGGGCTTTTCCTTTTGGAGGCTCACTACATGCTATGGCGATTATGTGGGCTTGAACTTCTTTGGTGACTTTGGGTTCAATGGGTGGGGTTTGGCGTTTTTTGCGGTTTATTATTCTTTCTATGCCGTTTGTGATGTATTGTTTTCTTATGAGGTATATGTTTTCGGTGTGGAGTTTGTATTTTTTGTGGTTTGTTGGGGTGTTAGGGGGTTGGGGTTGTTTGTGTCGAGGTTTAGGATTACTTGTGCTTGGGTTTTGCATTTTTGGGTTGCTTTTTTGGATTGTGATTTGACAAAGTTTTGTAGTTATTTTCTTTTTTTTGGGTTAGTTTTATTGTGTATTTTTGTGTTTTAATAATGTCATCTTGTATGGTGTTGTTGTGTCTGTTATTTATCTTTTGCCAGGTGTTTTAATTGAGCTGGTGTACTAGAAATGGGTGAAATGTGGAGCAGAGTCTATTGCAAAAAAAACACCTTGTTGGTTAGGGCATGCCATAGATCATGATATGGGTAATAATGTAGCGTATGTTTTTGGGACGCGTAAACGTGAAATGTTAGAAGAGCTTTGGGTTTTGTTAAAGGGTTGAATTTGAATATAATGGGTATGTTTTTTGATGATATTTTTGTTTATCATAAAGTTATACCCGTGAATATTTTGCGTACGGGTAAGCGGAATACGCAACGTGTTTGGCGTAAGCATTTGACTTTTCGTGTGAGGTTGTAGCGTTTGGCTCATGTATCTAGGTTATTCGTCAAATCAGGTGGGTGGGGTCAATAAGTTTTGTTGCGGTATAATGTTGTATGGAACACTAAGGGAGAACATAAGACGTTTAAAGAAGAAAGAATGAGGGTACCCACCTAA
>JAISPR010000017.1 GCA_031274765.1 Nitrososphaerota archaeon | reverse complement strand
GCGTAAGAGGTTGCTGACTTTGTATATGGAGTCTGTTTTGGCCATTTTTATTATGTGGCTTTCCATCATTTGGGTGAATTTTGATCCTCTGCGTAGCCAGGTTATTTTTGGGATCTGGGTTTTTGTGCAGTATTTTATTCTTGGGATTTTTTGGTTTGTTTGTTTTGTATTGTCACCAGTTGAGGTGGCGAAAGGTTTTCCATCGGTGGTTATAGGTTGAGCAGTTTTTGTTGCGTTTTGGGCAGGTGAATTTTGTTTCTTTGGAGTCTTGGGTTGTGGTTATTTTTTGGTTTGTTTGGGTTATGTTTGCTATTTGCCCGGGTTTGGAGAATTCTTGGACGGTTTTTTGGATTTTGTTTTGTTTTTTTTGTTTCATATGTTTGTTATGTTGTTGGGGAACTTAGTGCTTACCCACCTGTTTTGACGAATAACCAAAACTATAGAGAGAATCTTTAACCGCTACAAAAATCTGCAAAACCTGCGATGCACTTTCGAAAGACAACGTAAAAGATTATCGTTTAAACTCTGCAACCCCCGTCTAAATCAGATAAAAATTCACACGATACGCCATTGGAAAGGAACAACAGAATACGACAAAACAAAAGACATCCTTCACGTTATGCAAGTACTTGGCCATAAGAACATCAAAAACACTCTATTATACACTCAACTCATCACGGTAGGCGAAGACAAAGGCTTCATCTGTAAAATTGCTAAAACCCCTGCTGAAGCAGTCACTCTTATTGAAGATGGCTTTGAAGAACATACAAGCTTTGACAATGGCAATGTAAAGTTGTTTCGGAAACGGAAAACTTGAACTGTCTATTGCAGATCCAAAATTCAAATTTTTGCCTAGTGCATATTCCAAAAGTATGGAGTGGTGCCGAGGGCAGGGTTTGGACTTAAGATTTATGGAGATATCACCTTTCATATCCTCTTTTTCTTTTAAAACTATAAGAGCCACTAATCGTTCAGAAACTAATCAGAAAAATGTCAGCTATGAAATTAGTCGTGTTAGTAAAACAAACATAAATAAACAAAGAATTACCAATTTAAATCACCTTGCTGTATTCCTTATATAAAGGAATTGTGTACACTCAAATAACAGGGATGACTGGAGATGGAGCAACAAATTCGTACATGCACTATAACAGAACTTATCAGGCCTCTAAATGATGTGGAAGAAAAACATGCGCCTGAACAAGTGTATATTGTAGGTAAATTGCCAATACCGTTAACTTCTCCAAGAGCAGCTATTATAGGATCAAGAAAAGCTTCACAACAAGGTCTTGAAGTAGCAAGCGCAACTGCTGATTTTCTTGCACAAAACAATGTAATAATTGTTAGTGGTCTTGCTGAAGGAATTGATACTGCCGCTCACACAAGTGCCATAGGCGCAAAAGGTCAAACGGTTGCAGTCTTAGGTACACCTTTAAACAAAGTTTACCCTAAATCAAACGATAAACTTCAAGAAAGCATTATGAAAGAGCATTTAGTCATTTCGCAATTTCCAAACGGATATCCTGTTCTGCCGGGAAATTTTGTTCTCCGAAACAAAACCATGGCTCTTATTTCTGATGTATCCATTATAGTTGAAGCAGGTAGCACAAGCGGGACAATCCATCAAGGGTGGGAAGCTATTCGATTAGGTAGACCACTTTTCATTTGGCATCAATTAATACATGATACCTCTCTAACTTGGCCTAAAAAAATGGTTGAATATGGAGCGATGGAATTTTCTAATCCAAAAGAAATCCTTGAATCATTACCGCCTCATCAAATAATGTTAAAAGTGTTGCAATAGATGAAAATATCTGAACTTAAATACGCGACACTTTTGTCATATTCTCCACACGAAAACACATCCGATGCTTTGGAGTCAAAATATCTTACATACAGTCTTAAACAAGATCGTTATGAAGGACAACCGCCAATTTTAATGTCTGATTGGGTCGCAAAGAAAACGCAAGAAAACAATGGCCTTTTTTACACATTCTTTCAGTCAAACACAATTTTAGTTCCTGTACCAAGCAGCTCTTTGATGGAAAAAGATACTTTGTGGGTTCCCGAACGGATTGCAAATGCTTTGGTGAAAAAAGGTTTTGGGAAACAAGTTGCCTCTTGTCTTAGGCGAGAAACAGCTGTGCGAAAAGCTACTACAAGTCCATCTCATGAAAGACCTTCTGTGAAGGATCACTACGATTCTCTTAGTGTGCAGGGAAGTTTGTCTGAACCTGAAGACATTTTGTTAATTGATGATGTTATCACTAGAGGCGCTACACTTTTGGGGTGCGCAAACAGATTGATAACTGCTTTTCCAAACTGTCGTATAAACGCATTTGCAGCAGTACGGACAATAAGCAATCCTGAAAAATTCAAAAAACTACAAGATCCATGTGTTGGGACAATATATTTGAATGATACAGGCGGAACAATCAGATACCCGTAATGTAAATAATATGCAATCCGCTTAATTGTGTCGCAAGTTGCGACACAATCTGTTTTTCATAACCAGCACGCTTGTTACATAACACCTCATGGTGATACATCGTCCGATGTTTCAAAACAGGGTAATTGGTGTGTTGCTTGCGTATTGGAATACGGTACAGCGTGTTTGCTCAATAAGTGTGGAAATTTCTTTGAATAATTTCTGTTCAGTGTTGCTTAAGGCCATCTTGTCAAACTCTTTTTTGTTCGTTTCTATCTTTGATTTTGTTGCGTGTATTGGTTTTAGGTGTTCTGAGATTGCTAACCTTGGAAAAATCTCGCTCTGCCGATGCAGCATGCCATACAGTTTCTGTATTTGATGCTTCAAAATCAGTATTAGATTTGTTTTCTTTGGCTTACATATTTCTCTTTTTCCTATAAGTATCTCTTCTGGGTATTTTCTGAACAAAAATTAATGGAGATATCATCGTTATATCCGCCTTTTCTTTTCTATCGGTGTTCCTGACTGTTGCTGATGTTATCTTTACGCTTGTTTTGCTACACTATTTTCACGACATTCGAGTATATACACGAAAATTGATAAAGTTTTATGGCCTTTCGCTATTTTAGGTGGGTACACCCATTCTTCCTTCTTCAAGCTTACCTATGTTCTCCCTCATGTCCCATACAACATTTATACCGTAACGAAACTTATTGACCCTACCCA
>JAISPR010000016.1 GCA_031274765.1 Nitrososphaerota archaeon | reverse complement strand
GTTTTTTGTTGCATTCGCAGCAGGGTTTGCATTCGCAGGGTTTTTTGTTGCATTCGCAGCAGGGTTTGCATTCGCAGGGTTTTTTGTTGCATTCGCAGCAGGGTTTGCATTCGCAGGGATTCTTGCAACAGTCGGGGTGAGGGGGTTGTTGAGTATTTTGATAGAGTATGTTTACCTGACTACCTGCTTGGAGATCAAGAATCACTGTTCCAGTGGAAAGATCCACCATAGAGCACCCACTGGGATCAATAACAATGATGTTCGAAAGTTCCCAGCCCGCCTGAGCCAACTCTGTAACAAAATAAATCCCCGGCGACAAATTCCCACTAATCCAAACTTCCCCATCAGTTAAGTTAAACGTTCCAAAAAGTGCAGAAGTCACAAAGGTAAAAGGCGTTGAAGACCCAGCTGGACAAGTTACTTTGGTAACACTAAAGGAACCCGGCAAAGGCGATTGTTCGGCATTTTGGTAGATGATGGTTGCGTGTTGGTTGGCTTCTAGGGTGAATCTTATGGTGCCTGTGGTTGAGTTCATGGTGTAGTTGGTGATGCCGTCAATTATGATGTTTGAGATGGTCCATCCTGATTGGGGTGATTCGGTTAGGGTGTAGTTTCCTGGGGGTAGGTCTCCGCTGTTCCATGTTTCTCCGTTTTTTAGGCTAAAGGTTCCCGGGGTGGCAGTGGTTGCAAAGTTGAAGGTTGTTTCTGAGTCTGTTGGGCAGGTGATTTTGGTGACGCTAAAGGAGCTGTTGAGGATGATGGGGTTCCAAACTGCTGCTAATGTTACATTATTTGCTGGCATTGTAAATGTGTCGTTTGCTTGATAGATGGTTCCGTTGTAGAGCCAGCCGCCAAATGTGTAACCTTCGGCAGTTAGGTTGCCTATGTTGCCCAGTACTGTAACTGTTACGCCTGAGGCATAGAGCTGGTTATCGATGGGGGCTGTTCCTGTGGTGCCTGTGGCGGTTGGCCAATTTGCATCATATGTGACGGTATATAGGGCTGCTTCAGCGGAACCTATGTAATAACTGTTGATGTATACTGCGGCTTTATTTGTGATGTCTTTTGTTGTGGATGTGATTGTGAAATAGAGTATGAGTTTTATTGTTGTGTTCGCTGGGACGATAGCGGGGTCAAATGTGAAAACATTTTGACCTATATTATTTGTTACATTAAATCCTGTTGTAGTTAGGTTTCCATTGAGTTCTACGGTGTATCCTGTTAAATTTAGGCTGTTTGCTGGATTCCAATTGTCAAAGATTTCTAATGTATCAATAAAGCCTGTGTTGATTGGTACGGTGTAGGTGGTTTCATAGGCAATCAGGTCTCCTGTGTTATATGTACCAATTGAGCTGTTGCGGGGGGTGGGGTTCTCTGACTGGGCGTTGGCGGTATAGGTGGGTGTGTCTAAAAAGCGGGGTTGTTTAGTTTCTGTTTGAATGGGGTCTGTATTTGAATTCACGTTTGTATGGGTAATTTGAATTTGGTCTTCATTATTTTTGGGTGTGTTGTTATTGGTTGTCGTATCTGTGTTGGGGAGGCGATTTGTTGTTTGGTCTGTATTGATGTTTTGTTCAGTGTTGGGTGTATTATTGAGTGTTGCCTTGTCAGATGGAGGTGTTTGTTTGTTTGTGTTGTCTAAGTCATTGTTGGTGTTATGGGTGTTGTTTGTTATGGTGGTGGGTGTTGTTTCTGAATTGGTGATCGTATTGTCCGATTCGTATTGTGTTTTGATGGGTGGGGAGGTGGATTGGGCATCTGTGGGTAGTGTTGTTGCGCATAGAGAAGTGAGCATAAATGCTATCAGTAAGGTTGCGAATAATTTGGGTTTGTATGCTTTGCTTAATTTATTTTTGGTTGCATTTAGGTAATTTTTCATATAAAACGCCTGGTTGTGTATTTTGTGTTGTGTTAAAATGGTTATAGCGTTAAAACACATATGTCAAAAAATAATTATAGCGCTAAAACCATTATATCGCTAATACACTCATAGTGATAAAATGTTAATGGTATATATAGGGATTGCGTTTTTGTAATGGGAGTGGTCTGGTGGGAAACGCAGAAAGCCGTTGTAGTAAAATAATGCTAACTGCAGATGGGGTGCGTTCTGTTTGTGGGATACACTGGCTGTTTGATGATTGGGTTAGAAGACTACAAATAAACACATGTTTGGTCTCAAATTTCAAAACAGAGTAACCAATAGACCTTAGGTACTATTAGTTATCGATTCTAAAATCGAGTGTATACCGTCTAAAAGATTCAAAAAATATGCATTTAAGACATAAATGTCACAATAACCTGTCAACAAAATGTATGCTCTATCGCTAAACATTAATGACGCCTGATGTCTAATAATGTTTTGGTTGAGCGTGATATTTGATTGGTTGTGGTGAAGTAACGGTGTCGAGTGGTTTTGGTTTGATTGGCGGGGCGAAGAATTTTGGCATGTTTGCTTTATTGTTGGGCTGGGCCTTTCGCTATTTTAGGTGGGTACACTCATTCGCCCTTCTTTAAACTTCTTATGTTCTCCCTTAGTGCTCCATACAACATTATACCGCAACAAAGCTTATTGACTCCACCCACCTGATTTGACGAATAACCTTGGGCTGGTTGTTAAGCAGAAGTGGTCTCTTATTGTAACCTAAATTCCCGAGTTTGTTATAACTATGTTTGAGTGTTTGGTTTGATAAAGTCTTTAAATGGTTGAAAAAGACCTAAGTACTCACGTTTGACAGTTTGGGAAAAAATACTTTGAATTATTTATATTGCGTATTGTTGCGAATTTTTGGTTATTTTTACAATATTTTCTTATTTTTCGAATATTTTTGAGTGATAATTTATGTTTTGATTATTTTATATCAAACTGTCGAATGTAAAAAGTACGTTGGAATTATTTCCGGTAATAAATTTTGTTGTTATAAAAGTTATGACAATATTTGTGTGGTGATGAATATGTTTCTGCTCTTTTAGGCGTTTTGTCATGTAAATGTTATGTTAAGTTCCTACTAAGTGTTGTTATAACTTACCAGGGGATTAAGTAGTCTCCGAAAACCCATTTCAGAAAACTAATCAACATAGTTGTACGTTTTTTAGCAGGTGATTTTTGGAAAAATATGGGTTTTTGGAGGTCACCTGTATTATTTGGTTATTCGTTAAATCAGGTGGGTAGAGTCAATAAGTTTCGTTGCGGTATATGTTGTATGGAGCATAAGGGCGAACATAGCAAGCTTGAAGAAGGGGGAATGAGCGCACCCATCTAAAATAGCGAAAGGCCTATTATTTTGAGGGTTATTGTGGGGCTGGTAACATTTTTGTTTAAGAATTTCCCATATGGCTGAATAGTTGTGTTTTATTTATTGTAACTCGCTGTTTATAACCCCTGTATTTGATTAACCGTATGTTGCCTGAAGTCTTAATTTCAGACTGCGCATAAAGTCGAGACTTAATATCCTAAATGTTGCATGTAGTGTATTGTCCCTTTATACTTGCATTCGGCAGTTTGACCTAAAACAGTTAAAAATTAAATCATGCTCAAAAAAATATTCGAACAATAAGAAAATCATTGTAAACATAATCAAAAGCTCGCAACAACCTGTAATATAAACAATTCCAGGTTTTTTCCAAATTGCCGAACGTGAGTTTATATGTTGTTATTTGTTGTGGTTTGGTGATTTTTATCAGAATTTCTATGCCGACCGAATTTTTGGGTTATTCTAAAATGGCTGAAGAAAACATGGATGCAGAGTGCAGTCAACTGGCCCTCTGCAAGCTACAGTGATGGGGACATGTACCCTTTTGACTGCTGACCAACCGGAAAAACATTAAACCAGTCGATGTATGATTTATGGCGTCGTCTTATTTATATTTGTATGATGAGCTGATTTATTCATGTGTTTATGTCTCCTTGTCTTCCATGTTCATTAAATGCTGCCGCTAAATCTATTAACGCGTTTGGTAGTTTAAGAAAAAATCGAGATAACTTATTTGAGTTTTCACTAGGTAATGGAGCTATTGTTTGGCTTTGAGTAAAGATGTCGGATGTGGTAAGCTTGCCAAAGCAGGGGGATTAATCATAGTATCACATTTAGAAATTATTTGGTTTGGCGCGTAAATCGTTTCAAAGGGTGGCGTGTATTACTATTGTCTTGTTCAGTGTTGTGGTATGAGACTTGTCACCTAATTTCCCGGATTTATTATACGCAGATTGATAGAAATCCATGAAAAGAACCGGAATTATAAAAATGCCTGTAAAAATACTCCTTAAGCAATATGGCCTATGTATAATCGTGCCTGAATTATACGTATGTTTTGTTTAATCACTAACCGTTGTTTTGAAACATTTTTTCAAACTAAACGCATGTATCAAATAGTTCTCACACCTGTGTATAAATTCTGCGGGCAATTAGGTTGTCAATAACCTGACGTTTTTTGGGTAGCCCTTTAGTGAGGAATCCAATCTTGGTATAGACGTTATGTGCTCATATGTTTGCTTTTGTCAGAGGTGTTGGAAGGTTGTAGTATCACAATCACCAAGCGCCAGGCACGGTTTGCTGTGTGCTACGGTAAGGGCTTTTTAGGTCTAAGTTTGTTTTTTGTCTCTATGAACTGGTACATTTCATCAAATCCAATTTCTTTGATGTCTTCTGTGTGCTTTTTTTTGGCTTGGTTTGCGCCTGCTTCTACAACCCATCGATATATTGGGTAGTCAGGTGTTAAAGCATGGGCTATTCTGTTAAATGAGGTTTTACTCAAGGCGTAGCGTATGCTATGGGCTTTTTGGCAATTGTGCTTTCGTTGGTGTGTTGGTCGTCTTCTATGAAAATGTATTCGCATGATTGCATTTGTATCTTTGTTTTCCTCAGGGTGTGTTGTTTTTTACTATTTCTTCAGATAAATACTTCTTATATGTTGCCATAATCATGACCTTGTTAACAAAGTTATCACAAATCTCTCTCTCCCTATTGGTGAAATCTCTTATCTATAATTGGATAATGCCCTGGATTGATGTCTTAAATCAGAAAAAGGGTAGATAAAAATCTACCAATACTCATATTTTAGTTTTCCAAAGCCCATGGAGATTGCAATAAGCGTAAACAGCTACTGGTTTGTCGTTTGAAAAGCTAAAGGCAAGTTTTGGTTCTTCTCCGGGGCTTAAGTATTTACATTGGCCGCCATGTTCTGTTTCCACATAGATAAACACTATATAATGATCGTCTTGCATTGGATGCGGTACACTGCCAATTTCAACTCTGAGACTATCATCCAAAACCCCTATGACGGGTAGATGCTTTTCTACACTGGCTTCAACCGTGTTGGGCATGAGTTCTGTCATTTTTTCGCCACAACACATCATCGTTGTCCCTTTATCATTGATTGGAGTTGTTATGTTTTTGCAGTGTTTGCAGAAAAAGAATTTTTGAGAATCTCTCATAGTGTTTCCTCTCAATAATTGATTGAACGCAATTCGAAATATGCTTGTGGATGGTTGCAAACGGGACATTTTTGCGGCGCATTATTGTTATCTTCAATATGTCCACAGTTGCGACAGATCCAAACAGATTTTTCTTCCTTTGCAAAAACAGTGTTACCATTAATGTTTTTGTATAGCTTGAAATAGCGTTCTTCATGTTCTTTCTCAATTTTGCCTACTGCCTCAAAAAGGTTCGCGATATCGCTAAATCCTTCTTCACGTGCCTCGATTGCCATGCGCTTGTACATTTCTGTCCATTCGCCATGCTCACCCGCTATAGCAGTCTGTAAATTATTCGTGGTTGAAAGAATTTCTCCACCACAAAGTAACTTAAACCAGATTTTAGCATGTTCTTTTTCGTTATTTGCGGTTTCTTCAAAGATGGCGGCAATCTGCTCATAACCATCCTTTTTTGCTTTGGATGCAAAATAGGTATATTTGTTACGTGCTTGACTCTCACCGGCAAACGCCTCCAATAGATTCTTTTCAGTTTTTGTACCTTTCAAATTAGCCATTTTAAATCTCCTCATACAATGTATATTTATACTTTCATTTAGCCAGTATAAATACGCTTTTAGGTGCCCTACAAAGCGGGCAAACATAATCCTTGAGCAGACGCTCAAATGCTTCATACTTCCGAAATATCCCCAACCGCAAACACTATCGATAACTGATTCATGAAGGCGGCATTAAATGATTTAGTCATATTGGTGCTTTAGATAATTTTTTCTTTTACAACATTATGAGTGACCTCTAAAAACCTATATTTTTCCAAAAATCGTCTGCTGAAAACCGTGCAACTGCGTTGCTTGGTTTTCTGAAATGGGGTTTTGGAAGTTGCCTAATAGTTTGCTATACCAAAAAAGTATGGCGTTAGGGATTAAGTTGACTTAGTTGTTGAGTTTTTCATGGCTAATATTTTCTGTTCTTTGGGCAATTTCTCAATTGCGTATCGTAACGCTGTTCGGGGCATGACTAATTTATTTTTCATAACATAGGACAATACTTCATCGGGATGTTTTTCTGTTTCTGCTTTCAGTAACCAACCATGGCCCTTTTGCACCAAATCATCCGGATCTGTTAAAAGCAGTTCACTAATTTTAAGTGCTTCTTGTAAAAACAAGCCCTTTTTTGCTGGAACAATTAACGTTACTGATGCAGCCCGTTTAAGCCAACGGTTGTTAGATTTTGCCCAAACCATAAGGATTCCCACTTGCTCGGGAAATTTCATCATGAAATCGCCCACGGTATGGTTGCAAAAACTGTCACATTTAGCCCAATTATCAATGTAACAATCAATCCAACGCTCAAAAATAACTAAATCTTCTTGTTGGAATTGGTCAGCGATTTTGGGCAACCACTCTGCAACAATAAACGCTTCTTCCATAACACCCGAACTCAAAAGCGTTTCACAAAGTGAAAAAATATCTTTTTTTGACAAATTTTTAATTTGACACCAGTTTTTGTGACTGATTTTTTTCATTAGAGAATTTTTGACACCGTAACTGGTGATGGCTTCTTTGAAATAGCGTTTGGCGCTTTTCATAGTCTGTGGGTCTGCATTGGCTTTTAATTCTTCACGGATTTGTACTATAATTTGACTCATAATAAAAATACGTTTTTGGCGAATAAAATTGTTATGCACATATTATTCTATGACTGACTGATAACTGATTATTGTTTAAATCAAAAAATCAGGTTCGTTTTTTCTTCTGCCAAATTATGAATAACAAAACTATGGCGATAAATGCCCCTACTATGGCGGCAATTAAAAACAGTTGAAATATTGTGGGATCTTGTAGGTAATCGAGTTTAGCAAGCCAGGTTGAATTGTTGTATGAAGCAATAAGTATGTAGCCGCCTTCTTTGGCGGGTATGAGAGAGTTGAAGTTGGCTTCTAATCCTACAGGCAAAGTCACATTTGTGAAGGTGGTGTTCCAGACTACAGCACCAAATGAGTCAGTTAAGATTAACCCGGTGGCGTTGAGTTTTTGAAATTCCAGTAGAAGGTAGCCATCTTTTGTTGGGAGGGCCCCAACGATGGAGTGTCCGTTTTCACCATATGTTTGGTTCCATTCCATAGTGCCGTCTGCATCGACTTTAACAACCCAAGCGGGTTTAAGCCAAAGATACCCCATCAATAAGTATCCACCATCATTTGTAGCTATGGCTCCGTTGCATTCTGTTTGATAATAAAAACCTGTGCCACCGTAGGTGGTGTTTCCAAGTGGTTGGCCATCTTTATCTAGTTTTAGTAACATGTAGAGTGCTTGGTCAGGAACAAACGAGTAGCTTACAGCCGAAAGTATGAAACCATAGTCTGTTTCTATGATTGTTGAGGGACAAGTGTTAAGGGGGCCCATAAGGTTCTCGCTCCACATCAAATTACCCGAAACATCAGTTCGAGCAAACCAAATCCAGCCTAGACCATCCTCGATAGGTGCGCCAAAAGCAGCTATGGCAAATCCGCCTTCATTGACCTCAATAATGGACATCAAATGGTTTACCGGTGCCTCTGAACTGTAGGTTTGAATCCATTGAATGATCCCTTCTGAGTTGGTTTTTGTCAGGACATAACGGTTGTTTATGAGGCCCGCTAAGGCAAATCCGCCGTCACGGCAAACTACCAGACGTGAAAGCGTTGTGTCTGCGCCCTCAATTTGGATTGTTCGGGTCCAGAGCAACTTGTGGGATGCATCAAGTTTTGTGAGAAAAGTGTATGATTCGTTGATGCTATTTAGCACTATACTGCCATCATCTAGCTGATATACACTGTAGCCTACGGTGCCGGGTAATTTGGTTTGCGGCTCGATCGGCGTAGCTATTAGTTGTGAAGCCAAAGTTGAGCCATTCATAGGTAGAAGAGATAGGGTAAAGAGCACTGTTAAGGTAGTCATCAAAAGAGCTCTGCCTGTTCTTCGCTGTTTTGTGTTTTGCATATGCTTATTCGCCACTATATAGAGTATAGAGAGTAACCAAAAAATATTGTTTTTGTTTACTAGGCCTTAGGCGTTATTATTCGTAGATTCTAAAAACGAGCGTGTTTTATCTAAATGATTCAAAAAACGTGCACTTAAAACATAGATGCCACAATAACTTGCCAATAAAATGCACGCTCTACCGTTAAACACTAATAACGCCTAAGGTCTACTAATCACTTAACTTTTCTACGTATGTCATTATTGACCCGGTTGTGTCGATGATGTTGTCATAATTGGTGGAAAATGCAAGAAAATGTTGAGCGCGAAATTCATGTCGTGTATTAACTTGGTTTATGGGTGAAGGTTTATCTGTTATATTCACAAGGACGACAATACAGTAAAAGTAACAATAAAATGTATGCATATTTTGGTCATGCCTCAAATCAGTTTATTCCCAAATTCCAACACAACTATAACCAAACCAAAAACAACAATATACATAACCCAAGACTTAGAAAAACAAATAGACATACAAGCCAAACGCTTCAACCTCGTACGAAAAGTCAAATGTTTACGCTAAATGCGTTGTGTATTCCGCTTACCCGTACGTAAAATATGTTTTGATATAACTTCATGATAAGCAAAATTATCATCTGAAAATATACCCGCAATATTCAACCCCAAACTCCCCAACAAAACCCAAGCTCTTTTAATACTTCACTTTTACGCATTCCAAAAATATAAGCCGCAATATCACCCGTATCACGATCTATGGCATGCCACAACTAACAAGGCGTTTTTTACAATACACTCTGCTCCACATTTCATCCATTTCTAGTCACAATGCTGCGCGAACTTGATAATTACATACAATAGTGCCGCTTTTAAAATACTGGCCCTATATATCATATTCTTAGAGTTTTAGCAGGTAAAATAGATTATGGCGACATAAGTACTCTACGGCAGGTTAAATCAACTCCGTGTTTGCTTGTGCGATGTAGTGCTCTGGAGAAGGTTTCATATGAGGGTTACTTCTTCGGTTTGATTTATCTTTTTGAAGTATGTGTTTCTGTAAATTGGTGTTGATTTACATGGCAACGATGAATTTTTAGTACCGCTTAAGATGGAATTTTATGGATTTTATGAATCTAAATTTTAAGCTAATCCCCTATACATTTGAGCAAATGAAAACCTATCTCATCAACAACTGGACAAAGAGCTGAATACATACAAATTTGAAGATACAGTTAAGAACGCCTTATGTTTTATTTATTGTAAACAGCGAATCGAAGTGTCTGTTGTATGAAACGAGCAAAAATGTTTGTTGCTATTGCTCTATGGTTAATAGTAATGGTTTTAGCAACATCTCTTATTGCAGTGAACGACAATCAACCCAATGATAGTGATACGCCCTTCTATGTCGGCGTAACTTACGGTGGGTACACAGTCGAGGGCGCAAAACAACTAATTGATAAAGTCAAAAACTACACCAACTGCTTCATTTTAGCCTCAGGGGAACTACAACAAAACATTACCGCAGTAGATGAAGTCGGCGACTACGCAGTTGATGCGGGGCTCAAATTTGCAGCTTATCTTGGTATAACCTTTGGTTTTTTACAGGCTATGGAATCAGGAGATAGATGGGAAACTGATTCGGCACAGTCTCAATGTGCAAAATGGATCAAAACGGCGCAACAACACTGGGGAGATCAATTCATGGGTGCATATGTCCATGATGAACCAGGCGGAAAGTTTCTCGAAGAAACATTTGAATTTTCTCTGACAGATGCAGACGGAAATAGGAGCATAAGGAAGCTCAACACCGGCGATATTTTTGTATACAATTATACCAATATTTATTCTCCGGTAGAGACTTTTTATCACCCTAACGGGACTGTAAAGGTAACGATTACTGCGGAGGATAGGGCAAAAAATGGCACAGCCTACATGTATTATCCAGATTTCACATATCATGTTATATGTGATGTTTCTTGGCCAGAAAATTGGCCTGAAGAAACAGGCACAAAATACCCCAACGGAACCACGACATACTTTATTCCGCCCGATCCAATCCAAACAACTGTCACCTACTATCCTAGTGGAGAGGTTACTATTTGGGAGCGTAAAGACGACATTTTTTATACGGCGGTAAATGGGAGTGAGCGTATTTCTCAGGTGGAACCCTTGCGGGTGGTATTAAACCGAAATCCCCTGGCAACCCCTGAAATGGTTGCTCAGGTTTTTGAAACTTATACCGCAATATATCTGCAATGTTTAGAAAATCAATCCGTTACTGCTTTTACATCGGATTTTGTGTGGCATTGGTGGGATTATCGAAGCGGATATGATGTGGTACTTGCCGAGTTAGGCTGGAATAACTCTGTTAATCAAGAAATCGGGTTAGTGCGAGGGGCTGCAAACCTCCAGGGCAAAAGCTGGGGCACCATCATCACATGGAAATACACACAAGCACCCTTCCTTACAGATGGAGTGGAAATGTTTGAACAAATGAAAGCCTCCTATGAAGCAGGAGCTGAATATGTGATAATTTTCAATTACTCAGAAGATCCAACAAATCCTAATACCCTGCAAGAAGAGCACTACCAAGTGCTAGAGAACTTTTGGGTGGAGGTGGTTGAAAATCCCCAAGTACCCCCTGGTAGCATCAAAGCGGAGGCGGTTCTTGTTTTACCTAAAAATTATGGCTGGGGTATGCGTAGTCCTCAAGACCGTATTTGGGGTATATGGGATGCAGATGATACTTCTCAGCAAATCTGGGATCAAGTACAGAACAAACTTACCCAATATGGTCTAAACCTCGATATAGTCTATGACGACCACAAATACCCCGTAGTGTGTCGATATAGTCATATCTATTATTGGGACTCCTCGTTTTTTTATGTGTGGTGGCTGGTTGCTCTTTTGTTGTTTTTTGCGGCGACTGGATTGGGGTTATTCTATTTTAGGCGACACAAAAGATAACCAACTTAATCGATTAGCAATACTTTTGCAGTGGATGAATTATTCAGTAAACAGCCTCGTCCTTAGCAGTTATTCCCTGCGAGTTGTTAAAAAAGGAACGTTCAATAGCATAAGTGGTTGTTGGCTAAATTATACAATTACAAATAGCGGTTTATTTACAAACACGCCACTGTACAGTGAGTTTTTAGGATTAATTCACAAATAATATGAACAAATTTTTGGTGCTGTCCAATTATTGGCTAACTCTTTAAGGACTAAAATGTGCCTGGGGAGAGAATCCTGAGGAAATTTTGACTAAGGATGTTTTAATGCGGGGGAATGTATCTGAGACGTTTGATGTGGTGGAACATCATCAGTTGTCGCTTCTTGCTGAACAGCTTAGATGTTTGGTGAAGGGGAAGTCTCGGAATAATCCAAGACAGGAGTTTTTCTGTTTATCAGGAGCGCCGCCGAAAGGACTCGAACCTTTGACCTACTGATTAACAGTCAGTTGCACTACCGGGCTGTGCAACGGCGGCAATTAACCGGTGTTTCTAAAACTTTCATTTCAGAATAGGTATTTAAGCATACCCCTGCACTGTGAAAGGTATCTTTAAGAATTAGTCATAATTTCTTTTTTTGTTTATGTTTTCCTGAGGTGCTTGCTGATTTTGTGGTTCTTATAGTGCTGGTGTATTGTTGGCAGTAAAATCGGTTATGAGTGTTTTGTTTTTTTGGGTTTGTTTTTGTTCGTGTGTGGATTTGTCTGAAAACTAGATTTTTTATGTTTTTGGTGGAAACGGACGGAGAAAAACAGTTCTTTTGTTGTTTTTCAAGGGTTTTTGTTAGTTTTTGGGCAGTCTGGTGGGGGTTGTTAGTTTTTGGGCAGTCTGGTGGGCGTTGGTGATGTTTGTTTGGTGTTTTGTGGTTTGGTGTTTGTGTTGTTTGTGGATGTGGGTTGTGATGTTGTGGGCAGGTGGTGGGTTGTGGTGTTGTTTTTTGTGGGTGTGTTAAATTTGCTATTGTTGGTTGTGTTGGTTTTCTGAGTTTTCATTTTTTTCTACTAAGTATCAAAGTTGAATTGTCAAAATTCGAGCCATATATATTTTTCAAACAATATAAAATGTCTAAATTATAGAAAGTATTCAAACTAAAAACCTCTAAAAAATCACCTTCATAAAAAATGATTGTTTTTGGTAAAATGTTGTTGAGAATAACCTGTTTTTCACGAAAAAGTCCATCAAAAATGGATTATAGTAGAAAAATTGAAAAACTCACATTGGTTTGTGGTTGTTGTTTTGGTGGGTTTTGTGGTGGTATTTTGTTAATGTTTTATTGTGTGTGTTGTGATCATATATGCGTGATAATGTATATATGTGATTATCGTTTTAACGGTATATTGTATAAGGCGTATTAATATGGTTATGAGTGTTAAAATAAACAATTCTACATTACATAGTATGCGCAGAGGCATATTTTTTGTTTCTCTATTGACTATTTTACTGTTTTCTTCTCTACCCCCAAAGCTACTGCTAACTCACGCTGAAACCTCAATAGACAATACAATACACGTTAAAACCGAAACAGAGCTCAAAAACGCTGTAAATAACGCCGCCCCCAAAACACACGTAACCATCACACTTGATGGAGATATCACAACCACCGAACGACTTGACATAACCTCTGGCAAAAACATAACCCTAACAAGCAATAGCGACACACAGTTCTTCAAATTAGCCATAACTCCCCTGGGAATAGGCGAGATGACCATCGGTATCTGGGACGGAAGTATACTAGAGATCGATGGCATTATAGTCACCCATACAAAAGGCGCTGGCAACGGTATAAGCGTAGCATCTGGCGGCACTCTTATCTTCTCTAGCGGTGAAATTTCTGGTAATGGCGCCATCGTTGGCACTGGCGGCGCAGGCGTATACAACGAAGGCAACTTTACCATGTCTGGAGGCGTAATCTCTGGCAACACCATTGGACGTTCTGCTGGTGCTGGTGTCCTCAACACTGGCAACTTTATCATGACCGGTGGAGTGATTATCGATAATGCAGCTACAGGTGGTATGAGCAGAGGCGGTGGCGTATACAATTCAGGCGGCAATTTCACCATGGTTGACGGTGAGATTTCTAGCAATACCGCAAGCATCGATGGTGGTGGTGTATACAATTCTGGAGGCCCTTTTAAATTATTGGGCGGCGTGATTTCAAGTAACACTGCAATGCAGGGTGGAGGCGTGTACAACTATGACAATAACTTTACTATGACTAATAACAGCCTGATTTTTAACAACACTGCCGTAGATGGCGCCGGTGTATACATACGAAACGGGGTAGCAATGCTGTATAACGGAACAATTTCCAATAACACCGCATCAGGCGATGGTGGTGGGATTTGGGTTGCTGCTGAAAATTTGGGAGGCCTTTTTGTTTTTGATGGGATGGTGTTTTCGAATAATCGTGCTGCTGTGGCTTATGATGGGGTGCTTTATCATGTTGAGTTGTATCGTGGTTGTATAGGTGATAATGTTGTTTGGTCGGTTCCTTTTCTTCAGGGTTATAATAATTACGATATTAGTTATACCGTTGGTGTGCCTATTTTATTTTATAGGGTGATTGTTGAAAACAGTTGTGCGGCGTCTTCGGGTGCGGGTGTTTATGTTGCGGGTGCGGTGGTTAGTCTTGATGCTGGAGTTTGGGCGGGTTATATATTTTCTGGTTGGACAATCACTGAAGGTGATGTGACAATAGCTAACAACTCTCAAACCACCTTTATTATGCCAAGCGGCAACGTTAGTGTTGTAGCTAACTGGACAATGCTTGATAGCAAGTATAAAATCCTATATGAATTAGCAAGCGGAACTAATCCCCTCACAAACCCATTGACCTATACGGCGAATGATTTACCCCTTGAAATATTATCTCCTTCCAAACGGGGTTATGTTTTCACCGGTTGGACCGTGAAGTATGCTGATGGCACTGCAATCACTATGCCTAATTCTTTTAGTATTCTCCAAGACACTGTTGGGGATATAGTTTTGACTGCCCATTGGGGTCGTCCTATATATGTTGACAATGAAGTAACGCTTAGGGTCGCTGTTAATGATGCGGTAGCTGGGGTGCCTGTGATTATTGCATTTGAAAACGATATTGCTCTTACCATGGGGGCACTCATTATTGGTGCTGGTAAAACCTGTACATTGACAAGTGATAGTGCCTCTGAATTTTTTAAACTGCTAGGGGTGTTTGATACCGATACAATTGTTGTTAACGCTGGAGGGGTGCTGGAACTGGCGGGTATCAATGTAACACACCATAGAGATGTTGAGGGTACCGGGGTAGCCATTCAGTCTGGGGGTATTCTTATAATGTCAAACGGTGCGATATCTGATAACACAGCTAATCGTAGATATGGCGGCGGTGTATACAACAGTGGTGTTTTTAGTTTATATGGTGGTGTAATTTCGGATAACAAAGCATACAGTGGTGGGGGTGGTGTATTTAATTGGCTCAGCGGTAGTTTTAATGTGTTTGGTGGTAAGATTACAGGTAATACGGCCTATGCTGGGGGTGGTGTCTACATTAATAGTGGTAATTTTAGTTTATTTGGTGGTGAAATTTCTCACAACACAGCTACCAGTGGGGGTGGTGTCTCTAACGGGGGTAGTTTTTCGATGTTTGGGGGGTTGATCTTTGATAATACCGCTAGTGGGGGTGGTGTATTTAATTGGGGTAGTTTTAGTTTGTTTGGTGGTGAAATTTCTCATAATACAGCCTATAATGCTGGGGGTGGTGTGGCTAATAGTGGTAGTTTTAGTTTATTTGGCGGTGTGATTTCTGACAACATTGCTAGTGGTGGGGGAGGTGTGTACACCTATGGTAGTTTTAGTTTATTTGGCGGTGTGATTTCTCATAATAGCGCTGCTGATGGGGGTGGATTGTATATGGGTGATGGTGTTGTGCTGTTGTTTGATGGTGTGGTTATGTGTAATATTGCCACAAATAATGGTGGTGGGGTTTGGGTTGCTGCTGAAAATTTGGGGGGGCTTTTTGTTTTTGATGGGATGGTGTTTTCGAATAATTGTGCTGCTGTGGCTTATGATGGGGAAATCTATCATGTTGAGTTGTATCGTGGTTGTATAGGTGATAATGTTGTTTGGTCGGTTCCTTTTCTTCAGGGTTATAATAATTACGATATCAGTTATACTTGGGGGATGTTATGAAATAATTTTTAAAGTTTTTTAACCTTTATAGGTGACCTCCGAAAACCTATATTTTTCCAAAATCATCTGCTAAAATCCGGACAAATATGTTACTTGTTTTTCTGAAATGGTGTTTTCGGAGGTTACCTATAAAATTAAGTGCCAAACATAGGTTAGAAATCAACTTTAAGAAGTATATTGGTGCTTTCCCGTTAAATCTGTGTTACAACTATTTTTCTGATGTCGTTTTGTTTTTGTCTTTTTCCAAAATAATTTCGCCTTTTGAACTTATCTTGATACACACCACTTCACCACAAAAAATCTAACGACAACAACCAAACCCAAACACCTCCCCAAAATATCCCACAACCAATTAGCAAATATGATCAAAATCAAAAACAACAAAAAACTAAATGGATGCTTAAAAAACACGCAGAAAACAAAATAACCACAAATTGAGTCACAAACCACCAAACAACTCCCCGAAGATTCAACAACTACGCACAATACAAAAAACAAACCACCCCAAATAAACCAAACATTATACTGACCCAAAAAACAAAAACCCCAAACCACAGACACATAAAACAAGTTTATGAAAAACCACCTAACATAAAATACCTCAAAATCATCGTCACCCGACAAAAAATAAACATGCCCACCAAACAATACGTAAAATTTTGCTCGAATTGGGATACACCCACCCCAACCCAACAAACAAACTCAAAAAACCCCGATAAGATGGGAACATAAACATTCATTATCTGGTGTACACGGATTAGCATCATGTACTAATGGTAAATATCTTTGCACTATGATGGGTGATGCTTCAAGAAAAATTCTTGAAGTAGGTGAATTTGATGCAGAAACAACACAATATTCGCTCGTTGTTTTGGAGCAGACGTGTTGAAATTGTATGGAATTCTACTTGTATGGAATTCTACTAAATTAATGCCCTTTTGACTGATCATGGAACACAGCTTTGTGCTAATAAGTGTGATGAACAGGGGCAAGATGCACATGAGTTTGAGCCGTACCTCAAAATGAATTATGGCCTTTCGCTATTTTAGGTGGGTACACCCATTCTTCCTTCTTCAAGCTTACCTATGTTCTCCCTCATGTCCCATACAACATTTATACCGTAACGAAACTTATTGACCCTACCCA
>JAISPR010000136.1 GCA_031274765.1 Nitrososphaerota archaeon | reverse complement strand
ATTCTTTTGTTTGTAGTCCTGTTAGGGATTTGAATATTTTTGGTTTTTTTGTTAGTTGGTTGTAGTTTAGCATGGTTGTTTTCTTGTTGTTTGTTGATTTGGTTTGGGATATGTTTGTTTGTTATTGGTAGATACCGCTGGTTAGTGTGTTGTGTGTTTGGGGGTTATGTTTTTTCTTTGTTATTGGTGTATTTTTGTTAAAGTTTTGTTGTTGATCTGGCATTTTTAAGCATAAATAAGTAAATTACGTCTAAGATCTATTAAACTTTTTGTTGTAAGTACAGCTACTTTCTTTTTTTCTCAAAGCACTCCGCATGCAATCCGAAATCCATAAAATATAACTACTCACGTTTGGCAGTTTGGGAAAAAATACTTGGAATTGTTTATATTACCGGTTGTTGTAAGTTTTTGGTTATTTTTACAATGATTTTCTTATTTTTCGAATATTTTTTTAAGTGTGATTTAGTTTTTGGCTGTTTTAGGCCAAATTGCCGAATGTAAGTAACTATGTTTTTAATAACAAGAGCAAGCACTTTCACCATAAAACTCAAAAATAGATTGTACCGTTTGACGGTCGTGTTTGTTTGACAGATTTTATACAGGCTAACCCAACAATTTACATTCAACAGTTGACCCAAAATAACCAAAAATAAAATGTATTCGAAAAATATGTGAAAAATAAAAAAATAGAAATTCTAACGAAAAATAAATCAGCTAAAAACACATTTCCGTTGAAAACCGATCACCACCATAAACACACCACAAAACAACATAAACCACAAATATATAAAAACCCTCCAATACATATCACATACATTTAAAATAACCATATACAAACCCTAAAAATAATAAAAATTCAACAATATATACAAATATAATTTATTTTTTCAACACACAAAATCACACACTTGTCAATATAACCACAGAAAATAATTTCGAGAAAAGACAAACTTACTGCATCTAAACAGTTATATGCACCAAAACAAACATTTTATTGGTGATATTTTTATATGCAGTTCTCTAAAGTTACTGGAGAAAAAAACAAACATAAAATAAATCTATACGCACTCAGCACCTGCGTATGGTGTAAATTAACCAAACAATTTTTAAACGAAAACAACATCGCCTACGAATACGTCGATGTAGACCTCCTCGAACAAAATGACAAAAACCAAGCCCATGAAAACATAACAAGCAAAGGAGGACCCCTAAGCTACCCAACTATAATCATCGATGAGAAAACCGTTATTACTGGCTTCCGCAAGGACAAACTCAAAGAGGCACTATCCATTTGACCCTACCCATAGAAACCATACAGAAACGTATAGAAACCGACGCTAAAAATGCTGGATACTACCTCAATCCACAAACTGAACTACTCCAGATGTTTCTTGAAGGTTTAAAAACCAACGAAGAACGTTACGGTTATCCTGTTTGTCCCTGCCGACTGGGTACAGGCAACTTGGATTTAGATCGTGACATTATCTGCCCTTGCGATTACCGCGACCCCGACATTGTCCAATACGGGACTTGTTATTGTCGACTCTACCTTAACAAAACAGTCTATGAAAGTCAGAATCTACCCGAAGTTCCTGAACGCCGCCCCGCAGAGAAAATAGCACGTGCTTACAACACATCCATGCCTCAACAAAAAAACATAACCAAGAGCACATCATCAGATCCACAGACTCAAACAACAACACAGAAACAAAAAAACGAAATTAAAAAGAAACTGTGGTACTGCAAACAATGCGGATACGTTGTCTACCGAGAAGACCCACCCTACATCTGCCCCATCTGCAAAACAAAACAAGAAATGTTCGCTGAAATCAACACAAAAATAGAATTTACCGAGTAACCGACTTCTCGATTTGAATTTCGATTTTAGACCAATCCGCATCTATTCCGTGCAGGGTTGTTACTGCCCCAGTTATGGTTCCAGCAAGAATAGTTTCAACGAAGTCGTTCAAAGGAATTATTTTACCATCTACCATTAATTTTACGCCCATTTTCGCACCTTACTTCTTTTTAGGGGAAAGAAGGAAAAAAAGGTTGCCCCAAAACACATATGCACTTACATTCAGCAGTTTGACCCAACACAGTCAAAATTAAATTGGCACTCAAAAATATTCAAAAAATAAGAAAATATTGTAAAAATAACCAAAAACTCACAACAACCGATAACATAAATAATTCAAAGTATTTTTTCCCAAACTGCCAAACGTGAATACGTAAACAAATAGTCTTATGAAAAGTAGACTACTAAAAACAGAAACCAAAGACAATAACGTGCATGATTAAGGGTTGGTAACTTGAACTTGTGGCGTTTTACCAAACGACCTTTCTTTTTTGAGGCGAATTGATAAATCTAAAGACAATCTTGCTGAAGATAACTAAAACAAGATGAAACCAAATTTGTTTTTCACAGATTTTTTACAAAAAACCATATTTTTCATGGCATTCCCATGGGAACGTGTTTTATGATAGTTTGTTGAGACAAATATTGGAAAACAACAAATTTTTTGACAGGAAAATTTGTTTACCGGCTTAATAGAAAACTATGTTCTCTGACTTCCCACTTTTTAGACACATCACATTTCATTGGTCACAGTTAACATCTGTTTTTTAATTTTAAGCCTTTTTATAGAGAACGGTAAATTGTCTCACATACCCCAAATCAGGCACACAATCAAATAAAGCAAAAGCCCTCAACATGGCTTAAACATAAAAAGAAGTTTAAAATAACCCCCAAAGTTTTGTAATGTGCCTAAAAAACGCGAACTCAGGATGTTCAGGAATCTTTATTCCCATCAGCTCCTTTATCAAACACAAAAACACAAAAATAAATGACACACATGAAAACCGCTAAAATTGACTTTGAACCCAAACAACGTATCCAAAAGATCATCACTTGCCTAGAACAGCAGTACCCCAACGCCAAAACTGCACTCAACTACACCACCCCCCTTGAAATGCTTATCGCAACCATACTTTCCGCGCAAACCACAGACAACCGAGTCAATATTGTAACTCAGAGTCTGTTTAAAAAATACCACACAGCCCAAGACTACGCAAATGCTAACCTAAAAGAACTTGAAAAAGACATCTATACCACGGGTTTTTACCACAACAAAGCCAAAAATCTCAAATCTTGTTGTCAAATACTTGTAGAAAAATTTGACAGTCAAGTTCCAAAAACTATGACAGAATTAATAGAACTCCCAGGCGTTGCACGGAAAACTGCTAACGTTGTTCTCTACAACAGCTATGGCATAATTGCAGGTATAGCCGTTGATACCCATGTGACACGACTTTCTCAGCGTCTTGGGTTAACAAAACAAAAAAACCAAAATAAAATTGAGAGGGAACTCATGGTGCTGACCCAAAAAGAAAAGTGGATGCACCTAACAGACCTGTTAATCTTTCATGGACGTCAGGTGTGTGTGGCAAAAAAACCCCAATGTAACGTCTGTGGGCTCAATAAATTCTGTCCCAGTGCATTCACCTTTGAGCACATGTTTACTGTTTAAGAAAACTAGTTATCACAGAGTAACCATATGATAGTATTGACCATTTTTTTGAGAATACAATATAATAGTTTAACAATTTTAGTTTTCAAAATAGGTATACACCACCAGACTGACTAAAAACAAAAAGAATAAAGAACTTCACCAACTGTCAGAACATCCACACACCGACCGCTTTTTGGGAAAAAGTTATAGCGTACATAACCATTAAGCCTACACAAATTAACATTGGAGTAACCGTTTATGCCTCAAATTCGCGTAGCAATCGTCGGCGTTGGCAACAGCGCTTGTGCCCTTGTACAGGGAATTCAGTATTACAAAAACGCAAAAGAAACCGAATCTGTTCCCGGTTTGATGCACGTTAACTTTGGCGGCTACCATATTCGGGACATAGTCTTTGTTGCTGCATTCGAAGTCAACAAAGACAAAATTGGTAAAGATCTCTCAGAAGCTATCTGGATAAAACCCAATGTCTGTGAAAAATTCGCCGATGTACCTAATTGGGGAGTTAAAGTTTCACCTGCACCCATCCTCGACGGTGTCGCATCCCATATGCGTGAAGTTTTTAATATTTATGATGGAAGTGCAACCAAAGAAAGTGTCGTCCAGATTCTTAAAGCCTCTAAAGCGGAAATTGTAATCAATTATCTTCCAGTGGGGAGCCACGATGCAGCCCGTTTCTATGCCCAATGTGCCATAGACGCAGGATGTGCATTTGTTAATTGTATGCCAGAATTCATTGGTTCTGATGCGACAGGTGAATGGCCTAAAAAATTCGAAAGTGCAGGCCTCCCCATCTTGGGTGACGATATTAAAAGTCAAGTCGGTGCGACCATACTTCACCGTAACCTCGTGCGGCTCTGTCTCGACCGGGGGGTCATCGTAGATGAAACCTACCAACTAAACCTTGGTGGAGATACTGATTTCCAAAACATGACTGTAGAAAACCGACTCAAATCCAAACGGATCAGCAAAACCGAAGCCGTCACCAGTCTTGTACCATACGCATTGCCAACACGTATTGGACCCAGTGATTTCGTCGAATTTTTAGGTAACAAAAAAATCTGCTACATCAGCCTCAAGGGCCGCAAATTTGGTGACCGCCCCATAAACATAAGCGTCAAACTTGAAGTTGAAGATAGCCCTAACAGCGCCGGTGTTGTCATCGACCTCATTCGAGCCGCAAAAATTGCACTGGACCGCAAAATCAGCGGAACCTTACTTAGTATGTCTGCTTACGCCTTTAAACATCCGCCTAAGCAAGTTCCAGACAGCCAGGCACAACAATGGACCGAAGAGTGGATCGCTGGAAACCGCGAACGCTAATTTTTTTCCCATTAAACCTTTTATAGACTTCCACTGTTGAGTATAATCAATAGAAGGTACAGTGTAATGGTTAAAGTTGAACAGTATGAAGTGCCAGAGGACCTCTACTACAGCAAAGATTTTGCTTGGGTCAAAATTGAAGGCGATAAAGCCCGCATGGGTATCACTGACTACGCACAGAAATCGCTTCGCGAAATAGTCTACGCTGAATTACCTGACACAGGTGTACAGATCAAGCAAAATGAGCCTTTTGGAATTCTTGAATCCGTCAAATCCGTCTCAGATTTGGTTTCAGCCCTCAGCGGTACCATCGAAGAAACAAACGAAGAGGTTCAATCCAACCCTGAAGCTCTAAATGAGGATCCATACGGTAAAGGCTGGCTCCTTGTTATCAAACCCAGTAACCTACAAGAGGAACTTACAAATCTTATGGATTTTAACAAAGCCGTAGAGTGGCATGAGACGCAGACCGCAGACAAACGCTAAATTGGCGATATGTCATGGCACGACAAATAGTTATCATCGGTGCCAGCGCTTCAGGCATAGAAGCAGCCGCAGCAACACGTAAAAAAGACCGCACCGCAGAAATTACGCTTATCACACAAGAAAAAACAGCAGGTTATAGTCGATGCGGTTTACCCTTTGTTATAGGCGGACATATCGCTAACTTTAAAGACTTGGTGGTTTATCCGCAAGCATTTTTTAAGATGCTCAAGTTGAATTTACGTACCGAAACCAAAGCCACTACCATCGATACAAAAAATAAAACTATCAGCATCCAAACCAAAGAAGGTTCCTGCGAAACTCTGTCATATGATGCCCTTGTGATTGCTACCGGTGCGGATGCCTTTATGCCGCCAATAAAGGGCAGAGAAAAACGAGGTATTTTGTCACTTCGCACTATGGAAGATGGAGAAAAAATTGACACCGCCATAAAAGCAGGGGCTAAATCTGCGGTAATTATGGGCGCGGGACTCATTGGACTGGAACTGGGGGCGGGATTAATGGAACGAGGACTCAAGGTCACCGTGATAGAGATGTTGCCACAGATTCTGCCCCAGTTTCTTGATGCAGACATGGCGAAATTGGTTCAGCAACACCTTGAAGAAAAAGGTATGAACATTATATTGAACAAGGTTATCGAAGAGTTTTTGGGTGAGGATAAGGTTATCGCAGTTAAAGCTGGGGGGGAGATTAGCAGAGCGGACCTCTTTATCAGTGCTTTTGGTGTCCGTGCATCAACCCAACTTGCTATCGATGCCGGCATTCCAATAGGTGAAACCCACGCAATTAAAACTAACGCACGCATGGAAACCGGAGTCAAAGATGTTTATGCCATAGGTGACTGCGCAGAAGCTCCAAATATAATCACCCATCGACCCACCTGTGCACAACTTGGCACCATTGCAGTAAGAGAAGGCAAAGTTGCAGGTGTAAATATAGGTGGTGAATATAGTTTGTTTAGTGGCGTTTTAGCTTCAGCAGTCACTCGACTTTTTGATATAGAAGCAGGTAACACGGGATTAACCGAGACAGCAGCACAACGTAATCGCATTGAGGTTATCACCGGGACGGTGAATAGCAAAACTAAAGCAGATTATTTTCCAGGTGCCAAATTTATAAAAATTAAACTTGTTATTGAAAAAGAGTCACAACACATCATTGGTGCTCAGGTCGTTGGAGGAGAAGAAGTCACCCAGCGCATAAACTGTCTCTCCTTTGCCATTCAGCAGGGTATGACTGTTCGAGAGCTCGCTAAAGCTGACACCGCTTATGCACCACCATTGTGTGAAACATGGGAACCGATGGTTTTAGCAGCAGAAATAGCTATGATGAAGCTCCGCTAAGTAGCTTTTATGCTATGAACGTTCCTTATTCATAAAGATACAACGTTTAATCAGGGTTTGAATCCCATAGTTTTGAACTACGAGAAAATTTATAATATGTTTGAATAAAATTTTCATTTATAAAACTGATTTGTGAATGTTACAAATTCAGACTACATAAAAAGTTTAAAAAAACATGTCTAAACATTATATGCGTGGGCGTCTGTTTATTTTGGGATGTCTATAGTGGTGTTGGCGAGTTTTATCGGGGGTTTTGCGCAGTCCGAATTCGTTTATTGTAAAAATTTCCATTTTTGCAGGTTGAAATTTAACCTGTAAAAGAAACGGTTATCAGTTCGGCTTTAAATATTTCTGAGGTTCCATCTCTTAGAAGCAACAGCCAAAATTTTCTAGAACCTTAGATAACCATACTTCAGGACCACAGAAATAAAAAATTAATCTCGCGATATATAATATTAATTAACATTAATTTTATTAATCACATATTTTTATAGACATCATTTTAGTTCACACTCATTTTGACTTGCCATACACTCAATTATAAGGCAATTATCAAGCATCTATACTCACGTTCGGCAGTTTGGGAAAAAATACTTTGAATTATTCATATTACAGATTGTTGCGAGTTTTGGTTATTTTTACAATAATTTTCTTATTTTTCGAATATTTTTGGGTGCCAATTTAATTTTGACTGTGTTGGGTCAAACTGCAGAATGTAAATCAATATGAAAACAGAAACAATAAAATAACCGTGAGGAAATGATTTTTAAAAAACCTTTTAAGCCACGTCTTCTGCGAAATATATAAGAGAAAACATTACCTAAATAGTTCAGGCCAACTCTTTGCGCATCAAACTCACAGTATCAGGCATTGTTCAAAGTGTCGGTTTTCGACCCTTTGTCTACCGTATCGCAGTTAAACACAACTTAACGGGATATGTCCGTAACATGGGCAACGCAGGAGTTGAAGTGTTAATCGAGGGCAACACCCAAAGCATTGAACAGTTCATTACAGCATTGACCACAGAAAAACCGCCGCTATCATGGGTTAAACAAATCAAAAAAACAAAACTACAAGGCGACAACCAATACAGTAACTTTACCATTTGTAAGAGTTCCAAAGAAACCAAAACCGTTGCCTCAACTATTCCACCCGACAGTACCATCTGCAATCAATGCCTAACCGAACTCCGTAATCCAAACGACCCCCGTCATGACTATTTTTTCATCACCTGTACCAACTGCGGTCCTCGTTTCACCATCATCGAACACCTCCCATATGACCGTGGAAATACCACCATGCACAAATTTCCCCTCTGTAATTTTTGCCATCACGAATATGAAAATTCAACAAACAGACGATTCCATACACAAACAATAGCATGCCCAATATGTGGTCCCAAAATCTGGCTCACAACCAATAAAGGTAACCCAATCCAAATCAGTGACCCCATAAGAGAGGCTGGCAAACTACTCTCAACGGGCAAAATTTTAGCTATCAAGGGATATGGCGGATTTCACATTGCAACATCCACCAAGTTTGAGACGCCATTACTTAAACTCAGAGAAACCAAACATCGACAGAAAAAACCTTTCGCAGTTATGGCAAAAAGCTTAGAAGCCGCAAAGAGTTTTAGCAAAATTTACGTCAAAGAACAGGAATTACTTGTCTCACCCCAACGTCCCATAGTTTTACTCTCCAAAAACGCCGGCTATGATTTTTCTTCGTTGGTTGCACCAAATCTTCACAATATCGGGGTCATGTTACCCTACACAGCCCTACATCACATGCTCTTTGATCAAGTAAATGATACGGCGTTTGTTATGACCAGCGCAAACCCATCCAACCAACCAATAGTAAAAGACAATCAAGAAGCTCTTAAAAATCTCAGTACCACAGTTGATTATTTCTTATTTCATAACCGAGAAATCGCTCACCGATGTGACGATAGCGTCATACGAGTCCACAACAACCACCCAGTTTTTCTTCGCCGAAGCCGAGGATACGCCCCAGTACCCATCTTCCTCAAACATAGAGCCAAACACTGCGTGATCAGCTTAGGCAGTGAACTCAACAACACTGCTTGCATACTTAACAAAAATAGCGCCATCATCAGCCAACACATCGGTAACGTAGAAAACATTGAAACACAAACCTTCCTCCAAGAAGCCATTACACACCTACAACAACTCACAAATACCCACCCAAAAATAGTTGCCTGTGACCTACATCCCAAATTCACTACCACCCAACTAGCCAAGGAAATAGCAAAAACAAAAAAACTCCCACTATTTCAGGTGCAACACCATTATGCCCATGCAACAGCGTTGATGGCAGAACATGGCTTAGATGATATTGTAGCAGCAACATGTGATGGCTACGGTTATGGTTTAGACGGCACACCATGGGGTGGAGAAATTTTATACACAACCCAGGGAACACCAGATTTTAAGCGACTATCCCACCTAGAGACACAACCACTTTTAGGCGGAGACTTGGCTAGTCGTTACCCTTTACGCACAGCTGCGGGAATGCTTAAAAAAGCAGGTGTAAACATCAGAGAATGGCTTCTAAAAAACAGCAGACATCTCCCACACGGTAGAGACGAGGCAAACCTCATAGCTGACCAACTCATAACTACCAAAACTATTGTTGAAACATCAAGTTGTGGACGGTTATTAGATGCAGTTGCAGCAGTTTTAGGTATATGTTTTGAGCGCACCTATGAGGGGGAACCTGCCATGAAGTTGGAATCAGTGGCACTGGTTGGTGACGATTGTTTAGGCTTAACTCCCAAGATACACAGTGGAGTTCTTGACACTACAGAACTTATTGGCACCGTTTATGATTATTTGGGAAGGGCACCAGTTGCAGATTTAGCCCATTCTGTCCACACATACATCGCAAGAGGTTTAGCTGATTTGGCGATCCAAAACGCCGCGTCACAGGGCACGAAAAATGTGGGTTTAACGGGAGGTGTTGCATGCAACCAACTCCTTGTTAAGTACATGCGTAGAACAATTGAGGAGGCGGGGTTACGGTTCTATGTTCACATAACAGTTCCGGCTGGTGATGGGGGAATCTCATTTGGACAGTCAGTCGCAGCATCGTTTTCAGAGTTTTAGACCAATCGGTTTTTATCGTGCAAGAACCAAATTTATGGTATCTGATGTTTATGTGTTTAGCTATTCCCGCAAAAATTATATCCTTGCAGGGAGAAAAAGCTCAAGTAGACTTCGGGCAAGGTGTACTGCGCGTCGTTAATGTATCACTTGTGGAGCCTAAATTGGGGGACTATGTGCTGGTTCATGCCGGTTATGCCATCCAATTGCTTGAAGAAAAAGAAGCCTTAGAGACACTTAGCATCTGGAAAGATGTTTTAGCTTCAGCAGGAGAATAAATGTGACGCAGCCGATAGCTGAGTCACACTGGTTTAGAAACCCTACGACAGCGCAGAATATAACTCAGAAAATTCGCGAGATTGCAACTAAATTAGAACAGGTTAAAATATGCCATGTCTGTGGAACTCATGAGTGGACCATAACACATTTCGGTCTGCGTAGTTTACTACCTTCAAATATAGAAGTTATTGCTGGTCCAGGTTGTCCAGTCTGCATTGTTCCCGCTGCGGAAATTGACGAAGCTATCCAGCTTGCTATAGAAGGCAAAGTTATAACATGTTTTGGAGATATTTTGCGCGTGCCAGGGAGCACGTCCTCACTTATGGAAACTAAAGCTAGCGGCGCTGATGTACGCATCGTCTATGCGGTTTCAGATGCAATAGAGATGGCAAAAAAAGAGCCGACAAAGGAGTTTATTTTTTCTGCCGTTGGTTTTGAAACTACAGCACCGATTACAGCACTAGAAGCACTGGGAGATTTGCCTAAAAATTTTAGTTTTCTGGTGTCTCATCGTTTGATTCCTCCAGCGATGGAATTACTTTTGGGGATAGAAGGTTTACAGATTGATGGCTTCATCGCACCAGGTCATGTTAGTACCATAATTGGATTAAAACCTTATGAGTTATTCACTAAAATATATCGAATGCCAACAGTTGTAGCAGGGTTTGAACCTAATGACGTACTTATGGCAATCTATATGATTCTTAGGCAGCACAGTGTAAGCGATGCCCAACTAGAAAATGAGTATATACGGGTGGTTAAGCCGGAAGGGAACAAAAAAGCACGAGAAGTCATCCAGAGAGCCTTCACAATTACAGCGGGTAATTGGCGCGGTATTGGCAGGCTCGACAACTCGGCACTTCAACTCAAAGACAAATTAGCTCAGTATGATGCCCGTAAAAAATACAGCCTTAAACTGGTTCAATGCCAAGACATACACACCGGTTGTCAGTGTCATCAAGTGATAATTGGGAAAATTAATCCTAGCCAATGTGGCTTGTTTCTTAAAGCGTGTACTCCCGCACGGCCTGTGGGTGCATGTATGGTGAGCAGTGAGGGTACCTGTCGGGTTTGGGCAAAAAATGTTTCTTAGATGGTTACAGGTGTTTTGCGAGTATTTTTTGACTTCAAACTTAAGTGAGATGAGTCGGGTGCTATGACTTTGGCGCTTGTTTTTAGGGGAACCATAGTTGGAGATTGTCTTAAAAACAGAATTTTGTGTGTTTAACGAAATTAGGTGGATGAAATTGGTTTTCTTATTTTTGGCTCTTCGTCAATTAGGTGGGTAGAATCAATAAGTTTTGTTGCGGCAATACTTGTATGAAGCAGAATGGAGAACATGCAAGTTTAGAGAAAGAATATTGAGCGCACCTGCTTAAAATAGCGAAAAGCCTTATTTTTGAAGGTTTCTATTAGTTTTTTGACAATTTGATGGAAACATTTGTTGATTTTACTGTTTGAAACTCGTTTCGTGGGAAAACATATTGGTATGACGTTAGGAGTGTTTGGTTTAGTTTTATAAGGGTGTATTAGTTAGTAGCCAAAAAAATAAAATGAGATTAAAATTGATTTGTTTTTAAACAGATACGCCATCATTTACAATTTGTTTCACCCTCCACAATATGTGGTAGACTAAATATTTAGGTTAATTTAGTGCCAACAACCACATTTTTTCTTATCTTTTGTTGACTTCACAAATAGGGCTACTCCAACGGTAGTTAAAACGGCTCCGAGAGCCGCGACAGCTAAAAATTTTTTAGGATGATGCATAATTTCACCATTTAAAATGCACGGGTTATGATAAATAAAGATGTGTTGTTGCTCTAATGAGTATCAAAAAAGCGCTTAGAGCATTAAATGGACCTAAATCGACAGCTATCTTATGGCTTCATCGATTTTGGATTCACGCTTTGTACTAGTAACTTCTTTGAAGAGTTCTAGACAATCTTCTTTGGTGGGTGCTTCAATACAGATACTGCCATAAGCACCTATGTCAATACGGTAGTTTCGTTCCATTTTTTCTTTCCTCATCACATCGTCTATTTGTTCCAATTTTTTCCTCTCTCAATCAAATTTACATATGTATTTTATTCATCAGTTATATCCTTAATTTCTTTTTAGTGCTCAATTATTTTTAGAGCTAAATGTATCAGAGCTAACTAACTAACAAGAAGAGTTAAAAAGAGAAGGAAAAGACTTAAACACAGGTAAAATGAAACGAGAAGAGAGAGAGAGGGAAACCTGCGTTTAAGGACTTTTCACTCCATTAATTATTAACGAGAGACTTGCACACATAAATAGCAATGTGACAATATCAACACACCAACAATTGTTCAACAACAAACTTTGCTAAACCACATGCCAACAACATAAGCCTGCGGAGCCGGAACCAAAACCAATTCTAGAAGAAAAAAAATAAAACCCACCACACCAACCCTTCACAACAAAGAAGAACACACATAACAACCATCAATCAAAAAAGTTGAGACTAAAAATAGGATTCAGACATATACACCAAACAGAATTCATCATTTCTGTAATAGCAACTAAGCAGACATAGCAGTAACTATCAACAAAGGCACCCAAACTAATTGCGCAAAAATTTACACCCAACCATTAGCAGATTCGTGGGATGGGATCCCCTACTGGACGTGCCACTATGCGTTTACCACCGACCGCTGTCTGCATCGCAACACCTCCAAACTGAGCAGTTGTTTCGCCAATTATCTGGGCATCCTTACCCTGAACGGTCTGGTGTAAAAACTCTAGTACTTCCTGTGCCTTTTGGGGGACGACTCCGATTATGAGTTTCCCTTCGTTACCGATTTCGAGGGGATCTATACCCAGCATTTCACAAGCAATTTGTACATCTTGCCGGATAGGGATTTTTTCTTCTTGGAGCAGGATACCAATTTTAGATTTTTCGGTCCATTCATGGAGAGCATCTGCTAAGCCGCCACGTGTGGGGTCTTTGATAGCAACGACACCGCCAACTTGGCCCAGCAACTCTTGCACCATATGGTTAAGCGGCTTAACATCGGATTTTATTTCACTCCCAAATTTTAAACCTTGTTGGGCAGAGAGTACAGCTAAACCGTGTTCACCAAGTGTACCGGTTAGAATTATTTTTTCACCCTCTATCAAATTGGAGTCAAGTGTCCAGTTTGCTTTGAGTTCACGTATGCTGCGAACAACCGCAAGATTTTTGTCTAAAGCAGAAGTGCGTTTACCAATACCTGAAACATTCATCACTAAACCGCCCAGAGCACCTTTTTCGACAACTTTGGTGTCTCCTGTAACAATACCCACATCAGCTTCGACACAAGCTTTGTGCATACTAATTAAAATCCGGTCCAAATCAGACAATAACAAACCTTCCTCTAAAATTAAACCACAAGCCAATGCAAACGGCTGTGCTCCAAGACAACTAATGTCATTAACAGTGCCCGAGATAGCAATACGACCAATATCGCCACCGGGGAAAAAAATAGGTTTCACTGCATGCGAATCACTTTTAAAAACTATATCACCAACAACGGCCGCATCATCCATTGCTTCAAGGGGAACCTCAGCATTACCAATAGCACCAAAGGTTTTAACAAGAAAGTTTTTGACGAGATCATGCATAATGGCCCCGCCTGCACCGTGCATCATGGTGATTTTTTCGTTTTGATCTACCATAACTTATCCTCTTAGTCTATAGTGGATAATCTCGAGGGAAAACATAAACAAATCGTATCCAAAAAGGAAATCTGATGAACAACAAAAATTGCCACTAAATTCAAATAAAAACGCACGTTATTAGGCGAACGAGATTTTTATGATAAAACTAAAATATAGCGATTTCACACAATAGAACGAGAAATAACATGCAATATACAACTAAAACCATTTCTTCTCAAGCCCCAGCACTACAACTAAAAAGTGTATCCAAAAAATTCAACGACATAACAGCCATCGATAACCTAACTTTAGAAATAAAAAAGGGCGAGATCATCGGTCTTCTTGGACCAAACGGTGCGGGTAAATCCACACTCATCAAAACCATTCTAGGCTTAGTCAAACCAGACAGTGGTTCTATAAAAGTATTGGAATTTTCTGTACCACAAGATACAGTATTGGTAAAACAACACGTGGGTTATGTACCTGAACATTCCAGCGCCTACGAGTTTTTAACAGGGATAGAATTTCTGGATTTTGCAGGCGATATTTTCCAGATGGAACAAGAAGAAAAGAAAAAACGAATTAACGAATTCCTCAAGGCATTAAACTTAGAGGGCCGAGAAGGCGACATGATAAGCAGTTACTCGGGGGGTATGAAAAAAAAGATACTCATAATTTCAGCACTTATGCATAAACCAGAACTTTTACTTCTTGATGAGCCACTAAATACCCTAGATCCCAAATCAGCTAGAATTATTAAAAACTTAATCCAGCAACTATCACAACAAAATGTCACAACTATCATCGCCACACATATCTTAGAGATTGCAGAGGCAGTATGTAGCCGCATAGCCATAATGTATGAGGGTAAACTACTTGCACTGGGCACTATGGATGAACTAAGACAACAGGCAAAAATGCCCAACTCAGGTTTAGAAGATATATTTCTCAAACTGACCGGAACCGAGGATGTTCAGCTCCTTGTTGAGGAACTGACAAAATGAACTGGAAAACGGTTTATTTAATAGTGAACGCGAACCGAAAAGCTTACCGAACAATTCCGAGCGCCAAGTTAAGACGTTATTACGAAAATAAATTGACCGTATACGGTGAGTATATACTGTTTTGCGTAATTGGAATACTGATCGGTTACTTGGTAGGCAATTTTTACTCCGCATCCAATGCAACATTACAAACCACAATCTTAGATGGTGCAACATATGTTTTTGTATCAATCCCCACTATTGCTTTGCTCTACGGGGTAATTTTTACTCTGATAAATAAAGCCCAACAGATAGGTATCAAAATTTCGGCTCAACCCATTTACTGGTTTCCTATCTCTTGGCAGGAACACACCTTAGCATCTATTATAACCAGTCTGATAGGCGCACCTTTGGCTATAACACTTTTAATCAGCTCAGCCATTTTAACTGCATCTGTTTTTGTTGGACTTATCCCTCTTGCGTTACTCACAGTTTTAGCTTTAGCGGTCAGTTTGCTTTTATCCAGTGTAACAACAGAAGCCCTCAAAATTTTGCAGACACGACTTTTAGGCGCAGTGACAAAAGTAGCTGGCAGAGGCGCAATTTATCTACGCCTTGCAATCATGATAAGTACCATGCTTGCGTTCTATATCATCTACTTTGTCATCTATAGTTTAGTCTACAATCATGGCTCACCTATATTTCTCTTTGAAACTATTGCTAACGGTCAAAAGATGCTGTGGTTTATACCTTATGTATGGCCAGGGATGATACTTTCCACATTTACAAATAATCTGGGGATTGGAACGGTTAGCTTTTTTTTAGCAACACTTGTGCTTATCGCGGGAATTTTTTTTATCGCCACATACACCAATACCCGCTTTGGACTCTACGAGTTGCCCACAATTAGGCTTTCCGGCAGAACCTATACACCGAAGATCAGTCTACTTGAGAAAATGGGTTTTTCTTCCATTGAAGCCGCGCTTATGAAAAAAGACTACAAAACCATTATCCGCAGACCTGAATTAGGTGTACTTTTTGTTTTCCCCATAATGATACTTGTTTCGGGTTTCATCCCTTTTTTGAGTGGTGCACAATCTGACCAGAGCATGTTACTTGACACTATCATGTTTTTTGCCATGATAACGTTATTTCCAAGTATGTGGGTTGCAGGTTTTTTGGGCAGTATGTTAACTGGATTAGAGGGTAGCAGTGTATGGTATTTATTCTCATCACCCATTTCGGCTAAGGTGATTGTTAAATCGAAATTCTTTTTCACAGTGTTTTGTAGTTTAGTTGCACTTTTGCTCTGCGGAGTAATTGGCAGTGTCATATTTAGACCAACGTTATTGTATGTAGCTGTAGTTTTGTTTGAAGCCATATTTTTGATAGTTACAATATCAACTGTTTCAGTTGCCATAGGCATCAAAGGGGCAGATTTTCGAGGAAACTTTCCATACAACAGAGCCATAAAGCGCAAAGAGAGCTGGCTACACGTTCTAATGTGTATCGCTACGGGCTTAGGAGTTGTCGCACCTATTGTCCCATATGTTCTGGGTCTGCTGGGCAGTAACGGAATGGCACTTTTTCCAGCAATATTAATACCAGGCTATTATGCATATTTTGGGCTTTTTATGAGCGGTATCATTGCAACTATTACGACATATATTTTTTATAAAATTGCATTAGATAATGCTGAACAAATGCTGGCTAAACCGGAAACAATTTAGATACCCATGACCACGTTTTTCTTGATACCACATCAAACGATCCAAAAACTAACAAAAATATTTGAAAAACAAAAAAGAGATAAATTTCTTCACCAGTTTTTGCCAAAAACACGAAAAATTCTATTTTTCAGACAGTCTCACATCCGTTAATTCCATCAACATGTGAAAGAATAGTTTGATAGGAAAATAATTATAGGCGTTGAGCACAATCTGTTAACTGGTAAAGAGGGAAAAATAGTGAGTGATGACAGGGAAAAACTAGATCAGCTTCTATGTAGAGTAGAAGAATTAACAGTTACCCTAAACAAGATTTCAGATGAGTTACGAGTAGTTTGTGCCTCACTGAAATCATTGGCAGTTGGGCAAATTACTTCGCCTAAATCGGCTTCTGGATCGCCGTCAACTTTTCAACCGCCAGCTCCACAGTCATCACCTAAACCGATAGCTCAGCCAGCACAGATATCTTTATCGGAAACTTCAAAATTACGTTCGCTTGATGACATTCGCATGAACTTCCCAGAAGAACTTGAGGTACGCCTTGGATTTGAGGAAAAAGATGGCTTTATCATAATCAAACCTAAACAGTTTTTGGGCAGTGATAATTTTGCTAAAATTGCATCGGCAGTCCGCGGTATGGGTGGAGAGTACATCAGCGCAGGCAGAGATAGTCATTTCAGGGTTCCCAATAAAAAAACTTGAACACCTTAATAGATTATGTCAAAGCTCTGAAATTCGCCTTGGTATAGTTCCCATATTGTATCAACGTTTTTTACTAAGGCGTCTTTTGGACCTTGAGTACAATACTTAATCAGTACCTGCACAGCGGATTGTTCGCCTTCAAAAACTGCTTCCACTCGACCATCATCAAGGTTACGTACCCAACCAGTTATATCCTGACCTTGAGCATGGTTTTTTGTGCCCTGTCTAAAATAGACGCCCTGAACTCTACCACTGACGTAAACATGCACACGAATTTTTGTCATAAATAAAAGTATTTTGCGGACGCTTTTATTAATATCCGCATAACCATTTTTGCAGTAAAGAAAAGAAGCCCTATCAACAAACCAGCAGGTAAAATTGTTAATAAAATCGTGATTATAAAGCAGATAAATATTAGCGAAAAATAAAGATCATCTTGCCGTTTTTGACCAAAAAACACACATTCCAGTCATACAAGAAACAAAACCTATTAAAACAAAAGCATACTCTAAGCAAAAATAAAAAAACAACACACCAACCTATCAAAGCCTACTACAGTGGAGCAAACTAGCACAGAATAACAACAGCACGCCCATCCAGCACATAAAAAAATCCGCCGCCAGACGGTCCAAAAATTAACAAACTTTCTAAAACAAGAAAACCGATTTTCTCCGTCTGTTTACACCAAAACATAAAAATTCTATTTTTCAGACAGCCCCACACAAAACAGAACAAGCCAGTGTTCCAAGAGACAACAACAACCAAAACAAACAATAACCAACCCATACAACCTAACTTTGTGAGTTTTTTGCACCTCAGGATTTTTGCGGTAAATATGACCGTTTTCATGGAGTGTATTTTGTGTATGTACTCAGTGCAACACACATTTAAAAGGCCAATATTTTTTAAAAATATATAACAGGTTATTTTTTTAGTATTTATACATCGCATAAAACGAACAAATGTTTTAAAAAATTAAACAACTGTGTGATCATAATACATAAATTTACATGTGTCAAAATACAGAAGTAGGTACAACCTCAGAAAAATTAATCGCGCAGCCCAAACCCACACACCATAACGAAAAACTCTCAACAACACACAAAAAACAGCCAAACACCAAAAAATTAACTGATAACATACAACACCAAGTTATTATTTAACGATCAGATTTAAGGGTCATTTCTGGGTATAATATCCAATATTTTGAATATTTCGTTGATTTTTCTATTTCATAATAGAACTTTGTTTTGGATAAAACAAATGTTTGGTGATAATCAACAATTTAAACTACACCTTTTTGTCTTGGCAGGTCAGTTTTGGAAATTATCAGGTCTTTAGACCTGCTAAATATGTCGGATATAGTCTTAAACTATGATTTACCGTTAGGTTGCCTGTTGTGTATCACTATGTAGCAACTACCAAATTGGCTAGGCGACCTCTGAAAACCATATTTTTCTAAAAATCGTCTGTTAAAAACCGTGTAATTATGTTGCAGAGTTTTTTCTGAAATGGGGTTTTCAGAGGTTGCCTATGTTGTATTCCCCGCTAGACCTATCGGTTTTGATTATACAACAAATGGGTAATAACTTACATTCGGCAGTTTGACCTAAAACAGTCAAAAATTAAATTATGCTCAAAAAAATATTCGAAAAAATAAGAAAATTATTGTAAAAATGACCAAAAACACACAATAACCTGTAATATAAACAATCCAAAATATTTTTTTCCCAAACTGTCGAATGCAAGTCTATACGTTGAGCTTCATTAACAAAACTATGCGGCTCTTTTACCACCACCGGGCATGCCGGTGCTGTCTATGAGGATGCCGTGTACTTTTTGTGTTTGGGCGATTTTGGTTAGGTAGTTTTTAAAGAATTGGCGTTGGATGCGTTTTTTGCCCAGTTGTGTTAGGAATTCGCTTATGCGTTGGGATTGGAGTTTGGCTTTGGGGCAGAGGATGCGGATGTAGGATGTGTTGTACCAGTTTTGTGCGTAGTGGTTTGGGCCTTTGTGTAGGCTGTGGTAGAATAGGAGTGCGGTGAGGGTGTTGGTGTGTTCTGGTGGGGTGGTTTGTGTGAGGTTGTGGTAGTTGTGTTTTTTTGGGGTTTGGGTTGGGTGTAGGTGTCGTCGAAGGCGAGGTTTAGTTTTTCTTGGGGTGGGGTTGGGGGTTTGTTTTGTGTGTAGCCATTTTTTAGGGTGTATTTGAAGGTGCCTTGTTTTTGGTTTTTGTATATGTGGTTTTCTTTGTCTATGACGCGTCCTAGGATTGGGATTGGTTGTCTTTTTTGCCGTTTATTTTTTTTGGATGTAGATGGGTGCGTATTGTTTGTTTTGGTTGTCTGGTAGTGGATGGTGCTTTTTGTTATTTTTGGTTTCTTGCCTGTTTGGTGGTATAAACGTTTTTACCACTTTGGGGTATATGTGTTTTTTTGTGTTTTTGTTTGTTTTGTTTGGTTTTTTGAGTGTTGTTTGTTGTGTTTTTGTTGGTTGTGTTGTTGTGTTGGTGTTGTTTGATTTGGTGTTGGTGGTAAAAACTTTCCGGGAATTACGGTTTATGTAGATTTTGATGGCCGCTGCCCTTTAGAAGGGCAACAGCTTAGCTTAAAAAGGGCATTGTCCCGATTATATAAATTCGTTAACCAGAACAAAAATTAAATAATCCAAACTGTAAAAGAATATATGAATGGAAGCAATGGAGGGCCCTCGTGAGTATATATATTCACATATCCCACAAAGGTATCAGGCAACACCGGCTGCCTACCTTCCACATACACATAAAACGAAACAAACGCCGGATCGTCATTTTTAACCTTAACTGCCGTTATACCCCGCTCTTTCACAAACGCCACAAAATCTTCTTTCCGCTCAAAATTCACATACCCCTCAATTAGCCACCAATAGTCTGGCTCAAAAGATAGGCCTTGAGACTCAAAGTAGCTAAAGGTCTCTTGGCTTTCTTGCTGTGTCATCTGAGGGCCAGTTATGGTAAAATTTAGAGTTTGATAGTCCACAAGATTTCCATCCACATCAAAAGCATAAACACTCAGTTGATGCTCTATTTCGCAGACTTGATGGCGGTTAAGGGTTTCTGTGGTTTTGGTGTAGGTGATGTTTTCGGTACCGTCTAGGCTGTAGGTGATTTTTACTGTTGGATTATTTCCTGTGATATTGAGTGGAATTAGGTAGGTGTGATAGGTGGCGTTGTTTTGAGGGGAGTGAATTTGAAGCAGGGGTTGTGTAGCGACAGTAGTTAACTCTGTATCTTGTCCCCAAAAACCTTTAACAATATTGTAACTACCAACTAAAATTAAACTCAACATTACACCAACTATTACCCATACAATTATGTTTTTGGAATACTTCATTTTTACCCACCTAACAGATTTGTATATAGTTCAATAGAACATTATTTGTCGACATCACTTTATTAAATTTACTGAAAATGTTGCAAAAAGAATTATAAGGGAGATATGACACTCCATACAGACGATAGTTATGAAATGCCCAAAATGCGAAAACACACACTGCGTAAAAGCAGGACACAACCACAACAGACAACGCTACAAATGCAAAACCTGCAAAT
>JAISPR010000120.1 GCA_031274765.1 Nitrososphaerota archaeon | reverse complement strand
CCCAGCGGCTCGCCACGATAATACAGGCCCTGTTTAAGTAGGGTTTCAATGGTTTTATAAAAAACCTAGCAGAATACATGCTGTGGTAGAGTGTGTCTTAAATGAGCAAGTGATCAGTCAATGCTGTCAACCTAAAATTGATTGCTGATTAAAAACCGATCTGCACCTCATTTAGCATTTTTAAAAAAAAAATACAATTTACGAGAAAACGCGTTAATATTAGATGCAGCCAAACGAAACGAGAAAAAAATGATTAACACAATAGAACAGAGAGTAACAAACGTATTATGCAATTTGAAAAAACGCGAATACCAGAAAAAATTCCTGACAAAAGACACCGCGTTTTCACGAACATCAAAACAAAAAATGAACTTTGAAGAAATGACACTATTCTTCCTAATGGACACTGGAAAATCACTATCCATTGAATTACTCAACTTTTTCAATGAACTACCACAATCACGCGAAACAATAACAAAACAAGCCTTCTCAAAACAACGACAATTTATCGATAGCGAATTATTTGAAGACCTAAACAAAAAATACATACAAGCAGTATACAACGACCGGCAATTACTATTTCACAAACGATTATTAGTAGCAGTAGATGGATCTACGGCAGAAATACCCAATGTGAAAGAATTAATCAAACACTATGGATCTGCCAAAGCCTCAGACACCTCCGCTCAGAACGCAAGAGTAGGATTATACGGGTTTTATGATCCATTAAACCATCTACTACTACAACTAACAATAGATAAATACCAAAAGAACGAAACCAAGGCGTTTATGGAATATGTAGCATCCATAAAGGAACAATGGGGCAACAAACCATTATGTTTCATATTTGACCGCGGTTACATAAGTTTGGAGTTATTGTTAGAGTTAGAGCATCAAGGGGTGGATTATTTATTTCGAGTTTCGGCAAACTGTTACAAAGAAGAACTTGAATCGGCAAAATCAAACGATGAAGAAATAAACATTGCGATAACAAAACCTCGTCTAAAAAACGTTGATGCAGAGCAGCAGATTGTTTATTTGGCGCGGAAATCAAAAAAGGAGCGTTTAGTAAAGGTTGAATTAGATACGGGTGAGATAGAGTATTTGATCACAAGTATTCCGGTTGGTGAAGTTTCTTATGGTGAGATGCGAGCGTTTTATTTTCAGCGTTGGGAGATTGAGCGGGTGTTTAATTTGTTGAAAAATCGTTTGCATGTGGAGGATATTTGTGCGCGGACGGTTGTAGGGGTGGAGCAGGAGATTTTGGCCACTGTTTTTTTGGGGAATATTATTGAGGATATTGTTGTTGATGTGAACAAGAGTCTTTCTCAGAGGGAGAGGAATAAGTATAGGTATTTTGTGAATGTGAATTTGTTGTGTGGGTGTGTTAAGAATTATTTTTTGTTGATTTATGGTGTTGATGGGGTGGATGAGGGGTTGCGGTTGTTTCATTATCGTCGGTTGGTTGCTTTTTTGAGGCGGACTGTTATTGCGAAGTGTGTGGGTCGGAAGTGTCCTCGGGTTAAGCGGGTTAGTAGGAATAAGTATCGGACGAATTTTCGTAATAGTTTTTGATTTGTGTTTGTGCTGTGGTGGTGTTTGGGTGTTTGGTTAGTGTGGGTTATGGTGTTTGGGTTGTGTTTTTGTTGGTGGGGTTTGGTTGTTTTTGGTGTGGTGTGGTTTTTTGGGTGTTGTTGTTTGGGTTTTTTAGTTTTGGGTGTTGTTTTTCAAGTGTTTAGTGTGCTGGCGATTGTTAGGTTGACAGCATTGACTGAATAGTTACAAAAAGGTTAAAAAGTCAGGTAAATAGACACTATTCCAACCAAACCACGCCAGCGTATTCACTTGCCAGTTAGCAATCGCCATCATTTAAAAAGTTTGATATTTTTACATCCAACCGGTTATGCAATTCAGCCTGTATTTCAGCGTAAAGCTCTCTAACTCCCAAGAACAGTGGAATATCTTTGCTACAAAACTTGTCCTTCTCTAGACATTTGCTTATATTTATCGTCTTTTCAAACGCGTTTACAATAGCCAAAACAGATAAACTATTAGGATTTTTTTTTAACTCAAACCCACCTTTTGATCCGCGTATTTCACGTATCATACCAGCCTTTTTTAGAGTTTTGGCTATTTTATGTATATATGACGGGGGTATCCCCATTTTTTCACAAATTTCACTACTACTCGCCACACCGTTTTTCTGCGCCAAGTACAATATAACTCTTATACCGTAATCGGTCGTTACGTTTAACTGCACTACCATCTACCTTAAAGAAGTTAAATACATCGTAATATAAATACCCCTACTGTAACTTCCGTGAAAGCGTTTTGTGGTAGTGACCTAACTTAGTATTACCGTTGTAAAGCTGATTTTTGTCGGGTGATACCTTGTGGTAACGATGCTATTGGCTCTCGCTAAAGGCTCTAACGGGTGTAGCGAAGATGCATTTTTTGTAAATGCGCGAATTTTTTACAAATATAATAGACCTCCTCGGAAATCATAATAGGAAGGATGAGCTGTTTTATGTTTATCACTTAATTGGTTGATAGGTTTGTATGGATCGGTATGAGAAGGCTGTAAAATTAAGTTCACAAGAT
>JAISPR010000046.1 GCA_031274765.1 Nitrososphaerota archaeon | reverse complement strand
TAGTCAGGTTAGGTTTTTAGGTTGTTGTGAGTCATGCTTGTTGACTTCTTGTTTGGTAGTCGGTAGGTGTGGCTCACAATTTATTGTTAACGGTTCAAGTTACTTTCGGAACTACTGTAGTAGGTGAGTGGGGTTGGCTGGGTTGTTGGCAGGGTTTTTTGCGTTTGTCTATTTGGGGTAATGTATTTTTTTGGTTTTTAGCGTTTCTAGCGTAGACAATTATTGTAGCAAAGTAGGACACCTCCTATCAGCCATAATTTTTACTCAGAATATACACCTGTAACAACACCTGCGCTTAGTAGGTCAAAAGTTAGGATTAGCGTTGTGGGTCAAGCTAAGTTGGTTGTTGGGGTTGTGGTGTTGTTGTGTGTTTGTGTTGTTGTTTGTTAAATGGGTGTGGTGTGTTTTTTTGTTTTTGGTGTGTGGTTGGGTGTTTTTGTTGTGTTTTTGTTGGGGGTTGTTTGTGTGTTGGGTTTTAATTCGTTGTGTTTTTTTGCTCAAACTGCCGGGGGTAAGAAGTAACACAGTTGTACGGTTTTTAGCAGATGATTTTAGAGAAATATAGGTTTTCGGAAGCCACCTATGGTTTGATAAAGTCGTTAAATGTTGTTGAAACCTAAATAAATTGGAATTATTTCCGACACCAAGTTAGCATAAAAGTTATAACAATATTTGTGTGATACCAAACATGTTTGCTTTTTTGGGCGTTTGTCATTGAAATGTCATATTAAACTATCCAGATGGTGTTATAACCTATCAGGGAAGTTAGGTTATAAATCAAGCACTGTGCCAATAAAAACCGGTATATTTGTTTCACAGTCTATGAGCATGTAAACGAACGGGCGATCAAGATAAACAGTTTTTGGCGGCTCCAGGGGCGCTGATGAGTAGCTCAATTCAATAGCAGTAGAGGCTCCAGCTTTTGTGCCTTTCTCATCAACAGATATAATGGCTTTGTGGATCACCTTACTGATATAGATCTCAACTGGAGAACTAGCAAGTCTTGAAAAATTAGCAGCATATGGGTCAAATGCATCACTCATACCCATATCTGACAAAATATCGTTTAGTTCTATGGAGTACACACTTTTAAACTTGGGCACTGCAGTGCCAACTGTAAGTTGCTGTTTGTTATTGAGTATGCTGACAATTTTTTGACCGGTCAACGTTGAAATATAATCGTTAACTAAAATTCCTTCGTTTGGCAACATAGCCACAAAGGCATATTTTCTTCCGGCATAATACTTTATAAAACCGGTGGCGTCAGAGTCATTGAGAAAAACACCTTCAGTACTATACATCATTTGTGCATCGCATTTTTGTCCTGAAATGGAAGTAAAAGCACCAGATCGAACGCTACATTCAGCGTAGATTTTTTCCCATTCAGCATCAAAGGCTATAGCGTTGATAAGATACATAAAAGCATCAGATGGGATTTCATCAAGGATGTGTTTAATCATGCCGTTGGTCTTGCCACTCACCCAGTTATTTATATCTCTAAGAGTGCCATCATCAAAGAGTGCTGTGTAGATGGAGGCATCGTAGTAGTCAGCATTTGTTTGCAGAAAGTCTTTCGCAACTGAAATGGAGTCTTTTTTTAGCCAAATGGAGTTGGCAATATCTAACGATACTTTATCATCAGAGGGGAGGCTTTTAAGATAAACATGTAAATACTCATTGAGTTCGACAATAGAGATACCAAAAACGCTTTCCATTTGAGAAAGAGTATTGTCATCGGCTCCATTAGCAACCATAGCTAAGGCACATAATACAGATAACGGAGACATTAGGGTGTTTTCTTTGTCTGCGAGGCTGTTTTGAAACAGCCAAATAGAGAAATCGATTGCACCTCTATTGCCGTCATTGATATTGATATCGAGGTTTAGCTCGTTGGGTTTTATGTTTTTCATCAAGTCATCTGAAGTTGACGCAGTGTATCCGATGAGAGATATGAGAAGAGATATGACAACTAAGACAACAAAAAACAGTACAAACACTCTTTTGTTTTTCATATTGAGATGACCCCAAACATCAGTAGACCACAGAGAACTATAAATAGGGAATTATAAATATTGTGTCGGGTTTATTTTGTGTAAAGTTGTTTAATTTGTGAACGATATAGTATCATAAACTTAAATTAACGCAAATATAGGTGTAAAATCAAAAACGTTTCCAATAAGAGGTCAGACACCAAACACCACACACAATAGCACCCCGATCTACGCAAATATCGTCAAGATCACTACATGTTACCATATAGCCCATATCACCAGCCCCGCATTCACCAATCAGGAGATTTTACCAACATTAACACACACCCACTAATGCTCATTTTAAACTTTCTACCTCTTAAACTGAAGCACTCCTATAATCTAAATACCAAAAAGCAGATAAAAATTAAGTGAAGGGTTAGATAAGTTCGATTGTTACATGTACTTCTTCAGGTACACGAATACGCATAATACGACGCATAACACGCTCTTCAGAATCAATATCGATAAGACGTTTATGGATGCGCATTTCCCATCTATCCCATGTTGCAGTACCTTCACCTGAGGGTCCTTTGAGAACAGGTACACGGAGGCGTTTTGTTGGCAACGGTACAGGACCGTTCATTCTCACGCCTGTTTTTTGAGCGATGTTACGCAATTCTCCGCAAACCTCTTCAAGTTTCACGTAATCAGTGCTTGTGAGGCGTATTCGTGCTTTTCTTACCATCTTGGCCCATCAATCCATTGTTTTACCGTTTAATATATGTTGAGTGCACCTATGAGATTTAAAGCGCACATAAAAACCTTGCGACGACCAAAAAACAAAGCATGGGACAAAGAAAAACCAACACAAAAACAAACACCCCAAAAACAAATAAACCACCCACAAACACTCACCGCCCCACACAAACCCAACTACCCACCATAAAACACCACAAAAACCAAACACCCCAAACCAAAACACACCCAAATAAACACTAACCTAACCCTTAACCAATAAAAGACATAAGCAACAAATCACTACATACCTGATTTCCCGGATTTATTACACACAGGTTGATGGAAATCCACGAAAAGAACCAGAATCATAAAAATACCTGTAAAATACGCCTTAAACAATACGGCCCATGTATAATTAAATCTGAATTATACACCTGTTTGTTTAATCACTAAACGTTGTTTTGAGACGTTTTTAAAAACCAAACACATTTATCAAATAGTTCCCACACTTGTGTATAAATTTTGTGGGAATTTAGGTACATAGATTCACACTTTGCTAAAATAAGGCCGTAGTTTTTGTGCATCCAACTCTAAAGCCTCAAACATACGCCCCCGAGTTTGATCTCGGTATGCTTTACCACAAACAAACCCTTCATGCAACTTTAGAGGAATAACATGAACATGAAAATGAAAAACCACCTGCCCAGCCGCAGACCCATTATTTTGCACAATACGAATACCCTCAGCCCCCATAACATCCCTAAGTGCATGCGCAACACGCTTAACTACTCTAGCCAGATAAGCCAACTCAAACTCAGGCAGTTCATAGATGTTTTCATAATGCGCTTTAGGAACCACCAATGCATGACCCACATTAACGGGCTGATTACTCAAAAAAACCACAACCCAGTCATCTTCGTAGACAAAACTTGCCGGCAACTTTTTTTGTATGATACCACAAAACACACAGTCTTCAAACATAGAATTCCCTTAGCGATATGATGAGATAGTTTTAATAGAATTCCCCTTAAATAATACTTTATGGATACCTTAATTGATGACATAGGCAGCTTTCCTCTACCAGCAGGAGTTAAGCGAGATGATTACACTAAAGCCTATGGACTTGCCAGAGAAGCCATAATCAAAGGACAAAACCCAAACGACAATGAATTTGTAGAACAAACCTTCTGCTCAGTAGTACTTGAATCGTTTAAAAAAAAACTATCAACAGGCTTGGATGTAACTAATTATCCACAGATCTACAGCGGCATGCGCCAAGTTGGCGATGCCATCCATGAAGCCATGACAAAAGGAACCTTTGTTGTTCCCAAAGAAAAAGCAATACTACCCGAAGTCTATGTACTAAACCAAGCAGCCAAACAATTAAGTGAAGAATTCAAAAAAAAAATCCAACTACGAATCTCAATGTTTGGTCCCATCGCACAGTATCTATCAGAGGTTGGGGCAAGCGCTTATCCGGATGTATTAGAAGAGTTTGCCCAAACCATAAATCACTTTGCCAAAAACGCCATCTTAGATAACAAATACATCAAAACCACAGTCATCTCCATCGATGAACCCAGCTTGGGACATTCACCCTTTACTGGTTCAGCTAAACAGGTAAAAGAAACTTTGGAGAAAGCCTACGATTTTTCGGGCCCAACAAAACAGATTCATCTACATTTTGCTTCAGGCATTCATGACCTCTTAGGCGTGAAAGGATTAGATGTTTTATCTTTTGAATATGGCGGCTCCCCCCAGCACATTAACGAGGTTTCAAAAAGCATACTAGATGCATCAGACAAGCAAATTCGAGTGGGTATTACCCGAACAGATATTGACACTATCTGGGCAGAACTCTATGAAAAGGGGATAACTCAGCCAACCGCAGAACAAATAGTAGAACCAATAGAAACAATACAGCGGCGATATCGATTTGCTAAAGCAAAATATGGGGATCAAATGACATTTACAGGGCCAGATTGCGGGATGGGAAGCTGGCCCAATCAAGAAACAGCCGTATTATTACTTAAACGTACAGTTGACGCAGTAAAAACCATCTAACCAACTCTGTAATCGACTATTAACATCTTGAACCCATATCAAAAAAGGTTTACTATTGTTCTATCAACAGACCCATTTGGATTCATCAGACAAGGACTAAACTATAGCGACCTCCAAAATCTATATTTCTTCAAAAATTGCCTGCTGAAAACTGTGTGGCCATGTTGTTTGGTTTTCTGAAATGGGGTTTTTGGAGGTTGCCTATTGTTATTTTCACCATACTTATCGTTCTTGTGAAGATAACGTATGTGACCTTGCCCATAAATTAGTTTGATACATGACCAAATTAACACGTAGAAAAGCATTCACTCATAGTGAAACCCCCCAAACTGTCCGAAAACTAACAAAAATCCCAGAAAAACAAAAAAAGGACGGTTTTTCTCCGTCCGTTTACACCAAAAACACAAAAAATTCTAGTTTTTAAACAGTCTCCCCCCACAGAATAAGAACACAAACACAAAAAAATAAAAGACACACACCACAACCCCCCCCCATACACCCACCACACAGCCCAAATTTTAAACCTAACAGAACAAAAAATAGACTACCCCAAAAATAAACCTAGAAAAAAGAGTACGACTTTTCATAACGGTTCGCTCATTAAATAAATCCAAACACATGACACAAAACATATTGTCTTGTTTAGAACCCTTTACGGAACTAAAAATCAACCACAAACATATTGAACAACTCCATAATGACCCCAAAATCAAATTAATACCCCACAACGTCTTTGCTTTACTAATAAAAGACGAAG
>JAISPR010000042.1 GCA_031274765.1 Nitrososphaerota archaeon | reverse complement strand
AAACTGCGCTCCACGATCCAATCGACTGGGCATAAAATGACCACACATAAACATACAGATACCCTATTTAACATTTCCAAGACAACCCAATACCAAGACAACCAACATTCTACCGATAACAAGAAATCATAGAGACAGCTTTATTGGCATCAAAGGCACATACACTTTCGCAAAACTTAAACACTAAGCAGATATTTCACTGGCAATGAATCAACGCATAATCGCCAACTTGGGCTTTCTGCTCCAAACCGCCGGCCTACTAACCATCATCCCAATTATAACCGGCTTCATCTACAATGAAACCGCCCAACTCATCCCACTCTTTCTAACCACCACAGCGTTTCTTAGCTGCGGCTTTTTCCTAAACGCCCTCTGCGAACGCAAAGACCTAAACGTAAAATCCGCCAACACCCTGCTACTCTTAGCATTTATCATCCTACCCCTCATCGGAACCATACCCTACCTCTATCTCAACCCCTTTACCAGCACAACCCCCATAGAACGTTTCGTCAACAGCTGCTTTGAAAGCGTTTCAGGCTTCACCACCACCGGTTTTAGCTTCATATCAAACCCAGAGCTCCTGCCAAAATGCATACTTGTCTACCGTAGCCTAACAGAAATCATGGGCGGAGTTGGTGTAGTTTTTTTAATTTTAGCGTTTTTCCAATCTAAACGCGCCCTGCCACGATTGGGAGGAGTTTTAGGAATTGAGAATCTGGGCAAAAACTTGAAGCGTATGTTTTTTATGGTACTATCCGTCTATGGCATCTACATCGTGACATTTACCGCTATTTTCTGTCTACTAGGGTATACCAATGTTGTGTCTACAAGCACCTTTATCATAGATACTCTAACAGGCGGGTTCTCTCCGACTCCAATAGCATTTGAGCAGTATCTTTTTGTAATCCCCCAAATCTTGATAATCCTGTTGATGTTTTTGGGTTCAGTTAACTTTTCTTTCAACTACTACCTCATGTCTAGAAAAATCAAGAAATTGTTTTCACCCGAAATTATGGTATTTATCGGCATCATGGCAACCGCTAGTATAGTTTTATTTTTTGTTACTGACATTGGCTTTTTTGATTCTTTGTTCCATGTGGTGAGTTTGGCATCTACCCAGGGGATCTATTATTTAAACATCGCCACGTTTAGCACCAATGCAGTGCTCTTGCTTATTGTTTTAATGGCTATTGGGGGGTGTGCGTTTTCTATGGCGGGGGGTATAAAAGTTTCTCGCTTACTATCGTTGGGAACAACGCTTGGGCAATTAATTAAAAGACCGTTTGCTAAGACGCCCAGACAAAAAAGAACGGTTAATACAGAGCTTGCAGTATTGTTTCCAGCGGTTGGGTCAATTTTGTTTTTTGCAGGAGTGCTTGTTATTTTTTCGTTAGGGTTTTCTACGGTGGGGGTTAGTTTTGAACAGGCGTTTTTTGAGGTGGGTTCAGCGCTTTCAACTACGGGAGTAACAATGGGTGCTGTGTCGGTGGCTATGCCGCTTGGGTATAAGGGGTTGATTATTGCGGCTATGGTTATTGGTAAAGTTGAAATTTTAACTATCCTTGTAGTGTTGGTTCCGTTTTCTGTGAAAAAACTTCGAGGTAGTAGGATTTTCTCCCGTTAGAAATTCTACACTGCTAACCCACGGATAAAGGCAATTATTTCACTCGGCTCATACAGAATCACAGCACAGAGATAACTTAACTGTCATTCTTTTTTTCGTCATCAGACCATTTGGAAAACTTAGTAATGGAAAAAACATTAGAAGAATTTATGCAGAATCATATCGGGGACACATAAAACTGCAACAAAAACACAGGCTACCTTCTTGTTGGGAGCGTAATATAATGGATCGCCCCATAATGCTCATTAAATATGACTGAATTAAAAGATTCAATCTTGAACTTGAACCATTCCTCTTCAAAACCCACCTTTTCCCCGACACGGTTAAAAACATCAACAATTTGACCATTGTTACGTCCATAAAGATAACACCCATCTAAAACCATAACATGAGCCGCATCATCTTTGTCCTTTCGGAAAAAACCAACGAGAGATCCCGCAGGAATTATTAAGCGTGATGAATTAGCAATCACCAGCATCGCTATATCATCTGCTGTTGTGTCGTCCGATCCGAAAGCAAATATGTCGAAAACATCTTTACTTGGAACATTGTTAAACTCGGGAGTTACATAGCCCATCTCCGAAAGTTTAGCTATGGCTGCTTTAGCACATGGGCTATATCTATGCAGTGCCGTCATGGCATCTTCACTGGGTGGATCAGCATAGTTAGGTCGTCTTAGGCAACTAAACGCTCCACCCATCTGTATTGTGTCATGATGCCAGAAATCAGGTCTATCAGCCAATATGCTGTCTTGTTTACCATCAAATTGTTGATTATCTGCCCCCCTTTCTAGTTTTGCATCATCATTTACATTCATCCCTTGCACCTGTTTAGTCGGCCTCACTATCCCCTGTTTCTGCTGCACCACATGCCCCAACTCATGCGCCAAATGCCTCTCTGCCCAGACCCAATATGAACCTGATTACCCTGAGTATACGCCAATGCCCCAATCCTAGCCGGATCATCCGAATTATAAAACACCCGCACATCATCAAACGAGAAACCACTGTTGCGCTCAACCTTTGCCTTCATATCATCAGGTATGCCAGTCAAATTCGAAACTGTATCAAGTCGCATCTGAACGGGCTGAACGTTATTTTTCCCCTCATCCACAGGCCTCGCTGAAGTATTGTTCAGTTCTTGCATAAACATATTTTTTCAGGTGAAGCGGTTGTGGGATCAAATATGGGTATGTCAACAAAATTGAACCTTGCTCCAGGGTACTCATGGGCACCTGCGTCAACGGGTGAAAAGTCATTACCCCAAGGATTAGGGCCCGTTTTACTTTTATTTGTAGATCAGTGGGTATTATTTTTTTTTCCGTTCACGTTTCGCATATGCGTACATACCCATTCACCCGTCATCAGCAGTCATGTACTGACAGATGTTATACGTCGGCAGCAATTAATCTTATTACGTTATAAAACCCGAACAACTAACATATTTTTCCCAAGCCACGTCAATCAGATGCATATATTACAGTTTTGTGCGGGAAGGCAGAAATACAGCCAGGGTATCTTAATTTGACCCATAATTTGGTGGGGGTAAAAATACCTGAAAATGGTTTGTTACCAAGATTTTAATTGAATTTTACAGAATGATTAAAAACTTAAGGTATATTTCCACTTAAAAATGAAAAGGTTCGTTAAATATTTGAGTGTGTGAAGAGACATTTATCGTTTCTGTCCTGCAGGTTGCTTGTGTATCTGAGTTTCATTTTTTTCTACTAGCACATATGTTGAATTTCCAAAATTCAAACCATACATATTTTTCAAACCATACAAAAATTCCTAAACTAAAAAAGCATTTAAACTAAAAAACAATAACTATAAGCCACCACTCAGAAATGCACGTGTTATTGCACATTCTACATTTTGATTTTCAAACTTTTCATAGAACTAACCTGAAAAATTTTCTATACAACCCATAAATAAAATGTTAGCTTACTGAGGGTTTGTCCAAAAGCTTTTAGGGAAAAAGCCCTACCTCTTAAGGGGAATTGAAATGGCCAAGATTATCCGTGTTGGAATAACGCTTCCCCCTGACCTCTTAGAAGATTTTGATACAATAACTAAAAAAATGGGCTATGAAAGTAGAAGCAAAGCCATCCAGGATGCTGTGCGACTCTATGTATCAGAACGGAAATGGCTACAAGACGAAAATGCCAACCAAACCGGAGTTATACTAATGGTCTATGATCATGACACTCACGGTTTAGAGAGTGAACTAACCAATGCCCAACATCACCACCAAGACCTCATATCCTCAACAATGCATATTCATTTGGGTGAACATGACTGCTTAGAAGTCATTGCAGTAAAAGGCAAAAGCTCCGAAATACATCATCTTAGTGATGAACTAACAACCCGACGGGGAGTAAAAATTCTCAAATCCATGATAGTAACAGTTTAACCTATTTCAAACATACGTTCTAGTGATATTTGGGCTTTTTTTGCCGTTGCTTTGGGGATGTCAATTAAGTGTTTTTCTTCTTTTAGGGAGAGATAGATATCTTTGGGTGTTGTACGTTTCATGTTGGGACACACCGCGTTTTCAAAGGCCAGATAAAAGGTTTTGGCCGGGTTTTCTTTTTGAAGACGATGCAATATGCCACTTTCTGTGCCCACGATAAAGGTTTTTATGTTGGATTCTTTTGCATAACTGCAAATTTTTGATGTGCTGCCAATAAAGTCAGCAATTAAGCGCATCTCTTTTGTACATTCGGGATGAACTAGAACTTTGGCATTTGGATATTGCATTTTTAGGACTTTGACTTCATCGGATTGAAAACGTAGATGCGTAGGACAGTATCCATCAGAGGGTAGCGGAATTAGGGTTTTGCCGGTTTTTTCTGCAACATATTCAGCGAGATTTTTATCGGGGCCAAACAAAATAGTGTCAGCATCAAGAGCATTTACGACTTCGACAGCGTTAGCACTGGTACAGCAGATGTCAGCTTCTGCTTTACATACAGCAAGCGTGTTAACGTAGAGCACAACGGGTACTTTGGGATATTTGGTTTTGGCTTGCCTTATTTGGTTAACAGTTAGCATTTTTGCCATAGGGCATTTGGCGTCTTTGCGAGGCAGTAAAACTTTTTTGGTGGGATTGAGAATTGAGGCAGATTCAGCCATAAAATCTACAGCAGAAAATATTATGCATTCGGCGTCTTTTTCATTCATGGCTTTACGACTTAGCTCAATACTATCACCAGTGTAGTCAGCTAGATCTTGTATTTCGGGACGTTGATAGTTGTGAGCCAATATTATGGCTTTTTTTTCTTTTTTGAGTTGTTGGATTTTTTGCGCCAAATCCATAGAGGTACCCAACGAGATTAATGTGGGAATGAACAGCATAGCTTATGGGATATATGTATTGCTTCCAATTGGGAGATTTTCATCTATGACTTTGTTTCCAAAGTAGATAACGGGGTATGTTTGCTAGTAGCAAAAATAATACAATAAGGCTAATGTTTAGCGCTGTTGGTTTCAATAGGTTTGCATATCGGTTGTTTGTGAAAACATTTAAGACGAATAGATTTGTGTTGTCGGTTTGCCTAAAGGGAGTGTGGCATCGTGATATTTGTGTTAGTGTTGATTGTTGGGGTAATTTGAGTAGAGGGGTAAATGTTAATTTGCACTGTTTTCTTGTGCTATAATCATTGCGTGTGCTTTGTCGTAGGGTTCTAGGTCAATGATTTCTTTGACACTATAGCCGCGTTTGTATAGAACTCGGGCTTCTTGTTTGTAAACATCCTGGGGGGACATTGTGACATCAATGCTTTGTGATTTGCATGCAAGCATGACCCAGCCACGGGATTTTAGAAAGTAATCGGCGTTATCTGCGAGAAGTTTTGCCTGTTCAGGTTGCGCAACATCACAGTAAATAACATCAACGCGGCCACTGATAAACATGGCATAACGTTCAGGCATTCTAGCATCTTCGAGCATGGGAGAAATGTTTGGACGATAGGCAGCCACATTGTTAACTAAATCTCTTAGGCTACGTTGCGCGAATTCAACACAATAAGCATGTCCAGATTCGCCAATAATGTCGCTTATGTGGCTTGGAGTGGTTCCCGATGCGGCCCCTAAATAGAGGACTTTGGTGCCAGGTATTATGGGTACTGTTTGGAGGCCCTTAATGATGGCTCCGGCGAGTTTGCTTCGAAAAGCGTCCCAGACTCGATATTCCGTACGTCTAAATTTGATAAGGCGTTCGCCATAGACGTTTAAGCCAGGGGTGAGATTTTTTGTTCCCAGACGTTTGGCGCCGTCTTCGAGGAGAATTTGGTAGATTTCGGGGAATTTGTCGTTTGGTTTAACTCTTATGCCCACGTTTGTCTCTCCATTGTTTGGGTCGGCGTTTACCTGGTTTTGGAGACCCTTCACGGAGGGGTTGTTTTTGGAATGTTTGGCGATCTTCTCCATGGAAGGGTTCGCGACGCTGGAAACGGCGCTCAGCACCTGCGCGAGAACTATGCACCCGTTCTTTACGTTCAAAGGTTTCGCGTTTTTCTTTGGGTTTGGGTTCTTTTGGCGGTGGAGGCTCTTTGTATTTTTCTCTGATTTCGTCTACGCGTTTGTTTATATCTGCTTTTAGGGTATCTCCGATATAGTGGCCTTCCCCAAAAGCATCTGCTCTAGCGGCTATGGCAAGTTTACCGGCGATGACCCGGGCGATTTTTCCGCGTTGCCATCGCTTAGCATCGTGGAGCATCGTGTGCTGGAAGATTAAACCGTGTTTGGGGGGGCGAGCTCCGGTTTTGAGGCTTCTAAAAAGAGCTTTTTCTGCGCCAAGGACTTGGATGGTGCTTGCGGGGCGCATTGCTAAATTTTGTAGACTACCTGCGATAGATATCATACGGGCACCCAAAAGAGCGCCGGCTACGGCACGAATGTTTGGGGCCATTTCTTCCATGGTTCTATCGACATATTCGTCCATGTTTTTGCGCAAAATGTAGAAGGCTAAAACATCTTTGGCTAGGGCCTGTACTTGTGCTAAGTCTGACTCTGAGATGTCAGCACCCATGGATGCGTCGGCGGCTTTGTTGATGAGTTGGGTGCGTTCTTTGGGGAGGCCTTCGGTTTCTAGGTTTTCTGGGGTGTAGTTGTCTTTGTTACCCAGGTTCATGACGAGTCGTGCGTAGGTTTCATGTTTTTCGACTAGACGGTCGAGTTCGGGGAAGTGTATGCCATACCATTCGCGCAATCGGCTCATGAAAAGGTTAACGGTTTGGTCAAGGCTGTCTAGGGTTTGGATGCTTTGGGCGACGATGAGGTCGCGTTTGCCGGTTGCGTCTTTGATGCGGAGTTTGCTTAGTTCTATGCTGACGTTGCGGTTCCAGGTGTCGAGTTCTTGTTGGTTGGTAACAAATTCGGCTTTGAGGGCGATGTCGGCCATTTGGCTGTTGAGTGTTGCGGCTTGGGTTGGGGTGGTTAGTTCTATGTTGATTTTGAGGCGTCGTTGGGCTTCTTGGGCTAGTTTGTTGTTTGTAAAGATAAAAGTGTTATAGTTGGTGTTTTTTAGGAGGGTGATTAGGGAGGTGGTTTGGTCTGAGAGTTTTCCTTGTTCGGTGCGTAGGAGGCTTTTGGCAGCGGTTTGGGGTTTTTTTGGGAATAGGGCTTTTTCTATTAATTGGTTTTTGTCATCAAAGGCGGCTACGCCGAAGGGGAATTGTATGATGAATGCTTTCATGTTTGTGCCTCAGATATTTACATTATGTCAAGGGTTGTGTTAATAAATAATGTGTTCTGTGGTGGACAAGAGGGGTGGATAAGGGGGTGTTTGGGTTGTGTTTGGATATAGTTTGGATATAGTTTGTTGGTTGGTGTATTGTTGGTTGGTGTATTTGTTATTTGCGGGGTTTGGGTTTTTGGAGGTAGTTAGGATTGTGTGTTAGTGGGTGGTGTTTGAGGTTTAATTTTTTGTTTCAATTAACCGTTTTGTTAACAATGATTTATGCGGTCAACTTTTTTGATAAGCACCGCTGGGGTCTTTTTAGTTCTTTAAATTCGGCTTCCGTTGTCATAATTGTTCAACCTTAAGGGATGTATATTTAATAATTTTTGCTGGTTGGTAAAAATGTTTTTTATTTTAAAAGTATGAGGGGAACTATCGGCTCATCATGTTGCTTGTTTGATTTTCCATTGTTTCATTAATTCGTCAAAATTATTCATCGCGGTTTTAATCGGTCACCCGAATTTAATATCTCTTGTCTTTACGGCGGCTTTGGGACAAAAGTCTTTTGGGTTTTTAAAACATCAGCTCCAACACACACACCATAACACAAAAAACATATGAATCAAACACAAATATAAACCTCTAGAAATCTAGAATCTTGATTAATAAAATACCAAAATACATATAAACACTACAATAATAAATAACTACTGCTCACATATGCAAAGACCAACCATAAAAACCGCCAAAGAACACAACGAAATACTAGACAAAACCCACAAAACCACCTGCAAAAACCACAAATACCCACACCCCTTCACAAAATGAGAACACAAACACAAAAAATAAAAAACCGTCTCCACAACCCCCCCAAATACATCCACCACACAACCCAAATTTTAAACCCAGAAGAACAAAAAATGGGCCGCCCTCCAAAAACCCCCCAAATTCAAACACCGATCATTACAAATTTTTAACCCAGAAGAACAAAAAATGGGCCGCCCCCAAAAATAAACCTAAAAAAAGGGTTCGACTTTTCATAACAGCCCATTTACTAAATAAGTCTAATCATATGACTGAAGACATATTGTATTGTTTAGAACCCTTTACGGAACTAAAAATCAACCACAAACATATTGAACAACTCCATAATGACCCCAAAATCAAATTAATACCCCACAACGTCTTTGCTTTACTAATAAAAGACGAAG
>JAISPR010000040.1 GCA_031274765.1 Nitrososphaerota archaeon | reverse complement strand
CTCAATACCGTTCTGCTCAGCTATTGTTACAACAAATTCTTTTCTCATACAATCACCTGTGGTTATTTGTTAGTTCGTGGGCAATTTCTTGAACTGTTGTTGGATAATTTTTGGAGTATTCTATTATTTTTGCTGTGGATAAGTTGGTTGTCCAGTCGTCTATGTCGGCGAGGATTTTGTCTTTTTGTACGCCATTGTAGCGCCATGTATAGATGAAGTCTAAAATGGTTTTTTCTGGGTCGGAGTATGTTATGATGTCTTTGTGTATTAGTCCAAAGTTGAAGAGGGAGTTTTTTAGTTTTAGGAATTTAAATTTGTGGCCGGCTATTTTTGTTGAGGTTGTGCGTTGTATTTTGTCGTTGGTAACGTAGTTTAGGGTGAAGTATTCGTGGGTTTGGTTGTTTAGTTTTAGTGCTGTGTAGTGGCTAAAGTACCAGTTTTTTATACCTTTTATTTCTAGGCCTTTGGCTGTGAGTTCTAGGTGGGTGTATTTTGTTTTTCCTAAGTGTTTTTCGTTTAGGGTTTTTATGTAGAATATTTCTCGAAATATGCGTGTGAGGTGTTTGCGTGTTAGGAAGTGGTCGATTGTTGTGGTGTAGTCGAGGTTTAGTTGGTTGCAGTAGTTTTTGAGTTCTTGGGCTGTTATGGTTTCTTTGTTTTCGAGTTGGAGTTTTTTGAGTAATAGGCTTGTTTTGATTTTATATCACAACACTGCATTTTGTGCAGTATTATGATGTATTGCGTCGCATATTTAAAGTGGGCACTTATGGAAAAGTAGAGCAAACACATACATAGTGAACAGTATAGTCCTGTGTGAACGTCAGTTTTCTTTGGCAGCAAGCTAAAAATAAAATAGCTTATCACTCATGCATGCAACAAGGCAGTCTTCATTATAAAACGCTATAACCCTTTTAGCAACTCGCAGTGTGAAGAAAAATGAAAACCCTCTGCAATCAGTACCGGGTTATATTTCTGCTTTAAATATTTCTGAGATAATAATTGGTGCTTCCTATTTGGAACTTTGTCTGTTTGGTAATTGTTTTATGTTGTGGCGGTGTCTGGCGAGGCATTGTTCGTAGTCGTGGATTGGCTCAGTTGTTGTCATGTTATTATTTGTTTTTGGGGATTTTAAAAGGAAACAGGGCTTTGTACTCAAAGAGTAGGAGCCTCGAGCGGGCTTTGGTTGTTTGGGTACATAGCCTTTCCTCAAAATCACAGCTTTGATTCTGAGGATTCATATTAAACACTAAAAGAAATGAGTATATTCTCCATTAATAAATTTTCTTACAAACCTTACGTGGAACTATTGCCGTCTGGGAGTGTCGAATAATTGTGCTGTTAAAAAATGGGTGGGCTGCTAGAATTTGAACTCCAACTTTTAAGGAGATATCGCCATAACAACCCCTTTTTTCTACGACCTTCCGTATTCTGACATATTTTTCAAAAAAAGAATGCGTTGATAGTACTGATGACCTGAAAATGAATTTTCATTAGGCAACATCATCTGTATTCACATCAGCTTGTCGTTCAATAAGTTCACGTTCACGCTCTAACTCACGTTTTAACTCTTCTTCTGTAGGCAGATAAAGCACATACTTAGAAGCAAACAGTTTTTCATTATCCGACAAAACGGAGTACTTTACCATTGTATCATTTTTATCTGCACAAAGAATAATACCAATTGTGGGATTGTCCTCAGGCAACTTGACTTTATCTTCAAAATATCTAACGTAGAAATCAATCTGACCTATGTCTTGGTAAGAAAGTTTACCAGCTTTAAGGTCAATCAGCACAAAACACTTAAGGATATAATTGTAGAAAACAAGATCGACATAATAATGGTCGCCTTCAATTGTTATCCGTTTTTGTCGTGCTACGAAAGAAAAGCCCTTGCCAAGTTCAAGTAAAAAATCTTGTAATTTGTTGATGAGTCCTTGTTCCAAATCATTTTCTTGGTAATCGCGGTTTTCTTTCAAATCGAGAAATTCCAAAATGTATGGGTCTTTGAGAATATAATCAGGATCAGTTTTTGGTTCAAGTGTCTGAATCTCCATTCTCACAGTGTCATGTCCACTCTTTTGGGTAGCAAGTAAACGTTCGTAGAAAAAAGAAGTAATTTGTCGCTCCAACTGGCGAACACTCCACGTGGCCTCTACACACTCTCGAGCATAAAACTCGCGTCGTGAACTATCATCAATTTTCATTAAAAGGCAGTAGTGTGACCAACTCAATTCGTGGGACAGTGTCGCACGAATTGGAAATGTCTGATAAAATTGGCGCATACGCCGTAAATTACTTTCGTCAAAACCTTTCCCAAATTCGACCGTTAACTGTTTTGCTAAATACTGCAATAATCCTTTACCGTATTCTGCTCGTCCACCAATCGCTTCTTCTATTTGTCGACCAATATCCCAATAAGCTTCAACCATAGCAGATCTTACTGCCGTATAGACTTTTACTCGAGCGTTTGCAAGAGTATTTCGTATACCTTGATAAATTATTTTGTCATTATCCATTGGTTGTATAGCGTTATTGGGTTTATCCACCAAGAAAACATCCGCATTGTTTAGCTACTTTCTCATTAATAGCCATATCCATACTTGATTCCTCTCAGCAGTGCTGATAGTTTTTAATCGCGATATTTCCGTTTGCCGAAGGTTTTACATTGCCACATGGCAACGTAAATGGCAACGTAAATAGTGTTGAAGTAAAGAATCAAATTTTGATGTGTGTCATGCAGAATCCGGGTTATTCATTAGCGGAGATTGCTGAAAAGGTAGGGTATTCAAAGCGGACGGTATCGCGTCAAATGAATTTGCTCCAAGAGGCGGGAACTATAACGCGGGTAGGTTCGCCAAAGACAGGTCATTGGGAAGTAAAACAACAAACAGACCGTAATAAGTAACCTCCTTCGGTTTAAACACACAACATTTGAGGCTTGAGGTGTTGTGACCCTTAAAAAATTGAGAGTGTTTCAAAAAGGATTGTGCACAAGATCCCAGATCTCCTCACGCACACCATAACATGAAAACGAACAAACAAAAAAACAGTCAAATCAACCATAAACAAACTCCAAAAAACCAC
>JAISPR010000037.1 GCA_031274765.1 Nitrososphaerota archaeon | reverse complement strand
GGTTTAATTTTTTTGGGTTGGTGACTATGAATGGTTGTGTTGTGGGTTTGTTGGGGTGGATTGGTTGTTGGTTGTGGATGTTTTTGTGGGGGTAGTGGGGGTGTAGTGGGGTGTGTTTTGTGGTTCTTGTCGGGTTGGTGTTTCTTGGGTTCTGGTGGGTGGTGGGTTAATTCTTGTGCGGGGTTTGGTGTGTTGCTGGTAGTTTGATTTTGTCTTTTTTTGTCGAATAAGGTGTTGGTGGAGTTGGGTTGTGATGATATTTTGGTTTGTTATGGGAGGTTGTGCTTGTGTCGTTGAATCGTGTATATCGAACGGTGCGTACGGTGGTGTGAGGGGACGATCACTTAACTAATGAGTGGTCTCCTACTCGATTGTGTTCTTTTTGGGGGTCGAGTTTTTCGATGTGGGTGGGTGTTTTTTTCTTTTTTTGGTTTGTTTGTCCCAGTGGGTGGTGGATTTGTAGAGGTGGTGGGTGTTGTGTTGGGTTTTTATTTCGAGGCATTTTTGGCCTTGGTTTTTTTGTTGGGTTAGGTAGTTTGTTGTTCATTGGGGTGGTGGTTGTTTGGTTGTGTGGTTCTTGTATTTCCTATTAGGGGATAAGTGTTGTTTGGTTTTGTGGTGTGGGGGGAGACTGTCTGAAAACTAGACTTTTTTGTGTTTTTGGTGTGAACGGGCGGAGAAAATCGGTTCTTTTTTTGTTTTTCTGGGGTTTTTGTTAGTTTTTGGACCGTCTGGGGGGTGTGTTTTTGGTTTGGAATTTGGTATTGTTTGTTTTTTGGTCTTTTTTTTTAAAAGTTATTCCCTAAGGTCACCCGAGTTAGGGTTTTAAATAGTTGTTCTAAATTTTAAATAACTGTTTTAAATTTTAAATGGGTATTCTAAATTAGGACACTACCAAAAATTAAACCGTATTCTACAAAAACAAACCTTACACAACATTTATTATTTCCGAAGAGGTTTAATAATGATGAAAACAACATGAAAATAAGAAACAAAAAAAGTCTATTTTTTATGACTTCAGTTTTATTAATAATGACAATCGCGGCACCAACAACAATCCTGCTAAACGTTTCAGCCCAAACAACATACTTCAACTCCTACATCTACATCGCAGTAAACAGCAAAACCGTAGGCTTAAACCAAGAACTAATCCTTATCACCTGGACCGCCGACATCCCACCAATAAACATAGAAATGACCCACGCCGAACGCGGCTGGCAAAACCTCCAAATTATCATAACAGACCCCGACGGCGTCAATACCACCATACCCATCCAAAGAACCGACTCCACCGGCTCAGCCTATGTCGTATTTGTACCTACCGAAAAAACAGGCACCTACACCGCACAGGCATTTTTCCCAACCCAAACCCTAAAAATTAGCACAGACACACAAAGAACCTACAGCGAAGCCTTCAGCCCAAGCATCACCTTCCAAGTTCAATCCCAACCCGTTCCCATCCGAACTGACACCCCCGGTCCTCAAGATTACTGGACCCGACCAATCGCTAGCAACATGCACCTCTACTACACCCTTGCCGGCAACTGGATCGGCGGCGCAGCTAACCAATGGCCCCAAGGCAGCGCAAACGAAGGCTCCTCCTACTACAGCTACAGCCCCGGCCCAGGCAGCGCCCACATCTTGTGGACAAAATCCTACTGGGCAGGCGGTATAATGGACAACCGCTTTGATTCTGCTGGGTTTGCACAATACCACTATCAAGGCCTAAGCTTCTCTGCAGTCGTTATCGACGGCAAAATCCACTACCAACCCCGCTACACACACGCTAACGCCCAAGGCTGGGCAGTCGCTGACCTCTACACCGGAGAAACCCTCCATGAAAACTATACCGACCTCGTTCCCACATTTGGACAGATCTACGCCTACGACTCACCTAACCAGCATGGAGGCTTCCCATACCTCTACCGACAAGTCACATACACAGACCTACCTGACACCGTCCGCCTATCAAACGTAACCCTAAACCCTGATTTAACCATAGCAATAAATAGCGGCGCTTCAAACATAAATAAATCAACCATCGGATCAAACGCATTTGGAACCATCTGGGAACTCCTCGACGCACACACACTCCAACACATAACCTACATCGCCAACGTCTCCACAGGCGGAACACCCATTTATGGCAAAGACGGAAGCATACTCCGCTATAACACGGCCACTCTAGGCACCCGTTCCTACATGACAATATGGAACACCTCTGCAGGCACCATGGTCAGCGGAGTAACCGGAACTGATGTATGGCAGTGGCGACCCGCTGGCGGAGGAGGAGGAGGATCTTCTACACCTTTCTGGGGAGCATCTGTTGCATACAACATAGTCCATGACGGTAGCCTGATGATCACCGGTAACTTTTCTATTCCCAGTCTCTTAGGGCCGTCTAACGACTTGTTAAACCAGACCGCTACGCTTCAAGCCATACGCGAAGGTGAATACGCCATATTTGCAACTCCCGGACGCAACGATGAACGCGGAGTCGTTCCAGCACTTGTTTTTGCAATCGACCTCTCAAACGGTAACGAAGGCAAAGAACTTTGGCGCAATACATTAACTCCCCCCTATGCATCTACCGCAAGTAACGCCTCCATCGTCTTAACTGGGGTATACTCAATCGATAAAGACACCGCAACCGTAGCCTATCACTCCACTAAACTGCTTCAACGCTGGGGATTTGACGCTAAAACCGGCGCACAACTTTGGACTGTTTCTGCCCCACAGGCAGACTACTTTGGCTTTAACACCAACCGATACGGCAACACACTTCTATCCAGCGGATACGGCGGCGTTTTGATCGCTATTGATTTGAGATCGGGTTATATTTGGAACTACACTGCTGCTAATGAGTATCTAGGGGATTCAGTATTTGGTAATTATCCCATGAATGTAGGCGCAGTTTCTAACGATGGCCGAATATACATAGGCAGTGGCCAACACTCTCCGGGTCCTATTTTGGAAAATGGGAATTTATTGCAGTGCATCAATGCATCAAATGGTGCGTTGTTGTGGAATTTCCCGGTTTATGGTGTTGCGATGCCCTCTGGCAATGCAGGCAGTAATTTTGTTATATCTGATGGTCGGCTTATTGCTCTTAATGCCTATGACAATCAGCTCTACTGCTTTGGCAGAGGACCAAGCGCAACCACTGTTTCAGTGTCTTCTGGTCCTCTGTTTCTTGGCAACAAAGTTACTCTTAGTGGTACTGTTACCGATCAAACTTTATCTGGCCGACTCAACACCAATGATAAGCTTGACTTCTCACTCAAAGGCACCCCAGCGATTTCTGATGCAGATCAAACCGATTGGATGCAACATCTATTCCAACAAGGACCCGCACCTATGAATGCCACTGGTGTTCCAGTGAGTTTATTTGCCATTGATCCCAACAATAATTATGTTGCCATCGGTGAAACCACAAGCGATGCAAACGGCAATTATGCCTACACTTTTGAACCAAATATTCCCGGCACATACCATATATTTGCAACATTTGCAGGTTCAGAAGCCTATGGACCATCCTCCTCGACGACCTTTTTGACTGTGGGCGAAGCAATCTCTCCGACTCAGAATCCCTCACAACCCCCCGGATCAGCAGCTGATGCCTTCATTTTGCCAGCGTTTATCGGCATAATCATTGCAATAGTGCTGTCGTTAATAGCCATCGCGTTGTTGCTCAGAAAACGCTAAACCATCCACAACATTTCTTCATTTCCACCTTATTTTTTTTCCACGGCAACCGTATGAAAATTGAGCCGACGGCTTGAAACAAATACTTGCGTCGTTAACTGAATAGTCGGGTAAAATGTTGTTATTGTAATTTTGGAATATGGTCTTTCAGTAGGTTATATTGTGTTAGATTTATAGTTGGTAGTTGTCATAAATTGTTGTGCTGCTGGAAGTTGAAGCATGGAAAACATTTGGAAAATCTCAAATAATAAATAGGCGTGTGACTTTATTAAAAAATAATAAGCCGAAAGTCACTTGAACATGTGTTTTTGGGTGGTTTGGTTTCAAGACTAATAATTGTTAGTTTGTATCTTTTTTGGGTGTGGATTTGGCGTTTAGGCGCGGCTGGAGATTTTTATGGGATTCACACGTTATAAACATAACAATTTTATCCAAGCCCCTCTGTATTTTTTGCCTATGAATCAAATCCTAACCCACCTCCGAGAAGAATTAAAAGCCAACACAGACCCGCAAACTAAAGCGGGTGCCAAACGCTACTTCAAAGAAGCCATCACCCTCTATGGTGTCAAAAGTTCTACCGTAGCAAAACTCAGCCACAAAAACTGGCAGCAAATCAAAAATTTGCCCAAAAAAGACCTTTTTACACTTTGCGAAGCTCTCTTTAGTTCTGGTGTTATGGAAGAAGCTTTTATTGCTGCCAAGTGGCTGCCAAAAATCGCTGACCAATTCCAGCAAGAAGATTTGGCTATTTTTGAGCGCTGGATTGACTGCTACATTGATAATTGGGCTAAATGTGACAGTTTCTGCAACCACACCGTGGGTGATTTCATGATGAAATTTCCCGAACAAGTGGGAACCCTTATGGTTTGGGCCAAATCCAGCAACCGCTGGCTTAAACGTGCTGCCGCAGTAACATTGATTATTCCAGCAAAAAAAGGCCTGTTCTTAGAGGAAGCTCTTAAAATCAGCGATCTGCTTTTAATAGACTCTGATGATTTAGTGCAAAAGGGTATGGTTGGCTGCTGAAAGCTGAAACAGAAAAACATCCCACTGAAGTATTAGCCTATGTGATGAAAAATAAATCGAACATGCCCCGAACAGCGCTACGGTACGCAATTGAGAAATTACCCAAAGAACAAAAAAAATTAGCCATGAAACCTTGACCCCTAAATCAGCCCTTTTATCACAACTTTAAAGAGAAAAAATGTAAAAAAATAACTGCGGTTGTTAAGCGAAAACTTGGATGTATGTTAATATCGTCATGAACCTGGTGAACCCCCATAAGCGATGTAAACCACTCAAATATGGTCATCTACAATAACAACCACTGCCAACCCAAAAGAAGCGGTTAACGCTCTGTAGGTTGGAGTAGTGAAAGATTATGAAGCAATGCTTCCATTGAAGCGCATGAAAAAAGTATTTTTGCATAGAAGAAAATATTTCTGAATATGTGAATTTTAGGTTAGCCTAAAAATTTATATGGATCTGTACAGAATTTAGGTATGCCTAAAAACAGAGGCGAAATAAACCTGCAAAAATCAACCCAAGACTACCTAAAAGCCGTTTACAGCCTATCTAAAAACAGAGAAAAAGTAAACAATACCGACATCGCCCAAAAACTTGAGGTGACCCCCGCTAGCGTAACAGAAATGCTCAAAAAACTAGCCGCCGAAGACTACATAAAATATTCCCCCTACCACGGCAGTACCCTCACCCAAAAAGGCCTAAACGAAGCTCAAAAAATAACCCGAAAACACCGACTACTTGAAAGCTTCCTATCAAACATACTACATATAGGACCCGATAAAGTACACCTTGAAGCCTGCCAAATGGAACACAACCTCTCAGACGAGGCCGAAGAATCCCTCTGCCGCTTCCTAAAACACCCCGACACCTGCCCCGATGACAAAAAAACCATACCCGCCTGCGACTTACCCTTCTCAAATTGCGAAGAATGCATCCAACTACATCAAAAAGGCTTAGAGCAAGTGGGAAAACGCAACAAAAACCTCACCTCCATACGCGAACTAAAAGGTGGAACATTTGGCAAAATCAGTTTCATCCGAGGCGAACACAAGGTACTTCAGCGCCTCTTGGACATGGGCCTCACACCCGGAACAAAAATCCAAATTGTCAAAGTAGCCCCAATGGATGGCCCCGTCGTGATTGCTGTTAGAGGCTCCGAATTAGCTTTGGGTACCGACATCGCTTGTAATGTATTTGTAGAAATAGACCCCCTGTAAACCAATCGGAGAATAAACAACTGGCATCACATATACCTGCTGATCCAAAAAAACGAGCGCGTCTGTTACTGTAAAGACTAACAAACAGCTTACTTTTGCTCTTGCAGGAAACGCAAATGTAGGTAAAAGTGTAATCTTTAACCAATTAACTGGGTCAAATCAGATAATTGGCAACTGGCCGGAGAAAACTGTTGACCGTGCAGAAGGCACCTTGAGCTTTGAAGGTTATGAAATAAGAGTCATCGACTTGCCGGGCATTTACTCTTTTTCAACGTTTTCTATGGAAGAAATTGTTTCGCGTAATTATGTTGCCTTAGAGGAACCTGACGCTGTTATTAATCCTGGATTCCCGAAACACATAACTACACCCACAAATAAAAAATGAAATAAAAAAACAAAAAAACACAACACAAAACAACAAAACCTTACACACAAACAAACCAAAAACACAAAACAAA
>JAISPR010000011.1 GCA_031274765.1 Nitrososphaerota archaeon | reverse complement strand
GTGCCATCAGGGTTGGTTCGGATGACGGTCATGCCGATTGGGTTTTCTCCGGTTTGCATTGGGGTGGCTAGGAAGAAGTTGATGGATACGGGTTGTCCTACTCCGATGGGGTTTGGGGCGACGTTTAGGAAGGCGTATGTTGGGATTTTTGTTCCTGGTGGGGGGTAGACTTGGCCTGCGTTTGGCACAATGAATATTGCTGTGATTATTGAAAACATTAGTATTGTGGAAAATAAAATTGCGATTTGATTTTTATGTTTTGACATTTCTTTTTTTCCTTTCATGTTTAAGCGAACAAGCGTTAATGGCTCGCTCGCTACTATTTGGGTTATCAAAAGCACTATATATATCTGACTTTTTAGTCGTTTTTATACACTATGGCGCTCCGGTTATTTCAAACTTTTTTAGTATAATTTATTGTTTTCCACTCAAAATTATCACGTTATGGTATGTTGTTTTAGTTTTTTATGGTTAACAAATTTATATAATCAAGACATGCCCTTTTTAAGCTGAGCAGCTACCTTTTAAAAGACAACGGCCATCAAATCCAGGTAGTGCACCAATTTAGATAGTTATTTTAGCGCATAATCAAATTCGTATTGACTCCAGACATGCTTGACCAATTTTCCAAGGTTGGAAGAGAAAAGTTACGCCTAATTTAGGGGTAACACACAAGTATCTAACAGGTAAAAAATAGTCTATATTGGCACACTGCCAAATTCGCCAAGCTAAAAGCAAGAAACGGGGACAACAACCTTGAACTACATACACAATTCGCCATCACCCTTAGTTTTTGCCGTGTTGGATGCAATAATCCATATATCTGCACGGGGTATCCTTATTTTTTGATATTAATGAATCAAACAGGCACAGCCATTTTACCTCTGCATGGAGGCAAAGCACCCCAGTGGCTCACTAGACGTATGGAGGGTTTAGCCCATGAGATTATAAGCATAATGATTGATGAGTATGGTACAGCTAAATTTCTGACACGACTAAGTGATCCTTATTGGTTTCAAGCACTTGGATGCGTGTTGGCCTATGATTGGCACAGTAGCGGAGTAACAACAGTTGTCACTGGTGTACTAAAGGCGGCTTTGTCCTCAGAGCGCCACGGGGTGGTTGTTTGTGGGGGTAAGGGGCGGGTTAGCCGTAGAACACCTGCTGAACTTACATTTATAGGTACAAAGTGGGGGTTTTCTCAGGAGACTATTGATAAGTTACTCTACACCAGCCGTATGACAGCAAAAGTGGATAACAGCGCTATTCAGGCAGGGTATGCACTTTATCATCACACTTTTTTTGTCACCAAAACGGGTCAATGGGCAGTGATTGAGCAAGGATTAAATTGTGAAAAACAGAGTGCACGACGGTATCATTGGTTGGGTGAGAAAACCAAGACGTTTGTAGAGGAGCCGCATAGTGGTATTGTGGGGGACCAAAAGTGTGCGGAAGCCCTAAATATGGTTGCTAAGCAAAGTGCAGCTACTAGGCGGGTATCTGTGGATCTTGTGAAAGAATCGCCTAAACGTTTACGGGGATTAATTGAGTCAGTTTGTAGACCTAAACAGCAAACATCTTTGCAATCATGGTTGTCTGGGGCGTCAGATACTTGGGGTGTAGCTGGGGCAGTGTTAGATATGCCGCGCCATATCAACTGGGATACACTAAGTCGGCTCTATGAGTTTCAACCGCGTAATTATGAGGAGCTGCTAAGTGTTCAAGGGGTGGGTCCAGCGACTGTGCGGGGGTTGGCACTTGTAGCAGAGCTTGTGTATGGAGAGGCACCTTGTTGGGAGGATCCAGTTAGATTTAGTTTTGCCTATGGAGGTAAGGATGGGGTGCCGTTTCCTGTGGAACGCAAAGCTATGGATGAATCCATCGAGATTCTCAGAAAAGCTGTAGAAGAAGCAAAAATCGGTGAGCGGGATAAACTGCGGGGGCTTAAAAATCTGCGTGCGCTCTTGCCCCCGAGGACAAATTTTTAAACCTCTAAACCCAATATTTTTTGATAGCTATGGATTGGGTAAGAGTTGGAGTAGTGTTGGGCTTTATTGCGCCAATAGTGGGAATTGGGGGGATTTTATGTGCCATTATCAGCTATCCTTTGTTTAGTTGGACGCAAAATGCTCTAAGTGATCTCGGGGTTGTGGATGGCATGACACAGGGAGTGTTTAATGGAAGTCTTTGTGTGACAGGAGTTTTGGTTTTGGGGTTTGTGATTTTTAGTCTATATGAGTTTGTGGCTAAAACTCTAAGAGGTCAAATAGGGGTATTGGTTTTTGGGGTGGCTTCGGGAGCGTTGAGTTTGATTGGAATTTTTACAGAAAACAATATGACCCTACATTATAGTGTTGCGTTAGGGTTTTTTATATTAGCCCCGCTTGCATTGTTCATCTTTACCCTTTGTTTTTATACAACCCATCAATATAGATTGGCGCTGTTCACTGTTGCTATGGGTCTTATTGCAATTTTACCGTGGATACTTTTATCTCTCTGGGCCTATGTGCCAAATGTAGCAATACCAGAGCTTATATCAGCCATAGCGATTTCTGCTTGGATTATGGGAATTTGTATAAAACTCTACAAAACACCTCAAAAAAAACATCACTAATCACCACATACAGGTTTATTTTTGCACTATTACCGCCCCGACAGTTTTTGAAGGCCGCCCAGTTTCTACCCAACCCCGGCAACCCAGAACAAACCAACAGAGCCACAAACCCAAACACACCACCCCACAACCCAACAAACAAACCAAAACAACACACAAAATAAAACCACCGCCATCCACCCAAAAAGAACAAACCAACCCAAACCACCCAGCCATCAACACCACACAAACCCAACCCAAAGAAACAAACCCACCAACATCAGACGTTTCTTGGCCCATCAACTAACTGAACTCTTATCTGACAAACCCACCTACAAATCACCAAATACTCCTCAAAGGTTTCCCACCCACACAACGACCCAAGAGCAACCCAGCAACCACACAACTATCAACAGCCCCATAAGTTCAAACAACAAAACACACCAACCAAACACAAACCACATTAAATACCCAAACTCACCCCAACAGACAACACACCACCAAAACACCCCTTCAAAGCTCAAACAAGCCTCATCTGAGCAACAACCAAGATTGAGCCAGCTCCTTGGAGTGGCATAGCAGCCATGAAAAAGAGTAGTTTGAATGCAACAACCATTAGAGGAGGAAATAGCTTGGTATTTAAGATAGTGCTGTGGAAGAGCTTTCTTTAGCTTCATTGAAATTTATTTGTATAAATAACATCACATACTCTTGTTTTATTGATTGATTTGTATCATTTGATAATTTGCTTGGCGGAGAGAAAGAGGTTGTGTGTTTGTCAGGTTGTACTAAGACCACACCTCATTAAGAAATTCCCAAATAGCTGTTATTCTCAAGATTTAAACTGGAAAAAATAAAACATCAAACAGGAACGGCTATCAATTGGATTGTGAAATCAAATAATAAAAGACACGTTTTCTTTCAAAACAGAGCTGACTTTGACATAAAGGGCAAAACGCCATTGCCATCAACAAAAACCACCAAACAACAACTATTTCACTAAATTCAAGTAATTTAAACATAATTTATCAATGTTTAACACAACAAACACTACGAATTTTCTAACGCCACAAATCGACATAAAAACTCTACTCAACATAATTTCACATATAAAAACAAAATTATTGCAAACACATCTATCAACAAGTACAATCACTATCGTAATTAAAAATAATGGATAAACAGGAACGGTATGGTGCAATTTCAGCGAAAATTCAAACGATATATCAACAGTTATTTCTGAAAGGACCCACAAACTTTTTCAAGCCACCTGCCAAATAGTTTGTATGAATAATCAAAAACATAAACGCCCGACATAAAACTCGAAGAAATCGAACAGTGTGTTCGAGAGCTAAAGCTTCATGGACTAGTTAAAGAGGGGGATGAACCAAATACAGTCACTATAACTAAGAAAACCCTCAACCTAATTGAAGCCACCACTCCTGAGTTATGCAAAATATATCCAGATGCTTCTGAGGATGAGATTTTGGCCTTTCGCTATTTTAGGTGGGTACCCTCATTCTTTCTTCTTTAAACGTCTTATGTTCTCCCTTAGTGCTCCATACAACAGTATACCGCAACAAAACTTATTGACCCCACCCAC
>JAISPR010000010.1 GCA_031274765.1 Nitrososphaerota archaeon | reverse complement strand
GTATTTTGTTCCTGCTACTGTTGGTATTATTGTTGCGATTGCTGTTGTTGGTGCTTTGTTGGCTTTGCTTTTGTTGCGTAAGCGTGCGTAGATTAATTATTTTTCCCTTTTCTTTTTTTGTTTTGTTTTGGTTTTGTGATGTGTTGGTGTGTGGCGGTAATGTTGTTTTGCAGTGTGCCAATTTAGAATAGTTAATTTGGCACAGAATCAAATTTGTACTGACTCATACCTGATTGGCAAGTTTTCCAAGGTTTGAAGAGAAAAGTTACCCTTAAGCCAGAGGTAACACATAAACCACCTATCGGTAAAAAACTATTCTATATTGGCACACTGCCGGTTCTTTTCTTGTTTTCTGGGATTTTTGTTAGTTTTCGGACAGTCTGGGGGAGTTGGTTTGTTGTTTTAGTTTTTTGAATGGGGTTTGTGTGGGTTGTGGTATGTTTGCATAGGGGCAATATAGGGCAATTTTATTTGAGGGTTGTGGTTGTTTGTTCAAATGGGTAGGAATTGAATGTTAAACGTTGATATAGGGGTAAAAAAGCATAGTTACGGTTATTATTTGAATAACTCTTCTAAGGGGTTCTGCATTTCCTTTACTTCTCGAATCTGCACACCTTTTTTCAACAACTTGGCGGTTAAAGCTGGGACTTCTTCAGGCCCCTGCAACTCAAACAGGTAATAATCACCCTCTTTTCCAACTGAATAGGGCACCTCTTCCATGTCTAAAGTGCGTATTCCAATTGTGTATTTTTCAGTTTTAATTTCTGATATGTTACCAAATAGGGCAAGCTTTCCGTTCTTTATTACAATTACTTTAGAACCAATTTCTCTAGCTTCAAAAAGATTATGAGATGAATACAAAATTACCTTATTTTTACTCAGTCCAAGTACTAGCTCTCGGATTTCACTGGCCATTTTTGGATCCAAATTACTCGTAGGCTCATCTAGCAAGTAAACCTTTTTCTCTTTGAGAAAAATTCTGGCAACCGACACCCTCTTCTTCTGACCCTGACTAAGCTGACCAAAACGCTTAACACTCAACTCCCCAAGCTTAAGCAAATCAATCACCCTATCAACATCCGCTTCCCCAGCGCCCACTATACCTGCGTAAAATCGCAAAGCACCCCTTACACTCATACCCTCCGGAATACCATCTATATGCGTAAGATAATCAAGCTGCTTTCTACCTTCTTGCGACTCACTCGAATATCCTTCTACCTCCACTCTGCCTGAGTAAGGTTTTAGTACACCTGCAAGGGTTCTAAATAAGGTTGTTTTGCCAGCACCATTAGGCCCCAAAACAACATAAATAGCAGGCTCATCTATCCGAAAAGAAATATCCTCCAGCACCTTCCGTCCAGAGTAACCTGAACTAACCGAGTCAAACAACACTACTGGTGACGATCCTATTGAAACTGATTGATTTTCAACATTATACGTTGTGTTTTTATTTTCAAGCATCTGCCAATAACCTCTCCCTATTCATTTTCTTATTTGCCACCACCATCATCGTGACAACCAATGCTACTAAGATTAAAGTCACCCCACCGATAAGCAACAGAAAATTGCTTGAACCAGACAAGAAGGTGCTAAGAATAAAAACCACCAACGTAGGCCCAACTCCTATTAGAGTGCATATACCAATGGGACTGTTAACTCCCGGAATTCGAGCTGTAAGAGAAGACCATATCATCCCCGCCATAGTCATAAACGCTACCGAAGCATAACTAATTGGTATTGTATAGATCAACAACATCTCAATCAGAGCTGGTTGTATCGATCCACCCATTAGAAGAGTTATAGCAATGTTTCCTGTAAGTGAAACTCCAAGAACTACAGTAACTAAACCCAGAGTAACAAGTAAAGTTGACCATAAAATCTCATAGATACTAACACCATAAGCAATCAAATACTCATAAACACCCTTAGTTCGATCACTAACAAAAACCATCAACCCACCAAAACTACCCACAACAGCACACACGGGAACCATCATTGGAAACATTTGTGATACAACCAATGGTACATCATCAGAAACAGAAGCCGTTCCACTAATAACAGCACCAAGTAAAAAGGACAGAGCAAGACCAAGAATAAGATAGACACTACCAAAGCTAAGAGCCCGCTTAAAGTTTGTTTTAACAAGAGATTTCAATTGCATATCTCCTTCGCTTGCAGTAGACAAAGAAACTGTTGTGGCATTTTTTCTTTCCGCTTTTGTAAACCACAAAGCCACAAAGAGGCACAGCAAACATACTGCAAAGAAAAGTATTTCAAAGTTTAAGGTACCCAAAATTCCTGCATATAACACTAGAAAATCAACCATGCCCATAGGCAAGGCTAAGTATAGAAAACGTTTCTTTTTAAATGCCACTGCAAATACGCAAAGAAGCCCCCATGCAAAATGAATCATTAAAGAGGAAAATCTTTCAAATACGGCTAAACCAACTTGGGTTAAGGCAACAGATGCTGACCCGAAGAGGTCAGGTTGTGTTGCAGATAGGGCATCAAAGAGTTGTTGAGCAGCAGTTCCTCCTCCAGCTAAGGTCAAATATATTACGATAAAGTTAAGCAACGCTGAACCACCTATAAGGACACCATTTTCCCAGAAAGCTAAACCCAACCCATATCCTTCGGCATCGTCTGCTCTTATTTTACCTCGCGAGAAGGCAATTTTAGCTGCAAGGTATGCACCGCCCACCTCAAAAATTGCTGTTTGCAGGCCAATGTAGATACCCATGGCAGCTAGATTCCCTCCGACTGCTATATGGAAGGGTTCGGCTGTGAAATATTGAACTACACTTTTTAGTGCTATTGCACCTGCATATGCTGCAAGAGATAAAAGCAGTGTCCAAACTGTGAACCGCCTTTTAATTTTCCAGTAAGCGATTAAACCAACACTGAACGCTATCATGATGATAGGGCTCAGAAAGTAGAGAGCATTTATGTCCTGTATTTTTCATCAGCCACCGTAAGGTAGCGCCATCCTCACGTATCCGATATAAGTTAGCGCCTACCTGCAAAATAATATTTTTTGACGTATATAAGGCATCTCTGAATTATTCAATTTTTAACATATTTATCTGGCAAAAATAATACACAAAATGACTATTTCACACCAAAAATAGATATATATTGTTACATGTCTTTTAACTCAGTTTTATGGGGGATAATAATAACTGTTGAACAATTTAATGTACAATCGCCGCCCTGTTTTTATGAATAATCTTATGATTGGGCGGATAGTGGTTGGTGTCGTTCTATTAGTGATAAATGTTGATGTACCGCCGTTTTAAAAGCGGTCCGTTGGTTGATGTAGAAAGAAGACGCGTAGGATAGCATGGTGTAGGTATAGGTGGAACTAAATATGTTTGGCGAGCTTTGGGATAGTGCTAATATTGGGTGGTTGTATTTTATATGGTGGAATAGTTGTTTTGTCATCGCCTGTGGTTGTGACTGTTGGTGATGGATACATAACGTAGAAACAGGAATTGCTGGTGTTAGCAATAATAAGAATGTTACTTCTGAAGAAATAGCTACTGTTTTTGTAGGTCAAGTAGGTTCAGGCGACTTTAAATTACATAAAACGTCTGGAACCAATTTTGGTGACACAACATAGGCAGATACACTTTGGGAAATGGCGCTACAGCGTATGTTGCGTCAATTAACTCCCCAACCTTAATAGAGTTGAAAAATGGCGAATACATCATGTAGGCAATCAAGACACACAAGCATTGCCAACAGCTTTGCACAAAACGTCTGCCCACTAACCCCTTGATATCAACACATATGTCGCCATTTTTTGTTATAGCAGAGTAATTTAAATTTTAGACTACATCATATTTGTTAACATGACACACAATCGCGATTTTCAAGAAGCAACCCTAAACTACAAACGAACCGAAATTCAGACTGTGCAAAAAGTCAAAAAACAATAGTGTTAAACACTACAGATAGCACATATATCCTTTCATCTATTGCTGTATGCAGTTGTTTTGGTGAATTTTATTGGAGTTTTGCGCAGTTTAGTTGGTTTGTTGGTTTGTTGGTTTGTTGGGGTTTTTGTGTTTGTTTGTGTGTTGTTTTTTGTTTTTGTCAGTTTGGTGTGTGGGTGGTTGTTTGTTTTGTTTCAAGTTGGGTGTTGTTGTTTGTCGAAATAACTCGAATACTGTTTGTTAGCGGTATTGCTGGTTAGTCAAAAAACCAAGGGCTTAGTTGTGGGTCAAGTTAAGCCACACCCACCAAACCCCCAACAAAACCCAAACTCTTTTAACACTTCACTACTGCACGTCCCAAAAACATATCCCAATATCACCCGTATCATGAACTATGGTATGCCCCAACCAACAAGGTGTTTTTTACAATACACTCTGCCCCACATTTCAGCCATTCTCAAACGTATGGTAAGCGGTTTGGCGAGGTTTATGTATTTGGAGTTTATATTTGTTGGTAATTTTTTGTTTTTTTAAAACTTTTATGACAGTGTTTTGACTAATACCTAAAACGTGTGAGATGTCTCGTATGCCATTTCCATTTGTGGACATTTTTACTATTGTTGTTTGGTTTGAGGCAGTACGCCTTTATTTGTATATTGGATTTGAAAAGTTTTTTGCAGTTATTGCATAGCATCGTGGGTGTTGTTTGGTTGTTTACTCATTTTTACTACATTCACACTATTGCAACATATACACTTTATTGTTACCTTTACCACAGTTATCGCCATTAAGAATTAGCATATTAGATACTGTTTATAAACTAGTTAGAAACATAATCAAAAATTGGAAGATAAACTAACAAATAACAGAAACATCACAACGAAACAACCAACAAAAAATTACACGACAAAAAGCTGACATAAAAATCATGGGTTAAAAAACAAAAAGAAGGGAGATTAGATTGCTCTTTGATTATATACGTTTCTTAACTGCCATCAAAAGAACTGCCCCGACAACTGCAATAGCAATAATAATTGCAGCTGTGGAAACTGCGAAATACAGCTCAGTGGGCGGATTTGAGACTTGTGGTTCATTTGATTCTGCCGGCGCCACATCATCAACTGTGAATGCTGTCACTGCATTTGATGAATAGTATGATTCAGAACCTGCGAATAATGCATAAACAGTGTATTTACCTGCAATATCTGGTTTCCAGTTGAAACTGTAAAAACCGTTTGCATCACTGATAACTTGACCGATTTCACGATAGTTATCATTACCGTCTACTACAGAGAGAATAACTGGGACACCGGTTGCATTGTTTGGCTTTGGCTGCTGCTGGTAGAGATAGTTCATCCACTCACCCATAAACGCATCAGAGATTGCCGGTGTGCCTGCGGCAGGTATACCCAAGCAGGTTTGACCCGGAGATTGATCTGTAACGGTTCCACGTATAGTTATACTGGCGCCGACTGCAACTGCTGTTGTTGGTGCTTCGATTGTGGTTGCACTGCGGCCCTTACCATATGCGTATAGCAGATTGTCATAGGAGTTAGGTAAAAACAACACACCGTCTGCTGCTCCAACTACTGGACTATTAGATTGACAAAAGCTGTTTACTTTCCAAACTGTTTCACCTGTGGTTGCATTGATTGCTACTGCATGCGATCCTCGAAACATGGGGGGATTGTATGTATGACCTTGGTTGAGGATGACTTTGCCGTCAGCAACAAGTTCGATGATTTTACCAGGATATGAACCATAGACGGTATTGTAGCCTGCGTCGCCTGCATACCAAGTCCAGTTGAGTACACCTGTGTTAGCATTCCATGCATAAACATGACCATCATAGGTGCTTTGGTAGAGTAATCCGTAGGCCTCAATTGGACGGTACGATGCAAAATAGGACCAGATGTTACCACCGTCTGGGAAGTGGCATTTAGTTACTAAACTACCGGTATCAGCGTTGTATAGAGCGATGTATTGACCCTCAGTGATGAGTTGGGCATATTTGCCTTGACCTGATGTGTAGGTGCAGATTCTTGACCAGGGGGCATCAGAAATGGTGCGGTTTATCACAAAGTTTTGGTGGCCATCTGTTAAATCATAGCTTGCATCTACCTGCCAAGTTGCCCAGTTACCCGTTTCGCCATAAGCCATCAGAACCGAGTTGCCTGAGATGCCGATGTTACCGCCGGATTGGGGACCAGACAGACTTAGTCTGATTGGGTTGCCGTCGACTGCCATTGCAATGGGGACTGACCACTCGATACCTCTAGACCAGGTAACATTCATTCCTTTGGTTGGTTGGAATCTCCAGTTTGCGATGCTGCCGGTTGCGGCTAGCAGAGCGCGGCTTGAGTTCCAGCATACGAGATAGTACTGGCTTGTGTTACTTGTATCGATGTAGTAGTCAAGTATGCTTCCATCGGGTGACATCATGAAAGCGCCGTTGGTATTTACGTTTGATCCTGTTATATCAAGTAGCCACTGGCCTGTTGTTGCTTCATAGCATGACCAGGCTGTTCTTGTGCCAGTACCGGAAGTTGACCATAGGAACATTTGTCCGCCGTATTGGTTTGGGCTTATGTAGTTCCAGATTTGGCCCATTCTAAGTGTTCCGTTCATGTCATCTTTTTTCCATAGGATTTCGCCAGTTTTTACATTTTGGGCGATTACGCCATATGTTGCTGAGGTGCTGATTGGGGTATATGTGTAGTAGAGAACGCCGTTCATTATGATTTCTTTAAATTTAGGTTCGTATTGTGCAGTTGCGTAAAAGTTGCTGTCAAGTGAGTCTCCGAATTCACCTCCGATTAAGCCGCCGGGGGCTAGGGGGGTTGTCCAAATTACGTGGGGTGCATTGGCGACTTGTGTGTATGGGGCGTAGTTGCCAGTCATGTTATAGCCGTAGCCGGCGTTGGTGTATGCTTGTAGGCCAAACCAATTACCGCTGATTGTGTTCCAGTATTGGTTTTGCATGTTGATTGGGCGTTGCCAGTAGTCTGTTGGGAGGGGGTTATCGGGTAGGCGTGTTGCGTGCTCCTCGGTTACAATGATGTGTACGACGGTGCTGTCGCTTGGTAGGTAGTAGTCACCGATGTATGCCTGCATGGATGCACTGTATCCGTTTGGCGGGGGGTTTTCACCGGTTAGGTATTCGCCAAGGAAGTGGGCTTGGAAGGTGTAGTTGCCTATGCGGTCAGGTGTCCATGTGGTGTAGGTGAAGCCTGTAGCGTCGCTTCTGAAGCCGGTGAGTGTTTTTGTTGTTCCATCGGGGTAGCCGATGGTGAGGGTGAGGTTATCCCATCTGTCACCGTATTGGTTTGAAACGGTCATTGGTGATTTGTCAATACCAAAAGTAACGAATGCTTCTTGGCCAACTCCGACTGGGATTGGGTTAACGTCGACATAGCAGTAGGTTGTTACTGTGTATGGATGTACAGCTGCAGTTGTATCAGGTATAGTTATAATTGTGGCTACAATTGAGAGCATAAATATTGCAATTATGATAATTGATATAATTTTGTTAAATTTTATTTTTGTTTGCATGTTTTCATCCCTTACTTAACCTTAGATTAAGGACATCATATACAATAAGCAAGCGCTATTTAAACCGTAACTCAGATGACTTAGAGAATAAGTTTAGACCAAGGTTTCCATCCAAAACTATCTTGAGAACCTCACACACAACCACCCCCCTCATCAACCCCATAAACCAACAAAAAATCCAAACAAATCAACACAGAAACACCATCAAACACCCTCCACAACAAATTCCCCAACACACAACCTCATAAAACAACAAACTCCCACAACAAATCCCAAACACCTCAAAATCACCATGCAAATACATACGAGTTTTCAATTTTTCTACAGCAACTCATTTTTGATGGATATTTTCGAGAAAACATGTCATTCTCAACAGCATTTTACCAAAAATAATCATTTTTTATGACAATAATTTTTTAGAGTTTTAGTTTAAATACTTCTTTCACATTAAACAATTTGTATGGCTCACAAAATACATGTGACTTAAATCAGAACATTTTAACATGAGCACTTAGTAAAAAAATGAAAACCCAGATTATCACAGACATTATGATTTATTTTTGAGGTGAACCTTTGACAGATATTACGTGGAAAATGTTATATCGGGTTTTTAAAGATGTTTAAGTTAAAGCAGTGATATGATTTTCTAAGATCCTGATTCAGGAAATCACTTACTGAAAAGCTAAAAACAAAACATCACTACAAAACAAAAATTACGATTTAAAACAACTCAAAATCACACCTCAAAACTATTAAAAAAAATATGAAACAGAAACGAAACAAAAAAGGTTATTCGGAGAGAATTTCAGTTTTCTTTTTGGGTCGGTAAAGAATGCCCACAATGAGCACTACTATACCAATAACCGGTAACACTAATGCAAAGGTCATGTGTCGCATAAAATAAAGTACCAACCCCAAAACAATAACTACCGGCCCCCCAATAAGAAGCCTCCGTTTTATATTCCACGCCATTTTTTCACCCCTTATAGCACATCAGTTCAAATTTTTATTTCCATTTTGTTAGTATTTCTTCTCGACGAAAAGTTGCTGTACTCACAAAAAACAACGCCACATCGACTACAAAGATAATCCCCGCAATTATTAACAAAGTAGTTATGTCTAAGGTTATAATATGGGTCATACTGGCCAAGTATATACCTAAAAAGGGAAAAAACACAAGGGCCCCAAAACTAGTAGCACTACGTACATCATTGACTTTGGAAGAAACAATTATACTAAACATAATACTCAAAACGGCTGCAACAGGCAACAAAACCAAAAGCAACGTACCAATGGTCCAATTTGGATAATAATAATACCCCAATGTAGCAAAAGACATCTGATCCATACCAAACATGAAAACCACTGAGGCCGCATACATCGCAACCAACGTAGGTAACAAAGCAGAAAGCGCCTTTCCAAGCAAAATTTCGCCGTCCGTTAGAGGCGCCGCCAGAAGAGGCTCTAGACTTTTCTCCACTTTCTCCCCCACGATACTATAAGAAGCAATACTCAAAGGAATAAAAGCAGCCCCGATAATAAAAAACAATGAAAAAGAATTCATCAACTCCAAGAGAACCGCTGCAGGGATTCCGCCGTTACGTGACAGGCTAAAATTAAGCACCACGGGGAAAAGAACCGAAATTACAACGGGAAAAACAATGATAGGATACCAGATATTTTTTTGTTTACTAAAAACTTTAAAGTCTCGAGTTGCTACAAGCCATGCTTTAGAGAATCTCATGCACTACTCCTCACAAGTTTAAGGTAAGTGTCTTCGAGGTCTAAGCCTACAACATTAACAGTACGAACATGTCCACCGACTTGAACTATAGTTTCCACAACAGGCCAGTTCTCTTTATCAGGGTCAAACACATCAAAAGTTAAGGTGTTACCCTCGACCGTCAGGTTTTTGAGGGCTATCTTTTTGAGGGCCTTCACAACATCATCAGTTACTTGTTCAAGTGCGATAACAGTTTTTCTGCCACTAGCCATCGGCTCTAAATCTTGAGGTTTGCCAATGGCCCGAAGCTTAGTGTTCATTATCCCCACGCGGTCGCAGATGCGCTGCGCCTCATCCAGATTGTGGGTGTTGAGAAAAATCGTTTTTTTCTCACCTTTTAGCTGCAAAATAAAATCTCTAACGGTTTTCGACGCTTCAGGGTCCAAGTTTGCAGTGGGTTCATCTAAAATAAGGATTTGCGGATCATGGATAAGGGCCCGTGCAATGGCTAACTTTTGCTTCATACCCTTTGAGTAAGTCCCTGCCAGAACATGTCTTTTCTCCCAGAGACCCAACATTTCAAGAACTCGTTTAATGCTGTCTTTGCGCTGTGCCTCAGTACAATCATAGATTTTCCCAAAGAAGTTCAGATTATCATAAGCGGAGAGATGCTCAGAGAGGCCGACATTGTCAGGGACAAGCCCTATGAGTTTTCGGATCTTCAACGAGTTTTCTTTGTTACCTATTTCATAGCCGCCGATTGTTGCGGTTCCACTGGTTTTAGATATGAGACAACAGAGCATACGAATGGTAGTAGTTTTTCCTGCACCGTTGGGACCCAAAAAACCAAAAATTTCTCCAGCATCAACATGGAGCGTTAGTTTATCTACAGCGATTAGATTCCCGAATTTTTTGGTCAAACCTTCGGTGTCTATCATGCGCTTACTCTTCTGGTTAGCTAGCCGTTTTCATAGTGTTGAGAGATGCTTATAAATTGATTGTATGGTAGGTTTTGGGACAAAAATATTTTGGGTTATAGCAAACTAGTTTAAGAGTTTGGTCTTCAAAATAGGTTCACCGCCGCTTGTAAAAACCCTTTAGGTAACAAACCAACCAAGCACCTTCATTAGCCCAACACTTCAAAATCCACCCAAGTCCACAAAATATGCAGGCAAAAACACCAAAATCCCCCACTATACTGTTCGAAAACTAACAAAAATCTCAGAAAAACAAAAAAAATCAAAAATTTTTCGTCAGTTTTCGCCAAAACACAAAAGCCATAGTTTTTAGACAGGCACCTACCGCGTAATCAAAACAAACAACTACCCCACCAATAAAACCACATAATGTCCAAAACCACAACTCCCACGCGGCACCCAAGACAAAAAATCCACCCAAACCACCAAACTGTTTGAAAACTATCAAACACCCTAAAACAGAAAAGACAGACTTACAAAACTCATAAAATTCGCCAAACCAAACACACAATAACAGATAGAAGAGATGCATTATCTGTAGCGTTTAATGTAGCTATTTTTTGAGTTTGTGCAGTCTGCTTTACTTGTTTTTCAAAAGTTCAGTCATGTTTCAAATCAATTTATCCTCAAATTCCAACACATTTATAACCAAACCAAAAACAACAAAATACACAACCCAAAACTTAGAAAAACAAATAGACATACAAACCAAACACTACAACCTCACACAAAAAATCAAACGCTTACGCCAAATACGCTGCATATTCCACTTACCAGCACACAAAATATCCACAGTATAACTTCACGCTAAACAAAATCATCATCAAAAAATACACCCAAATATTCAAATCCAACCCATTTAACAAAACCCAAAACTCTTCTAACACTTCACTACTACGCATCCCAAAAACACACGCCACAATATCACCCGTATCATGAACTATGACAAGCCACAACCAACAAGGTGTTTTTTACAATACACTCTACGCCACATTCATCCATTTCTAGACGTATGGTGAACGGTATGGTGCGGTTGGTGTATTTGAGATTTGTGTTTGTTTGGTGATTTTTGTTTTTTTAAAACTTTTAGAACGGTATTTGAACTAATATCTAAGACGCGTGCGGTGTCTCGTATGCCACTGCCGTTAGTGGCCATTTTTACTATCAAGAGTTTGGTTTGAGGCAGTACGCCTTTATTTGCGTATTTTGTTTGGAATGTTTTTTGTAGTGTTGCATTTGCATCGTGGGGCACCATTTGATTGTTTGCCCATTTTTACCACATTTCCGCATTGCAGTGTATACATTTTGTTGTTACCTTCACCACAGTTATCGCCATTAAGAAGATAACATATGAGATGTTGTTTATAAATTATTTAACAACATGACCAAAAGTTCACCATTTTTTCGGACAACCAAGAAGGTTAAATTTATGTGTAAATCGTTTGTTTTGCATTATGTCCAGTTGAGTATTTGGGTCATTTTTAGTGTTTGAGTGGGGGTTTTTGATAGGGTTTCTTGGAGGCTCTATGTTGAAAAAATTTTCATCCAATCAGCGTGACTAAAACAGGTTTAAGACTAATATAAGGGCAAGATCGTTATAGTGTGCGTACTATGCAATTTGGGACAAATAAAAACATACCCAAATAAAAAAGATGATTAATTATGGAACGTTATTGGAACAAGACTATTGAAACAATGAATCGCGAACAGATCCAAGCATTGCAGCTTGAAAAACTACGCGCCACCGTTCAAAACGTGTACACTCACGTACCTTATTACCGCAAAAAAATGCAAGAAAAAGGCATAGTTCCCGAAGACATTAAAACCCTTGACAACCTATCAAACCTTCCAATTACTACAAAACAAGATTTGAGAAACACCTACCCCTTTGGTATGTTCGCCGTACCGATGGAAGACATAATACGCATACATGCTTCGTCAGGAACTACGGGAAAACAAACAGTCGTTGGCTATACCCGCCGAGACCTCGACATATGGGCTGAATGTATGGCACGTTGCCTTGTTATGGAAGACGCTAATACAAGCTCTCGGGTACAAATAGCTTATGGCTACGGTTTATTCACAGGCGGTCTTGGGGCACATTATGGCGTGGAAAAGTTAGGTGCGACAGTAATACCGGCATCCTCAGGTAACACACAACGACAAATAACCATGCTAATAGACTTCGGCGTGACACACCTGTATTGCACCCCCTCTTATGCTCTAAATATAGCAGAGGTCATGCGGGAGATGGGCCACACAAAAGACGAAATGAAATTAGTAGCAGGTAGCTTCGGAGCTGAACCGTGGAGCAACGCTATACGCACCGAAATTGAAAGCCTCCTTGGATTACGCGCCCACGATATATATGGTCTAAGTGAGATTATGGGACCAGCTGTTTCTCATGAATGCCGCCACCAAAACGGCCTCCATATTTGGGAGGATTGCTTTATCGCAGAAATAACAAACCCCGACACAGGGGAACCTGTTAGAGAAGGCGAGGCGGGCGATCTGGTCATTACCACAATCAACAAAGAAGGAATCCCACTGATACGGTATAAAACAAGGGACATTTGTACGCTCAACTATGAACCATGCGAGTGCGGGCGTACTCATGTACGCATGTCAAAACCTGCGGGTCGTACCGACGATATGCTGATTATACGGGGAGTCAACGTATTTCCGTCACAAATCGAATCCGCCCTTTTAAGTATTGGAGAGGTACAACCTCATTATCAGATTCTCGTTGATCGTGTGAACAATTTGGACACCTTAACGATTGAAATTGAACTAAATGACGAAATGTTCTCCGACAATGTGAAGGGCATTGAAGAATTTGAAAAGAAGGTTAGCCGTCAAATCAACAGCGTATTGGGTATCAACGCCAAAATACACCTTGTGGAACCCAAGAGCATCGCCCGTAGTGAAGGCAAGGCAAAACGAGTAATAGATAGGAGAAATATATAATGTTAAAACAAATAACGGTATTTATTGAAAATAAACCCGGAAGACTAGCGGAAGTTACTGGGTGTTTGGCAGATGAAAACGTCAACCTTCACGCGCTTGCCATCGCTGATACAACCGATTTTGGTATACTTAGGATGATTGTGTCCAACCCCGATAAAGCATATAGAGTATTAAAGGAGAATAATTTTATGGCACAGACTACTGATGTTGTAGCTGTGGCGGTGGGACACAACCCAGGCAGCCTACATAAGGTGCTGCGGGAGTTGGAAGCGCTAAATATATCTATTGAATATATGTATGCGTTTACCAGTCGTCATAAGGATTATGATGCTATTGTGATATTACGGCTCACCAATCAGGATGGGGCGGTTTATAAATTAAAGGGTAACGATATACCAGTACTGGGTCAGGAATTATTGGATAGTTTGAATAAAACATAAAGGTTACAGACATGAATATTGATTTGGAGCAAATTCGTAATCATTTTAAAAAAGATCGTTTTGCCACGGGAAATGGTGTGGTGATTGATTCAGTGACAGAAGATTGCGTGACGTGTAGCATTGAATTGAACACAGAACATAGAAATTCCGTAGATAACGTTCAGGGCGGTGTGATATTCACTTTGGCAGATTTTACTTTTGCAGTTCACAGTAATTTAGCGTGGGTTTACGGCGAGGACGTGGGCGTGACGGTGGGACAATCGTGTAGCATTGCATTTCTGAAAAGCACCAAAGGCAGTTGCCTAACCGCAAAATCCACGTGCCTTTTCAAAGGTCGTAGTGTATCGGTTTATCGGATATGTGTAGAAGATGATCGCGGTGTACCGATTGCGGAAATGTTGGCAAATGGGTTCACATCTACAAAGCGATGAATACTATAATCACGTCATTGACTTTTGGCGAATAAATACTCAAAATCATCAACCAAACGGGTCTATTCAGAGAATGACACTATTAAGAGCATTTTAAAACGCTCAACTGCATATACAGCGTGTGGCGTTTTCGCGGGCATAACAATGACTTCCCCTTTATGGAGCAGATGTTCTTTTCCGCCTATTGTGATTTTCCCAATACCATCCAAAGCGAGCACAAAAGCATCACCCTCTGATGCGTGTGAACTAATGCCTTCGCCTTTTTCGAAAGCAAACAAAGTCAAACTATGATGACTATTTTGCGCAAGCGTCTTACTAACAACCTGACCAGCCTGATAGGGCACCTCATCAGATAAGGATAGTACCAGCCCATGTTCAATGTTTTTGATCAACTTTTTCACAGCAAAATTCCCCTTCGATCTATTTTTTATTTCACCCATTTAACTTTGCCCGCTTCATAAAAACCACGGCTACCAATTTCCTCAGCAGGAACGCCCACAGCAATAACGCAAAACGGAACAATATTACCGGGCAATTCAAATAAACTGCGAAACGCCTTTACTTTATCTTCTTTAGGATATATGCCACACCAGCAAGTTCCTAAACCTAATTCAGTAGCTTGTAGAAGTATGTTTTGTGTTACAGCACCACAATCTTGTGGAAAAAATCCTTCGGATATACCGCTTTGCAGATTCAAATCAGCACACACTAGTATTGCACAGTTTGCCGTCTTGAGCATTTGTGTATGTGAGTGGATAGTCATGATTTTATCCAGTTTGTCTCTTTTTTGTATAACAATAAATTCCCATGGACGGCTGTTACAAGCTGATGGTGCCAACATTGCGGCTTCCAACAATTCTTTAAGTTGCTCATCAGATACAATCGTTTCAGGCACATAAGTGCGAACAGATTTTCGATCTTTAATTGCCTTGATAATCATTAGACACGCCTTTCACTATTTTCATTTATTGCTTCTCTTTTATCTTTCTTATCCTTTTCCTTTGTGACCTAAATTCTGCAGGGTTTTGTACACATACAAAAGGCTAATTAAGCCTCTATAACTCACGTTCGGCAGTTTGGGAAAAAAATACTTTGAACTACTTATAGTACAGGTTGTTGCGAGTTTTTGGTTATTTTTATAATAATTTTCTTATTTTTTCGAATATTTTTTGAGCATGATTTAATTTTTGGCTGTGTTGGGTCAAACTGCCGAAGGTAAGTAATGAGTGTTAGAGTTTGTTAGTGTGAAGTGTCGGGTTGTATTTCTCACACGTAGATTTGGACTTAGTGGATAGAAAAATTACCCGGGAGCTAGCTATTTTATTTTTTCTGTTATTGGTTTTAGTTTTGGCTCCGCCGGGTAGATCTATAAAGGGGTGTGGGTGAATTTTTCGTGGGTTTCAAAGGAAATTTTTCAGTGTCTATTTTTATATTTCTTCTACCACTCCACTTGCCGCATAGCTATTTAGATAAGTCGTCCACCACGAAATAGCAGAATTCAAAGAATTCTGACTCCAATAGCTTATCGTATAAGCATTCGACAAAACCAAATATTGCCGTTGACCCACAATAATAACATCACCATGTTTTACTGTTAACTGACCACTAGTGGTGTAAAAATCAGCAATGTTATAGGTCGTCTGCCCCGGCGTTGGAGTAACTGTTGGAGTTGGAGTAACTGTTGGAGTTGGCATTGATGACGTAAAAATGCTTATTCCCATTCCGATGCATTGGGGGTTAGTTGTTATATAATCATCGTTGAGTGCGGGGTTGACTTCAAGCGAACCGTTATCGCCGTTGATGTGGGCTTGCCATGCGGAAAGGCCTGCATTTTCTAACATGCTGCTGGGCCGGCGATCAGTAAAGACTGCAGTTTTGCCGGCAATATAGTAACAGTTATTGTTCATCGTTGGATTGCCAGCAAGTGCGGATAAGCCGCCAAGTTCATTAGCATAGCGAATTTCTATCATTGGGCGAACAATACTGGATGGTTGACACACAATATTATGATGAATATGTGGGTTAATGTTAGCAGGGCGGTTTGCATAACTTTCCCAGTCCTGAAATGTTATACCAAAGTAAATTGCACTGTGATATTGCCCGCCATTAGCTACATTGATCAATGTGTTGTTGTAAATTTGGGCATCTTTAGAGCCATATAAACCAATACCTTCCCAACCCGTGTTAATGATTAGGTTATTGCGCACAACGCCCCGTATATTTTCGTAATACAGTGGATTTATATTGAGATCAAAAAATTCTGGACTGGTATCAAATCCTACAGAAATTCCAGCGCCATATGCCTGTTCGATAAAGTTGTTTTCAATCAACACATCAGTTGCGCCGCCTTTGGCGTAAATTGCAGTTGAACAGATATTGTGGATATAGTTGTTTTGCACCACCATATTGTCGCCGTTGACATTATCAATGCCCTCGGCATTATCTTCTCCGTTAAGGGGGTGCCCAATAAATGCTTGTCCCGAATTATATATCTCGTTATAACGTATTGTGATATTATCGCAATTGGGTTTTATTTTAATTACGTCATATCTAGATTCATGGAGTACGCAATCCTCGATGATAATATTGGATGCTCCGGCCCGATTAGCAGGGTTTCCCCAATCCCATCTAGTTTCCAAAGCAACTGCATACCAGCCCCCTTTTACTTCGACACCTTGTAATCTACCGCCTGACGAGTCAACGTCGAAATATACTCCAGAGTCTTCATCACGACCGGGATTGTAGGTAGTCAGGTCAATAACTGCCCATTCGCCTTCACGGGATTTTATGGTAATATTGGGTATTCGGATCCGAACATTAATTCCTTCGCAATAAGTACCGCTACGCAGGATTATAGTATCGCCGGGTTGTGCAGTTGCCAGAGCGGCATTGATGCTCTTGTAGGGTGCATCTATGGAACCGATTGCCGTAGCGTCATTACCGTTTGGAGAAACATATATGCCGTTTGCTGGGTCAGTGTTGGAATTGGTGCGCGGTCCAACATTGCTGGGTGTTGCAAAAGCGTTTTCAAACATGCCGGCCAATAAGCTAAAGCCAATGGCAAAAATGAATACTATTACAATAATGGGGGTGAGGTTCCCAAATGATTTTTTTTGAAATAATTTTGTGAACATATCTTTCCACTTCTTCATGTTAGTCATTCTTGAGATATGTCAATTATTGCATAGTAAGTTATATGTCTTTTGCCAAAATTGTTTCCCTTTTATGACTATCGCGTAATTCACGATTTTGCCGCTAAAACGCATCAGGCCACATTAAATTTTGCAAAACACAGGCATAAAACAACATCTAAAAACGCACCCCATTGCACACCCACATAACGACAGATTTAAAACCACCGCACAAGCAGAACAAACATTTAGACATTACAACATAAATGTCCACTGACACACAGCAAAAATTTCCAAAAGCCACCCAACCCAAACAAAACAGCCACCAAACAAACCTACAACCCATAACTACCAAAAACCCAAAAACAAAACACAATAGACCACATACCCGCTTTTGAACAGGTTAATTTTCAAACTATATCACCATGATTCAGACACATAAAACAACACCCCGCAAACTGTCCAAAAACTAGCAAAAATCCCAGAAAAACAAAAAAAGAACCATTTTTCCCCATCCGTTTACACCAAAAACACAAAAAATCATAGTTTTCGGACAGCCTCCCCATCAAACAGCCACTCTAAATTAGAACATTATCTGATTTCTGGAAAACATTAAAACCATACCTGAGCTTAACTGTTACAACCAGAATAATTTGAGTTTTCACGTATAGCTAGATAACGCCATTTTTTGTAGTTTTACCCAGCTTACGTCAACGTTTTTGGCCATCAACTTTCAATTTTTCCATACTTTTCACCCCTCTCTTGCAACCTAACGAGGCAAAACTTGCAAACCTATCTAGGTGAAAACTCTCAATAGTTTATCTCTTCTGACAACCATCTTTTGAAGAAAATAAATCGCATACTTAACACTATGGACCTACATTCGCCAGTTTGACCTAAAACAGCCAAAAATTAAATTGTCACCCAAAAATATTCGAAAAATAAGAAAATATTGTAAAAATAACCAAAACTCGCAACAACAAGCAATATAAATAATTCAAAACATTTTTCCCAAACAACCAAACGTTAGCATTGAACACTTTTGTTTTGACTTTATATATTGAACTCAGGAATAAGTTTTGAAAAGATTTGGTGGGCTAATTTGGAGGGGTGAATTTTGTTGGTGTTCTCAATGTTTAGGTTTCTTTCAATAGCAATATCGATTAAATATTGGCGGACTTGATTTAGAAAAGTGGGATCAGTGACTTCTTCAGGGTTGTCGTGCCAATACCAGACTTTTATACCATAGTTAGTGCTATAAGTGAGAATAGCTTTACGTTTTAGAGCAGGGTGGTATGCTATAAGGACACCAATTTTGGGGTAGAGTTTGGTAATTTGGAGATCGTTTGCTTGTGCTACGTCTATCAAGGTGGTTGATAGTTTGGCTTCGGCGGATAGTTTGGTTTGGTTGACAAATTGGCGGGTTGTGTTTAGTTTGGCAGCAATGGTAGCAGCGGTGTGGCCTTTGTTTAGTAGGAACCAGACAAGCTTTTGTTTTTGGGTTAGGGGTGATGCGAGTGTGGTATATACCATAGTATCAACACGTCACGTAAATAAAATATCATTTAATTTAATTTAAAGATTATTACAAACAAACACCCAAACCCAAACCCAACAACCCGCCCCCACCCCCACACAAAACACCAAACCCAAACACCCCAAAAACCCAAAAACAACAAACAACCCACACTTATACCGCTAAAAGCATTTATTTTGGTTATCTATTTTTAAAAGTGAAGATAAGTATGTCCGAGCAACAGATTAGAAGCTTCATAGCTTTCGACCTCGAAAATGATAGTATCACAAACCGGATTGCAAGCATCCAAAAATCCCTCCTCCAAACTAACGCAGACCTCAAAATGGTAGAACCAAAAAACATCCACATAACCATCCGTTTTCTGGGGCTCATCAACCCCGACATGATAGAAAAAATTTACACCTCCATAAAAACCATCAAATTCACCCCATTTAACATCCAACTATCCGGCTTAGGAGTATTTCCCACAATCAATTACCCCCGCATAGTTTGGGCAGGCATAACCGACGGCGCAGACCAACTAAAAAGCATCTTTGAACAACTAGAACCCAAAATACATGACTTAGGCTTCGCACCTGACCCCAACGGCTTTAGCCCACACCTAACCATTGCACGCGTCCGCTCCGGCGCCAACAAACAACGTCTCGTCGATTTTGTACAACGCCAAGAAAACTATGACTTTGGCAACACACGTGCCAACTGCCTCCGCCTCAAAAAAAGCCAACTCTCACCCAAAGGCCCCACCTATAGCACACTCAAAGAATACTACCCCTAAACCAAAATGAACCAAAACACCCTAACCCAACAAATACTAAACAAAATTACACCCACCCCAGAAGAACGTCAAAAAGTCAACACCCTAAGCCGTACCATAGAAAAAAAAATCCAAACCACCTGCCAAGCCGAGGGTATAAAAGCCATTGTCCGCGTTGAGGGCTCAGTCGCCAAAGACACCTGGCTAAGCGAAAACCCCGACATCGACATCTTTATCCGCCTACCCACCACTATCCCCCTCCAAAACCTCAAAGACATAAGCCTACGTATTGCAAAAAAAGCCGCCGGAAACGCTAAACAAATCCAACGATACGCGCAACACCCCTACCTAGAAATCTTTGTAGAAAACTACCGCATAGACATTGTACCCTGCTACAACACACCCCCGGGCAAATGGCAAAGCGCAACCGACCGCACACCCTACCACACTGACTACATCCACACACACCTAACCCAAAAACTCCCAAGTGAAATACGTCTCCTCAAAAAATTCATGCAAGGCATCAACGTTTATGGCGCAGAAATCAAAATCGGCGGCTTTAGCGGATATCTCTGCGAACTCTTAGTCCTCCACTATGGCACCTTCCAAGAAGTCATCAACACATTTGCCGCCTACAACAAACGCATCATAATCGACCCCGAAAACCACTACAACCACACAAAAGAAATCGAACAACTCTTCACAGACCCTCTAATAATTATTGACCCCGTAGACAAAACCCGAAACGTCGCTTCCGCAGTCCAACCACAAAAACTCTACGAATTCATCGCCGCCACCAGAGCATACCTAAAAGCCCCAACCCAAAACTTTTTCTACCCACCCCCCACCCACGCACACACCCCCCAAACCATCAAAAAAAAACTCACCCCCCAAAACAGCACCTATCTCTACATAACCACCAACGCAATAGAAGCCGTCCCTGACATACTGTGGGGCCAACTCTACCGCACCAAACGCGCCCTACGCAGCCTACTAGAAACCCACAAATTCAAAGTCCTGCGAGACACCATCTGGAGTAACCAAACAACCCTTTGCATCTTTATTTTCGAACTAGAACAACACAAACTACCCAACACAAAAAAACACATAGGCCCACAACTAGAAAAACAAGCAGAATGCGACACATTCCTCACAAAATATACAACCACAAATACTCTACACACCGGCCCCTACATTGAAAACGGACGCTGGAACGTAGAGATCCCAAATAAATACCCTACCGCCTCAACTCTGCTACAAGAAAAACTCTCAGACAACGGCGGCAAAAACGCCGGAACCGCAAACCTAGTTGCACAAACCATAAAACAAAACTTTAAAATAATGACCAATACCGAAATTATCAAAATTTATACAGAAAACCCCGATTTCGCAGTTTTCTTTACAGAATTTCTCATAGGTAAACCATCTTGGCTAGTACCCCAAAACATCTAGCAAAATCATAATGGCACCCAGAGTAAAACAGTAAATACTAAACAGATAGAACTTTTTTGCATTCAAACTCTTCTCAAGCAACTTTATCGCCAAAAAACTCACAAAAACAGTCACACTAAGTGCAACAACGACTTCAGATAAACCAATACCCGCAACCATAAAAGCCCCGTGCTCTTTATAGAGAGTCAAACCCAAAGCACCAATAACCGCAGGAATAGAGAGCAAAAAAGCAAATTTAAAAGCCACCTCCCGCTTTATACCCAAAAGAAGCATTGTTGATATAGTAAACCCACTCCGCGACGCACTTGGGATAATAGAGAACCCCTGCATAACACCCACCAAAACCGCAATAGGTAAACTAAGAGAGGCACTACGTTCAACACTAAATTTAGTTGCCAAAAGCAAAACCCCACTAACAAATAACCATACCCCAAGCCACATCAAACTGCTAAAATAACTATCGAACCAATCACCCACCACTGCACCAATAAGCGCAGTAGGAATAGACCCCACAATTATAGGTAAAACAAGACGACCAGCCTCAGAATGAAAATCACGATGCCAAAACGAAACCAACACGGCTTTAATGGCACCCCGGAAATAAATTAAGGTAACCAACAAAGTTCCCGCATGCAAGAGCACATCAAAAAGCAAAGGCAAACGCAAACCAAAAAAATTCTCAGCCAACCGCAAATGCCCAGTACTAGATATGGGCAACCACTCCGTTGTCCCCTGAATTAAACCCAAAGTCATAGCCTGCAACAGATTCATACAGTCACCTATAAATCGACACCCTACTACTGCATCTACTGAGTGACACTATGATACCAACTGATAATGTATTCAGGTAAATTTAAGCCCCGTTCACCAAGACGCGTCGCAAGCTTTACGGGTAAAGGACTAAGAACAAAAGCCGCACGCGTATAGAAGCGTCTTGGCGAACTATTCTTAGCCACTTCGGGCAAAATTATTTTAAGATCTGCTGATCTAGCAAGCGTAGACTCCTGGTTACTTGTTATGGCAAAAACGGTTCCAGCAAACTTTTTGAGCACATCAGCCCAAAGAATTACAGGCCGCGTTTCACCTGAATAAGAGATCAAAATTTCCAAATCACCCGCCCTTGGATGAGGGGTATTAACGCCCCGAGTGATATAGACATTATCACCAAGGAAACTTTTGATGTGGAATAATCGTACACCGGTCATTTTGGCAATTTCGTTTGCAGTGCCACGCCCGCCCAAAAACAGATCAGTCCGTCGCTCAAGCAAATCAACAAGACGCACATAAGTTTCGCTATTAACGTTGCTGTCTATCATTTCCCCGATTTTTTCAAATTCCTCTGTGCACAATTTAAAAACTTCATCAACATCGAGGTTTCGATATACCGCTTCAGTCATGCTGTTGAGAAGTTCTAATGTGCCAAGTTCAAAAATGTCACCCATCATACCTGTTTCAGAGTATTCAAAACTGGGCTTGAGTTTGCCCCTGCCTTTGAGTTGTACCACAGTACCATATTTGCTGGTGATTTCTGCTAGAGGAGAATTTGCTGCAGAGGTAAGTAACCCCATGGAGAAATGGGTGGATTTTTTATCTTCGATGTATTTGGCGAGGTCTTGGGCCATAACCAAAGGATCGTCGCTATAACCGCTTCCTGAATTCATCAATAAGAGAGTTTTTTTGTAGCGTCTTTCTAGGTCCATGGCGGCTTCGTACATGCTTTTTCCTGGAAAGCCAGGGTCGTCGGGTGTTAGAACCACTTTATTGCGCCAGCCTGTAGTTGCAAGCGCTATTTGGCTCATAGCAGCGTTGAGTGAGTATAGGGACCGGCCAGAGCCTCCACAGATTACGCAGTCTGCGGCTTTGAGTTCTTCATAGAGGGGCGCGAGTTCTCGTTTTTTAATAGCTAAAATGTTTTCTTGTATGCGGTTAACGTATCCAAGGCTACTGACTCTGCTCTTCATCTTTGTGCACCATTCAAATCAGATGATTAAGATTATATATATTATCCTTGCGCTTGCAAGTAGGCGTTATGTAGGAGCTTTCGGCTTATGTATTTATCTGGCACGATATCACGTTTAGAGATTGCGCAGGGGTAAATGCCAAGTTAGGGTAAAATCATTTTGAAGCTCCATGGAAAAATAAAACTATAGGCGACCTCCGAAAACCTATATTTTTCCAAAAATCGTTTGCTAAAAACTCCAACTGTGTTGTTTGGTTTTCTGAAATGGGTTTTCGGAGGTTGCCTATACAGGGTGTTAACGGTTAGTACTTTTGGAACTTTTGGAACTACGAATATGCAAAACATTAAAAGGATTAACCCTCTAACCATAGATGTTGGTAAAACACTTGGATGACTGCCATAAACCCTCCCTCAGAGACAGCTACAATCCAGACAAAATCCGCGTTATTATTCCAGTGGGCGGGAAAGCTACACGCCTTTTACCCCTAACAGCAGAAACCAGCAAAGCCTGTCTACGCCTACTAAACAGGCCGCTTGTAGAGTTCTCATTGTTGACATTGGCAAGTCAGGGCATACGTAATTTTATTTTTGGCGTCAAAGGTTACACCAATTATCGTGATCTCTATGATTATTTTGAAGATGGTACGGGTTTTTCGGCACGCTATGGCATAAATCCGCCGATTCATATAAAGTATCAACCAAACGTACCTGATTTAGGCAGTGCAGATTCTGCACACATAAACATGGATTATTATGAGATTAACACCCCTGTATTCGCGGTTCAAGGAGACAATATTTTTGATATAAAAGTCAAAAACATCATCGATTTTCACAAAGAAAAAGAAGCGGCTCTAACCATAGTGCTCCGAGAAGTTGATAACGTGGAGGGCTTAGGAATAGCAGACATTGACAAATCAGGTCGTATCCAAAAATTTGTCGAAAAGCCCCAGCCCAAAGATGCTCCAAGTAATCTGGCCAACACTGGACTCTATGTGCTCTCTCCAGAAATTCGCAAAATTCTTAAAGAAAAAGGGGTACAGCAAATCATCAAAGAAAAAAATAGGCTAGATTTTGGTTATGATTTTATTCCCTATGTTATTTCAACAGGTCGTCCAGTGTATGGTTACACTTTAAAGGGCAGTTGGTATGATGTAGGTACACCTAAGAGCTACCTGGAAGCCATGAAAAACCTATTGCAAGGCGGATTATCCACCCTTAAAGATTTTGGCGGCAGGTTGAGTGACAAAAGTATGATTTGGGTGCAGGGTGATAGTGCAGAATCAGAAAAATGGCGCCAAGAAATCATTGATCAAATAAAAAGAGGTAAAATTGAGATTGAAGGTACTGTATTGATTGGTCGGCACTGTCAAATTGAAGAGGGCGCACGTATCACTAATAGTTGTATTGATAATTTTACTCGGGTGGGCAAAAATGTGGTTATCGCTAATTCTGCAGTGATGGATCGCGTGATAGTTGGAGAGAATGCAGAAATCTATGATAGCATCGTTGGTAGACATGTTGTGATTAATTCGAAGGGGAATAAACCCACACGTATAGGGGCAACAAGTGTAGTTGCAGATGATGTGACACTTGAAGAGGGGTGTTCTTTAACGGCGACAAAAGTTTATCCGCATCAATGTATCCGTGGTGAATTCCAAAACCAGACCATAATCGCGAATTAGCCACCTTATAGACTTACATTCGGCAGTTTGACCCAACACAGCCAAAAATTAAATCATGCTCAAAAAATATTCAAAAAAATAAGAAAATCATCGTAAACATAACCAAAAACACGCAGCAACTGGTAATATAAACAATTCAAAATATTTTTTTCCCAAACTGCCAAATGTAAGTGTAGAGCAATGTTGTTTATTGGTTGATGATATTTGGAGCGTTAGGGGTTAAATTTTTAAATTTTGAGTTTGGAAGGATTTATTGTAGCCTGAATTTTGGCGTTTTGTAATAATGGTTTGCTATGGGTTGAGGATCAGAGTTTGAAGGGGAATTTTAAGAGGCTCAAGTACCGTTGCGACACTGTTAGAGACCTAAAGACTCATTCAAATCCCAGATGCCCGTACAAATTTTCTCAAACCTCAAATTTTTCGCCTCCCAGGGTCTTTGGCTATTTCAGGTGAGTAATCTCAGTGACTTTTCTTTCCTTTCAACAAACAACAACGTTTCCTTCTAAAAACTTGTGCATACCTTCCATATGTTCCACACAACTACTAAAGCGTAACAAAGCTTTGTCCTCACCCACCTGTTTTAACGAAGAACCCCTCATTGAACGCACCCCATATACCGGCAGTGTACCAATTTAGAATAGTTAATTTAGTGCAGATCAAATGCATGTTGGCTCATATGTGATTGGCAGACTCTTTGAGGTTTGAAAAGAAAAGTCCTCTTAATTTAGGGCAACACTATTGCATCTGACCGGTGAAAAACTATTCCATATTATTCCACTGCCAAAATTTGCTTGTAACATGGTTAACGACACGTTTTGCGTGTAGATTTAATATTTATATTGATTTAGCCTACAAGTTTTCTTGTTTGATTTATTTAGTTACTTTTTGACAGTGTTTTTGATGCTTTTCTGGAAATTTAATTCATCATAATTTCACTCAAACCGCAAGAATAAGTTTGAGACAAACTAACAACAATAAACCAACCACCAACTACCCATCAATCACCAAACACAACACTAAGCCTTGTTTTGTCTACCACAAAAAAACAACAATTTACGCTTTAAACCATTTAAACATAAGATATTTTATTTGCTTAGAAGCCAAATTTGGCACCGCAATAATAAAACGTTTCCGCACCGTCGTCGCAAGCCGACCATTCTTAACGATTTCAGTAGCAGAAATATCGGACCCAACACTTTTAACAATCACCATATAGGGCGCATGCTCCACACCAGGACCGTATTTGTATACAGCAAAATCACAACCAAACTTGATACCAGGCGTAACAATCAAACCACTATCACGCATATCACGATAAACAGCATATTTTTCTTCGAATTCATCGTAGAGCTGCTTGGCTTTCTGACGCAATTTTTTAAGACTAACTCTAACTTCCCCAGGATTCTCAAAAATTTCAATTTTCTGAGTTTCTGCCAGATAAAAACCCTCCATCAAATCCAAAACTAAGGGCACATCAAACTCGGGAACCTTGGGTTTAGGAATACCTACAGGTTTACCATAGTAGGCCGTTTTGTAGAGCTGAATCCCTTCCTGAGGATTCCAAACAACCAAAAAATTTTCGATAAGCTCAACCTTTGTTTTATCCATCAAGGTCACATGATAAAAGAGAGCAAACGCGCTACATCTGCAGCATCTTCGGCTTTATCAGCAGAATTTTCAAGCAACTGCAATACATCACGCATAAGCATAAGTGCAGGGAAATCAAGTTTGCTACTAAGAATCTTTATAGCAAGCGCCCGATATTGATCATCAACAATACGTTCAGCGATTTCAACGTCTTTTGCACGCTCCAGAGCTTTTTGTGAACCATAATTGAGAACCATCATTGTTTCACGGAGTTTGAGCACCGAATCTAACACAGCCAAACTGAGTTGTAAAAGGTCTTTTTTGATTTCCTGTGGAATATTCCAGTTATGTTCCATAATCGCCACAAGATAATATGCAATACCCTCTGAGAAGTCAGCTATTTCACTTGAAAGATTGGTAAACCTAAGAAAATCTTCACGTGCAAAAAGAATAGCACCTATCTCAGCTAATTCTTGACTGACCATGCGGCGTGCGTTAACAACCTCTTCTTCACCGACTTTGATTTCACTAAATAATTTACGTGCACTTTCTTTGTCGCCGCTTGTAAAGTATTCAACAAGTTGCGGGATTTTTCTTGACACATCAACCACCTTGCGCAGATTATCCTGACAAGCGTTCAGTGCTCTGCGCTTTACGCGCTCTTCTGTTTCTGATGGAAGTACCATTTCACTTTGTCCCCCGCTAAATCCATACCCCTTATTACTCTTTTACTCACAAGGTACATTAAAAAGATAACCCTCGAGTTTTACTTATAGCCCTTGCCACTTAGCCAGATACATAAAAACAACAGTCAATAATACACAAAACCAGTTTCGGCTACAAAAAACAAACCCCGACCCAAAAAACAAAAGCTATATCAAGAGAACAAATGCAACAATTCAGACTGTGCAAAAATTCCAATAAAATTCACCAAACCACAACATACAAAAACAAAAAAAGAGATATACACTGCCTATATGTTTAGAGATATTGTTTTTGGCTTTGCACACTATGAGAGGGCATTTGACAACAGTGCCGACCTAAAAAGACCCAACTTTAAGCGAACCCTCAAAAATATAGCCATAGCCCTTAAGCAAAAACCAGCACTATATAAGTGCGTTCTCTAATGCCTCAAAATCGGCTTTACCCTCAAAGTATCTATGTAACAAACAAGATAAATCACTAACAGCAACACGGATTTGTTTCCAGGTATCTCGGTCACGAATAGTCACAGTTTGCTCACTAAGGGTATCATAGTCAATGGTTATACCCAACTGCACCCCTGCTTCATCTGCACGCGCATAACGTCTGCCAATACTACCAGCATCATCAAAATCAGTCATGAACCCTTCCTGTACAAGTAAGCGTTGAATTCCTTTGGCACAAATGTCTAACCCGTCTTTGTTCATAAGAGGATAAACATTTATTTGTATGGGTGCAATACTTCTTGGGAAACTGAGTACCACACGGTCATCTTTTAAACCATAAGCATACTCTAGCGCAACATAGAAGAGACGGTCGCAACCAAAACTGGGTTCGACCACATGAGGCACAAACCGTTTGCCGCGCACAGTTGTTTTCTGTTTACCTATCTCAACTTGCTCTTTGAAGATTTGATAACCCTCAACAATGATGTAGCCATCTTTTTCCATGGCATCGGCAACCTGCTGGGCGGGTACTTTAGCAAGGGCCGTAGCAGATTTACCGGCTGCGTCTTTGTAAACTGGCCCTAATTTGGACATAATCGGCTTTACAATAAGCGCTTCGGTTTCGACAGGGTTAAGATATTCTTTGTAAACAGTCATGTCGACGCCGCTGGCTTTCATGTGGCAGGCTAAGTCATAGTCAGTACGATAAGCATGACCAGACACCTCAATCCACCCCCAGCGGTCAACTAGCACTTCTTGGTCAAAGCTCTGAGTGCTATAGTGGGCTTTTTCCCAGGGGTGTTTTTCAATGAAACGCTGGTTCTTAGCAGGCACTCCCAGCTCGGTTAGGAGTCGTTTTGCCTGCGCCATAAAATACGCTTGCCACTCACATCTAATTATACCCCTGTTGAGTGCTTCGCGCACGGTAAAAGGAGTTATATCTTCACAGTTTTTTAATCGGGTGTCACAGAGCAATATTGGTAGAATCTCGTTTTCAACTTCACAGATACGTTCACAACTAGATTCTTCAGGATCAAAAAAGAATTCTAAATCTGCAATGGTAAATTCTCGGAGACGAATTAATCCTTGGCGTGGCGAGATTTCGTTGCGAAGAGCGCGGCCAATGTTTATGCAGCCAAACGGTAGACGTTCACGGGCAATGTTGTAGAGACGATTGAATTCAACAAATATGTTTTGCGCCGCTTCAGGCCGGCCGTAACCTACTGAACCGGCATAGGGACCAATGGTGGTTTCAAACATTGTTAGGTAACGGGTGGGTTCGCCAAATGGGCCTTTGCAATCGGGGCAATTAATGTCTTGGCGTTGTAATTCAGTTTTGATTTCTTCAAGACTCATTTTTTCTGCTTCAGCACTGCTTAGGCCTTTTTCTTCAAGAAGGTGGTCAGCGCGGAAGCGGGTGTGACAAGTTTGGCATTCTACCATCGGTTCTTTGAAATGGGCCACATGACCGGAGGCCACAAAAATTTTATCCGGCACTATAACTGAGGATTCTATTTCATAGATACCAATTTTTTTAATCATAAATTCGCGAAGTTTAGCCTCAATGTTTTGTTTCAACCGAGTCCCCAACGGACCATAAGTGACAAACCCACCGCTGCCGCCATAGATTTCAAAACTATTCCAAAAAAAGCCCCTGCGTTTTGCTAACTCGTTAACAGCAACAAACTTGTCGCAATCTGCTTTACTGCATTTAGCGCCGTTACTCAAAGCGATCACCTGCTCCAATTTAGAGGTATTAAGAATTAAAATGTTACCATCTGCTAAGGGGAGCTTGGCGTCGGGTTTTGTGATATAGCAGACTAGATAAGAATTTTGGCCTTCAAAATAGGTATACACCGCCTCTTGCAAAGACCCACAACAGACAACAAACCGCTCAATACACCCTCCATATTAGCCCACCACTTCAAAATCCGATTAAAATCAGACAAACACACCAACAAAAAACCAAAAACACAACCACCCAAGCAGTCAAAACAAACAAACCCTTACGCCGATGAAACCACGCATTATCCAAAAACACAACCGCCCCCACGAAATCCTAGGTAAAAAATCCATCACAAACTACACTCAAAAAACACACCCGCCGTCAAATGCCCATAACACATAGACGCCACCACCTTGCCATTAAATAGACCCCTATGATGTTTAGGCGGTGAAATTTCGTCCCCGTTTGGTGTCTTCGATGCGTTTTTTGCGGGTATAGGCGTATTCGCGCACCAGGTTTTTTATGTTGAATTCGTCAATGTAGGCGCAGTTTGCTTTTGGAATCTTGTTTAGGAGGGGTTGGTAGGCGGCTTGTTTTTGTGGGGTTTTTTCGCGGTAGGTGAAAGTTTTTTACGCGTTAATTTATACTTGACTATTGCGCAGTATACGGAGGCAGTTTGCAGTTGAAGTGGGTGGCTATTTCTTTTAGGTAGGCATCGGGTGTTGTTCTGTGTAGGTTTTTAGTTTTTGGGTGATTTTTTTTCGGGCCGTGTTTTTTGGGTTGGGGGTTTTCTGTTTTTGTTTTTGGGTTTTCCAGTTGTAGTAGGTTTGTTTGTTATGTTGAAGGTTTGCTGGTTTGTTTTGTGGTGTGGTTGTTTTGTTTGTAGTTTAGGGCTGTTTCTTGGAAATCGTGGCTGTGTGTTATGTTAACAAATATGGTAGTTTAAAATTTAAATTACTCTGCTATCTTACCCGCCTGTTTTGATGGAACCTTATTACTATACGCATCTTAGAGGTTCATCCACCAATCATATCCGCATCTGTTATACCGGTCATTTAGCAATCACGTTTTGTATGCTGTAAAACTTAGCCAGGGATAACACGTTTTGTGGACAACCAACTCAAGGTAACCTCCGAAAACTCCATTTCAGAAAACCAAACAACATAGTTACACCGTTTTCAGCAAGTGCTTTTTGGAAAAATGTAGGTTTTTGGAGGTTGCCCAGATGTTTACTGCCTACATATTTGTAGAGCATCGCTTATTTTTCTTCCTAAAAAAAGAACACAACGCAACAACAACTGCAAAACTAAAAAGTACCAAATAAAAAATATGTGCCAATGCCAACAAAGGCTCAACCAAAAACAAAGAATTAGTAAAAGGATACCCAATGGTACTTGGCAAAAGAACAGTGGTCAAAGGAATAATAAGCACAAAATTAGATAAATCCCCCCCAAAAAAGACACGCCAATCACGCGATACAATTAACACCACCAGACCTATGAGAAACAAACTTAATTCTAAAGCAACATTTACTGGACTATAAATGTCTATAAACAAAAAACCCAACTCATGCAACCCAAACTGTGAAAAAGAAAGAGGCCACAATAACATCAATTGGCCTCCGACAATAAAATCACCAATTAAGAAATGAGAAATAAACCCTAAAAAATATGGCACACTCTTTTTGCGATAATAAATAAAAAACGGAATAAAAACCATCAAAGCCATAACAATCGAGTGTGTTGGACCCCGATGAATCGGGAACCGAAATAAAACCTCAAAAACGAGATCAATATCTGGCAGTATGGATAAAACTAGCAGTAGGGGGATGTTGATTTTTGTACGCAACACCTTTGATGCGCCCTTACCCAGAAGATAAGCAAGAGCCATGTGTCCAACAGCAAACAGCCAAAAAGGCCTCCATCATTAATAGGGAAATCAATATTTGTCTATTAAGGATTAGCCATCAATTAAGAATTAGAGTGAAGTTTAGGTGTATGTCAGATACAACAAAAGTTGCAGAAAAACTGACAGACACAAAGCTATGTGGATTTTTCAGTTTTTTATTATAAATTATTTTTGATATAATTTTCCAAGAAAACCGTTTATTTAAAATAGATTTTCATCATAAACAATTATTTTGGGAAGAAAAATTTCGGAGTCTTTTAGGTCGAATTCTTTTCACATCTCAGGTTTTGTGCATAGGTTAAAAAAATATATTTGTCTTAATTTTTGATAATTCAAACTTAATACATAACATAAAAAAATAAAAACTCAAAAGCTATGCTAAACCGGCAAAACGCATAATCACAGTAAACATAAAACCTAAACCGCAACCTATGGCAAGTATACGCAATAAAAACCGATTAAGAGGAATTTTAGCGGCAAACACAGAAGGGATAGCCTCAGAGGTAATCAGCAAAATAATAGCGGTTACCGCAAGCCAAAGACTAATCTCGGGAATCGCTAGAGGAAAATTCATTTTTTTGTCTCCCAATAAAAGTATAGTTCACAAATACACTATGATTTGGCAGGATTTTTTGTTCCGAGATAACCACGGTTTTTCCAGAGGCTTTCGCAAGTGCACAAGCTACAGCACTGACAACAGGACAACCCAGCAAACTAAGGCTTTTGGGGGTGGTTTCAGAGTTATATAGGCTTTCATAGAGAATACCAGTGGCACTAAATTCAACGCCCCTTGAGGTTAGGATCATGTTTGCAGATTTAGCTAAATTGAGGTTTTCGGTGAGTATTTTTGGCAGTACATCCATTAAGTCTTCAAGAGGAACTTTACTAAGATCAAGATGTAGCTGGCGCTCAATTTGGGTCATGACACCTGCACCAGGAGCTGTTACAAAAACGCCACGGGTTTGAGTAGAGATGAATTTACCCTGGGCTAGTTCCTCAAGGGAAGGATTGCCGTCAAACGTTTCAGATATGAAAACTACGGGATCACGTAAATTCTTTAGGTATTCGGGTAGTGCAGCATCTCGGGGATAAGCGGGGATGTAGTAGCCTTGGCCGTTATATTTTAGGTCCATAATCATTCGATCAATGGTGGAATAAGTTGCTTGCGCACTACTGTCAAGGAGGTCCCCTTCAACATAGGTTTTGCTTTGTGCAAAAGAAAAAATAACGCCCCAAAATGTTAGGCCTAACCCAACAAAGGCAACAGTTTGTAGTGCGGAAAAAAATGAGAATACTAGCAAAAATCCTCCGGTGAGCAAAAAGGCACAGGTGATAATTAGGGTTGGATTTTGTTTAATTGACTTCAAAAATAAACCACCGTAAAATAAGAACGATGTTCAAAAATTAGTACTCAGCGGCTGGTTTTAAGGTTTCTGGCTGTCAAGCGCCGAGGAGCTCAGGTTAATCGAATTTTGGGGTTCAGTTGAGCCATGACATAATTTACTCATAGCACTCAAAATCATTGTGATAAGGCGGGAAACAATACCTAATCCTGAGAACATGGCCCGTAGATTTTCAATATCCATACGATTAATTGCGCCAAAAAGAGGTGCCGCGGTTAGATAAACTGCGACAAATATTGCTGCTCCTATAATTAATATTATTACATAGGGCAGGTTCAAGAGGTTAATAACCACAAATGATGCAAGCGATGCAAGTAATGCGGAGGCAAAAATTTTTCCAGAAACCCTAAAATCTGCTTTTACATGATATTTTTTCCAGCTCCAAATTAGACCCCAAATCATGCCAGGCATGCTTGCTATAAGAGAACCGGCTAAGCCGCCTATAACTGCATAAGTTGCGGATAATTGAACATCAGAACCGCCCAGTGAAGAGGCATAGGCCACCAAGAAGTAAGCTAGGGGTAATCCGGTTACTAGTGATAGAACACTTTGTTTTAGTATTTGGGTTGTTTCACCAATACCCATTTGGAAGGTTCCTAAACTGACATTACCACAGAGGACAAACAGATTAACGCCTACAGAGAGGGCTAAAAAGAGAGGAGCAAAAGGAAATTTGGGTTGGGCTCCAGCGATAAAAAGGGCTTGAAAAATACCGTCTAATGGAAAAAGAGTGTGAACTATGGGGGTGGCAAGTGTGATTAATATCAGGGTTGCGGGAACAAGAAGGAGAGCAGTGTATTTTACTGAGAAGGCAAATACGGTTTTTAAAAGTTGAGGTTCTTTTTGGGGTTGAAGTTTTGCGAAAACTGGGAACAGAGCCGTTGAAATTGGTATAGAAACAAAAGTAAGCAGGACCGAAAAGTTTGCGGCAGTAAAATAGTTGCCCATCATCCAGGTACCGGCATAAACGGCCATGACAAAAGAGAAAACTTGGGGGAGAACGCCTGTTGCAATGGTTGAGGCTGTTAGGGGCAGACCGTATTTTAGCATAGGTTTTAGGGTTTGTTTTATGTCGCATTTGCCGGTTTTGTATTTGCGCAGGGGTCTAAATAAGACATAGAAAGTTAGCAGTATAGCAATGGTGCCGCCTGCAAGTATAGAGACCATAGCAGCGATTACAGCACCTAAAACTCCAAAGCCTATTATGATAAGTAGGGGTCCAAGGGCTGTTTTGATGATAGCTTGGCTGATTTGTGTGAAGCTGTTGAGTTTCATGCGTTCGTAGCCGACAAAGACGCCGCCTGCGGCTGCTGCAATAGCGCCGGCAAATATTGAAAGAGACATAATGCTGATGTAAATAGAGAGGGCTTCTGCGTTTTGGGGGCTAATAATGTGAGCTATGGGCCAAGCGAGGGTAAAGCAAACCAGAGACAGTACAATGCCGCTTATTATCTCAAAAATGACGCCGGATACGATAACGTCATGAATTTCTGCATGTTTGTTAGTTTCTCGTAGGGCCGCAATTTGTTTAGTAATTGCAGTGTTAATACCCCAGTCTCTAAAAAAGTTGATAATAGAGGCAGGAATCATGGCCATGCCATAGAGTCCAACACCCTCAGCGGGAAGAAGCATCCCTAAAACAATGGTGCCTATAGCCATAATAATTGTTGACCCTGCGACGCCTAATAGTAAATGGAAACTGCCGACTGCTGATGTTTTACCCATTTCTATAGCTTTAGCCATGTTACATCAGCCAAAACAGTGTACTAGAGGGTTATTTTGTTTTCGTAAGCTTTGACTATAACCTCTAAGTCTTTTAGGCCATCTAATCCGGTGGGTGAGGGTTCTTGGTCTGTGTGGAGACAGTTTACAAAGTATTGGAGTTCGTCAAAGTGGGGTTTGTTGAATTCGGAAATGCCTTGGGTAAACATTTGATAGGCGGCAGAGAGGGTTTTGGGGGGCATATGACCAATTGAGGTGTGTTGGACGCTTCCTAAAACATCGAGTCGTAGAAGGTATTGTTGTGCATACCAACCCACATTGATAGCTGCTAGGGTGCCTGAGGTAAAGCGTGCAAGGCACATAGCTGAGTCTTCAAAGTCCATACTATATCGGTAGCCGAATTGGGCTTTGATGTCAACTATTTCGCCAAATAGCATGCGTAATAGGTTGATTATGTGACAGCCCAAATCGGTGAGTGCTCCACCACCGCTTAGTTGTGTATTGAACCACCAATCAGGGACAGGTGCAGGCGAGTGTCCATCATCACGGTGAACAAAGGGGCCGGCACATACATAGGTTGCATGGACGTTTTCGACATCGCCAATCAAGCCATCTGCTAGGTCTGTTTTGAGTTTGAGAAAGTGTTTGTTAAAACGCATGGGGTAGCCCAGCATGAGTTTTATGGAATTGCGCTGAGCGGCCAGGATGACGTCATTTGCTTCTTTGATGGTAAGGGTTATGGGTTTTTCAAGAAGGATATCTTTACCTGCTTCTGCAGCTTGGAGGGCGCAGGTGTGGTGTAGATGTGTGGGCAGGGCTATTATGACTGCGTCAATTTTTGGGTTTTTGAGTAGTTCGGTGTAGGTGGGGTAGAGGTTTTTTATACCTTGGGTTTTTGCCCGCTCCAAGACGGGTTTGGCAGTGTCTGCAACGGCAGTGATTTGGGCGTTTTTTAGCATTAATCCGTGTTTTAGATGCAATTGGCCAACGCCGCCAGCGCCGATAAGTCCAAGTTGTAATTTGTTGTTTTCCATATGGTTCACTCCAGTCCCATGCGTTTTCCTAGTCCAACGGTTAGTAGTGTTTTTTTGAGGTGGCCTCTAATTTTTGTGTTAAAGGTGGGTTTGGGGTAAATTGCTCTAAAGGTTTCAAGGGATTCGCCGCAGATGATGTAGGAACGTTTTCCTATGCCTTCTTGTTCTGCTGTTTTGAGGTAGGGGATTTTTGAGGGTGTGAGCCAAGCGATTTTGGCAGCGGCAGCATCTAGTGCGACGGGGTCTTGGCTTGCCATAACTAGGCCCATTCTGCGGGGTTGAATGCCTGCGGCGATGTTGTTATCGATTATTGCAAGGTCAAAGGGCATGGCTTTGTTTAGGGCTACTATGACGTTGCCAAGGTCTGAGTGGTATTTGAATTTTTTTTGAATGGGGTTGCATCCAAAGATGTTTTTGAGTGCACATGTGAGTTTGATGGGGTTTATGGTGTATTTTATGTGTGCAATGTTGATTTTGAGTTGGGCTTCTTTTATGGTTTGGGGTATCATAAATTCATAGTTGTTGCCGTTGCAGCTAACAGTGGTGTTTGAGGTTTTGTCTTCTGTGAGGTTGATTAGGCGTACTTGTTTTTCTTGGGCGAGTTTTGTGTATCCTAGCATTTTAAAGGCGTATTTGCATCGCATTGCGGATGCATCGGATTCTATGATGGCGATGTCGATGTCTGGGTGGATTTGTTCGCGTAGTAGATCAATGAGGGCGCTTACGAAATAGGGGGAAGTTGTTTGTCCGGTGGTAGCATCCCAGTAGTAGCATAGGTTGGGTTTAATCACTATGTTGTGTATTGTTTTATCAAAGGTATAGTTAATTAGGTTTAATGATTGTGCGATTGCGTGTTTTAGAGGTTGTTGGGTGTTGAGAGAAATTTTTGTTAAACTTACAAGACTCATATAAATCATCTCTTCAGGCAATTAATTGTTGTTTTGATTAGAAAAAATGCAGCAAGCAAATGCTTTTAAATCCAGAATAAATTGTTTGGTTTTTTGGAAATTATTCATATTTAAGAAAGCTAAACGTAAATTTTCAGCTTGGGCGCCAAGAATCTCAGGTTTGGAAAGATAGCGCCCATAGGTACGCACCAGCCGATTAAGGGAATGCTGGGGCAACTCATTTGATAGCATCTGCGCGCTTTGAGCTTCCCAATAAACATCGGTGTAATCAGTTTCGTGATTTAAAATTTGAGGCGCATACACAGAATGCTGAGAGGGCAACGCTTGCAACACCGCATCAAGATAACCATTCCAGCCAGGCGCACAGTGTTCACGTTCAACATTTCGCCTAATCGCCTCTACCTGGGCCCTTTGCTGACTGGAACGACAATTTAGAACCGCAAACTCCAAAGACTGCAAAAAATCCGCAAGTGAAGCCTGATGAACTCTTAACTCATTAAACCCCACATCATCTTCAAGACTCAAATGTGGAAGCTCACCTAAATGTAGACCAACAATAGGCAGATTATGCATCACCGCCTCCAACAACGCCGTTCCACTGCCACAGGGAAAACCCGCCACATATACATCTGCCACCCTATAATAATTCTCAAGCACCTGCCGCTCCACAGGGCCCAAAGCCTGAACCCGCCCCTCCACCATAACCGACGCCTTTGCCCAACGGCCCTCACACCGAGGCCCGGTAGCAATCAACTTCACCGCAGGATGCTCCTTTAGAAAACCAACCATAACATTAAGAAAATCATACCCCCCAAACGGATAAAACTTTTCGGCCCGCCCGACTGTAAGCAAAACAACATCCTTAGCATCAAACCCCAACTGAGCTCTTAACTCAAGACTATAAGAAACAGAGCAAGGCTTTGGGAGAGGTATGGGTAAAAGTTTTGCGGCTCTTATGCCGCGACGGTTTATCGCTATTTTTGTAGCAGAACAATGGTAGTCCACAGTAACATCGGCTATAGCACTTCCCAGCCAAAACACATGATCAGCATGGTTGCATAAAATTATTGGGGGTCCCCCTTGGATACCAAAAGCGACCAGTGGGAGAGGATCAAAGGGATGAACAAAGAGCACAATAGCATCAGCCCAGTTTCGAGATAGCAAGCGTAACAGTAAGGCTTGTTCCATCAAATTAGGGGACAACTCGATAAGTGAGCAGTACCAACCGCCGGATTTATCCACCGCGTTTTGTAGAATCAGGGGTAATGTGCTGTTTTGTGCAGTTGTTATAATACTGTGCACAGAGTTCTCAAGGGTGTTTTCTATCCATCGGGAAACAAACGGGGAATGCCCCCCTGTGTCATAGCTCTCAGTGATTACATGAAGAAACCGCATTTTTCCAAGGTTTCGAGGCTTGGCTTTTAGATAAAAAGCTCCGCTAACATCGGGGGGGTTTTGGTCTATGCGGTGGGCGACTTCGAGTAGCAGGTTCTCTAAGTCGGGGTTTGCATAGATACCAGGATGTCGGATAGACGCAAAATGGGCAGCTATCTTAGCCCAAGTTACAGCGGCAATTAAATCATCTCTATCAAGAGCACAGATGGCTTTTTTCACGGTTTTTTTAAACAGCTGATGATTTTGTGCAATCTGAGAATTCATATAGGCAAACACCTTAAAAATTAATCAAATAATTCAGGCAATTATAGTGGAAGCTTGTAGGTGTCATACACAACAGCGCTTGCGCCAAAGTTTTCTTTACGCTTAATCAAACCCACGTTTAGTAGGGTTCCCTGCTTCTCAGTAGAGATTCCAAAGTCAAAATATCGTTTATCTTTGTAGTGCTCTTTTATGAGGTAATGCTCGATTATGTCTTGCGCACCAATATTCCAGCCAGCCCCAGAATTAGCAGCATATTGCATATGTGCCACATTACGGCTTTCATAAATTATAACGCCTGCAAGCATAACGCCATCAACACTAAAGGAGGCAAACAATTTGATGTTATCGGGAAATCGGCTGGCTAAGAGTTTTATTTCATTAACAGAATGCACAGGTTTAACCCCGTGCCGTTCAATAAGCACTTCCTCTTCAATGCGCATAAAAGAGTTAAAATCATCTGATTCACGTACAACCACGCCATGTTTTATAGCTTTTTTAAGGTTGTCTTTACGGTTACCATCAAAACTTGGGGCATTTGGCAAATAGATAGCAGAGGAAACATTACGTGCAAACAAATATGCCTTGTAGCTAAAAAGAGCATAAAGGTCCTCATCAGAGGGGATAGAGTGGTAGATGTAGGGCACAGGTTTGTAGACTATTTCAGCCAGACCCTGCTGACGACAATGATTAGTTAGCGAGTAAAAAACCTGGAGCATAAGCGAGGTATTCATCCCAGACCCAGAGATTACGCCACCAAAGGTTAATCCCCCATGACTACTAAGGGTGGAGCCATCAATATTGGCGGGCAACAAAGCCAAGAGTTTGTTGCCGCTATAAAACATTAGGGAATAATCATTGAAGCGATGCGAATGGTATTCTAAGTAGTCTCTAAAAAATAAAAAGCTTCCATTTTTGGAGGTGGAAACAAAATTGTCCCAGGTTGCTTTGTTTTGGGTTTGATATCTAAGAAGGGTTAGAGCATTGGGGTTTTCTTTTTGGGTCAAATGGTTTTTGCTCCAGAGATATAGTTATGTGTTGTGGTTTGCAGTGGCTTGGCAGGATTACCGGCATAGACTTTGCCCTCAGAAACGTCTTTTAGGACAACTGAGCCAGCGCCGATTATACAGTTTTGTCCAATATGCACCCCATCAGAAAGACAACAGTTGACACCCAAGAAACTGTTTTCGCCTATGTGACAAAATCCTGAAACGGCCACCCCGATGGCAAGAAAGCAATTAGGGGCAATTGTTGTGCGATGTCCAATTATGCTTCCGGCCCAGATTGTGACATTTGAACCGATTTTTGCACCTCGTTGAATAGTGGTGTTTTCGAGAATGAAACAGTTTTCGCCGATTTCTACTTCGGGGTCTATAGAGGCCTGAGGGCTTAGATAGGTGGCAAGTTGGTAGCCTTTGTTTTTGGTGGCAACTACAAGTCTGCTTCGCAAGTGATTTAGCTGAGTGTAGGATATGGCAACAAATGCGCGATAATTTTGGGGGTTAAAGGTGTGTTGGGCTTCTTCGAGAGCAACCACCGGTAAGCCCAGAAGGGTTTTGGTTTGTAGGTAGGCCCGCTCAACGCTAAACCCAGCCACTAAAACGCCCATTTGGCGAAAGTAGGTGCAGGCAAGTTGAGCTGTTTCGCCATCACCGATAATTAAGAGTTTTTCTTTGGGTCCAATCATTTGTAATCCATCGCTTAAATGCATCATAGTCGCGCAGATAGTCAGATTCATCATAAATTTGAGAGACAAGAGAGAGAGCAACAGAGTTGGAGGAAAAATTTTCAAGTTCCCGCCATATGCCAGGAGGAATGTAGAGGCCATAGTGGGGCCGGTTAAGAAAAAAGGTGCGTTTGTTGGTGCCATCGTCTAAGAGGACATCAAAGCTGCCGCTTAGGGCGATAATAACCTGGTGGAGTTCTTTGTGTGCATGCCCACCGCGGCTAGCGCCACTTGGCACGTCATATAGGTAGTAAACACGTTTAATTTGGAAAGGAATTTGTAGGTTTTCCTCTATAAATGAGAGATTACCCCGATAATCAGTGACTTTAGGAAAATTTACTATACCACATTTATCCAAAATTGTGCTAGATTCAATTAACATACCATACCTCCAGGGTTATTCTAAAATTTTGCGTTCATAGTTTGCTACTGCGGCTCTAAAGGTGTCTTCACCAAGTTGGGTGGGTAAAAGGTATAATGCGAAGGGTAGATGTATTCGCACAAGTTTTTTTTTGAGTTCTTGGGGGGAAACGTTGGTTTTGTGCCATCGCCTGTATCGGTTTTGCCACAGAAACCTCAAGTTACCAAGCATCCAGGCAAATCCACATATATTGGCATAAACTATTGGCAGCTGTTTGTTCTTTAGGGCATGTAAGGTATTAAATAAAGTGTGCATACCATTGATAAAAACAGCAGATAATAGTTCATGGGGACAGTAGTATATATCAAAGAGTAAACAGATTTTGGCTCTAAGTAAGTTAAAAGTGGTTTTTTCTAGATTCCATGTGCTGGTGGCTCCCAGTATGTGGTGAACTTGGGAGTTTGTGATAGTGACGACACGTTTACCGGCTAGCCAGGTTTTAACTGCGAGTAGGGTGTCGTCGTAGAAGAAGGGGATTTTTGCTTCAAAGAGACCATATTTTTCAATAAGTGACCGGCGGATAATTAGGCTAGCTCCTGAGGCAACAGAGACCTCAAAGCAGGGTTTGAGGTTTAGTTGGTTGCTTTGGTTTTGTGCTATGGAGTGTTTGCGTACTAGATAGTCGCTAAAAATCCATCCGCCGATTTGGATTTTGTTGTTTTCCATCATTAGAATTTTGCTTTGAGCTAAGCCGATTGTGGGGTCGTTTTGCATAGTTTCTACTAGGTGGGTTAGCCAGTTGGGTTCAACAGTGGTGTCGTTGTTGAGAAAGACAATGTATTTGCCGTGACAATGGGTGTAGCCGGTGTTGTTACCGCCGCTAAAGCCTTGGTTGGTAGGGTTGCGGATGATTTTGAGGTGGGGGGTGTGGTTAAAGTGTTGTTCTGCGATTTGGAGGCTGTTATCGGTTGATGCGTTGTCGACTAAGATGATTTCGTAGTTGGGGTATTTGGTTTTGAGAACTGAGGTTATGCAGTTGTTGAGATAGTTTTTGCCGTTATAGTTGAGTATTATTATAGATGCTAGGGGTTGGTTTTGAGATTGCAAAGTTAGTTCTCCAAAATTTTGTTTTCGAGGCAGAATGTTGATGTATGAGGCTAGCAGGCATTGGCTGTCAGGGCGGGTTTTTGTTGTTGGGTAGGTAGGTGTTTGGTTTTGAAAATGGGTTATATTTTGGGGGTTGGTTGTTTTTGTATGTTTGGTTGGATTGATTTTGTGGGGTAATTTTTCAGGCAGTTGTTTTAGATTAATATTTGAGGGTTAAGGGTGTGTTTGCAACATAAATAAGGGTTGTTTTTTGTTTGTATTAGATATAAGGTAATTAGTAGTTATTTTTTTATGGTTTTGTGTTCAAATGTATTGCAGTTAGACTTTGATTGCGGCCGCATTGATTGCGTAAAATAGGAGTGGGTAGTGTACCAATTTAGAATAGTTAATTTGGCACAGAATCAAATTCGTATTGACTCCATATACGATTGGCAAAGTCCTCAAGCCCTAAAGATAAAGGTCACCTTTAATTCATGGATAGTACATAAAGCACCTGACCGGTAAAAAACTATCCCATGTTAGCACACTACCGAGATTTGCGCACCTAAAATCAGCGATTCAAGCCACATAAATTGAGTTAAACATGAACAACACAACCAAAAACAACCTTAAAAACACATCCACATATAACAAAATAATTTAAAAAACGCATCACTCAAAATAGATACCCGCCACCTACAAACCCCAAAAACAAACCAACCCCAAATCAACACCACCCCTCAACAACTAACCACAAAAATACACAAAACAAACCCAAAAACACCCCAAACCATAAAACAACTCCAACTAAACACGACAACCACCCCTAACCCAAAATACAACCATCAACAAACAAACATCAATAAAACAATAACCAATTAGTTAACCAGACAACGAATTATGGGAATTAGACTCGGGTTTAGATTTTCGCAGTTTCATCAAATCCGGAAGCGGAGAATAAGACGTATTTAGCGCTTTGTGAATCAACCATTTTACACCAATAATGTTCCCTATAAGGATACCAACAATTTTATGCTGCTGATAGGGCACATTTGAACGCATATGCTTTAAACTATGCAAAATACGAAACAAATCAGATTCAATTTTACGTACTATAGACAATTGGGGCTCTGCACCATAGAGCCTATAAAACAATAATTCCGCCTCAACAGCCCAGAGAAGATCAGCACGGGGATTAAGATAATCACGACTACAAGTTCGACCATGCACAATATGATAGACCTTTACTTGCGGAGCATAAATCAACTCAGCCCCAACACGCCACAACCGCCATCCAAGAACCATCTCCCAAGCACAACCCAAAAGCCACTCACCAGGCAAGTTAACTTTCCGTAAAACATCACCCCAAACAGCCATAGAGGGCCCACGCAACAAAGCCTTCACCGCACCATGCTTGCGCCAATATACATTGTTACCCCGTTCATACACTAAACCAGTAGTAGATATACTGTTTTTAAAATTCTCAAGACCTCTTAGAGGACTACCAAAAAAAGCAAAATCAAAAGATGAAAAAGCCACCGGCACCTCGGATTCAGGAATTATTTCAAGAGCACAATTTTTTATCAAAACCGGAAAAGAATCTGCTGTGATGCCATCAGCTTTTGTGGTTTGAAAAATTTTCACAATTTCCTCTAACCAGTTATCCGCTGGAAGAGCATCATCATCAAGAAAAACAACAATATCACCAGTAGTGTATTTGACGCCAAGAAAATATGCATCTACAATATATCCCCGGGTTTGGAAAACTATGGTTATGTTAAGAGTGTGAGAAGCTTCTCTGAGAAGCATATCAGTGTCATCACCAGAGGGTTTCACAACAAACACTACATCAAAGGCCCGGTAGGTTTGTCGGTTTAGAGCAGCAAGCAAATAGGGCAAAAGATCCGCTCTTTTGTAAGTGGGGATAACCACAGAAACCCAATAGGACTGAGCAGTATTTTTTCGGTAATTATTCATCGAACCTACCTTGCAGGATAAATAACAGTTAACAAATCAGGGTTATCAGGGATTAAAAACAAACCAAGAAGCTAAGGCAGGGGTACGAAATAAACCTCACTGCCGCCATTGGAATACACAACATCAGTTTGGTTGAGCACCCGCGGTATAGTACCATTAGATGTCGCAAGCTCATAGTTAACGGTAATATAGCTCAGATAAGCAAACTGCCCCCCATATAGCTCTGAGGTTGCCGTAAGTTCCTTAACATAACCCCGATAAATCAAGCCGTAAGCCGTTAAAGACGTGTAGAGGGCATTATCACCATATATATTATATTTATAGGGCACATTAGTTGAAACCCAAGTTGCCCCATGCACGCTCATCGGGTCAATAAATCCAACATAACCATAAAGAATTATTGGCGACATCCGATAACTACTAAGGGGAACCGACCAACTTTCACCGCCTGTAGCTTCATAGGCAAAATTGGTTTGGAACAGAAAATAGGGAACCAAAACCGCAACAACCAACAAAGAAAAAAATAGTTCCCGCCTATACCTAAAGACATACTGAGACATTAACCACATACCCACCGCACAAAACGGTGCAAGAACCATCAAAAGTATGTGATAGAACCGGGTCATTGAGAGCGCATCGGCTAACCCGGGAACAAGTGTTAGAAGCACCAAAAAAACAACCGCTAACACGCTAAACACTGTATAGTCCCCTGCAAACCGAAAAGGCGTTTTCTTTCGAATTAGCGCAAAACAACCCAGCACTATAAAAAACTCTGTTAAATAAGCAAACCCTCGGCTAAGGGTATTTAGAGGCGAAGGTGAACTCGCTAAACCAAGACCGGTAAGAACAGCTTGTCCCCTAGAGGCAGGGTTAAAGAAATCCCCAAACTGTGCACCAATATTACTTGCAAAAGACATAAAACTATTAAAAACCACCCCATCAGAAACATAGATATACCAAAGAAACATAGCGACAAAAAAGAACACCACAAAACTCAGTTGCAGATTAAAACCGGGACGACGCATATAGAGCGCAGAAATAACCCAAGCAGAAACAATGAGAAAAAGAAAAATCTCAGCTAAAGCATAATGGGAAAAGATTAAACCAAAACTAAACAGTGCAAACGTAACAAATTTACTAGCGGCAGGCAATTTCTTATTTAAAATCACTAACAACAACAAAACAAAAAATAACTCAGCTATCATCTGTCGATTTAACGCTAGCATCTCGGTAAAAAAAGTTGATTGAGCCATAAACAGAAACGCTGCGATGAACCCTAACTTTTTGCCAACATAGGGCTGCCAAAGCAAATACAAACCAACGGGAACTAATGTAAATATGAGAGGATATATCAGTTTGAATACCCAAGTGGGATCTAACCCTAACATATTGGAGTAGATTGTGGGAAGCACCGTTATACTTAACATAGCATTATAACGGCCATAGATTTCATCTTCAGGCATCATAAAAATGGGGTTCCAATGAGAATTGAGCTCAGTTCCTCTAAAAACATAGAGCTCCACAGGAGAATCCCCCCCATAGGGCAAAATGTATCCAGAGATTAAAGACACATGCATCAAAAGAGCCAATGCAATCATGGCAACAGCAAACACATAAAATGAACGCGATTTTACACCTTTACTAAAGACACTAAAAATAAATATGGCCGCTATGGCTAAAATCATCCCCATTAAAATAAGGTTATTACCGGTGGTATTTACGAAATAGGCACCAATTATACTCAAAACAGGAAGCAAAACCAAGGGCAGAACTGAACGATTCACAAACACCTCTTCAGACTCAAAGACCCCAGTACGTTTACGATTCATAACCTGTACAACAACAGCCCCCAGAAGAACCAAGGTGTTTACAAACAACGAAAGCGGCAAAACCGCTAAGGGAAAACTAAGGCCTACAATATAGCCGAATTGATTAATTATCAACCCGGCAAGCATAAGAAAAACAACACTAAATCCTACCGCATAGACAATTACCTCAAAAGACCCCAAACGCTCCAGTTTCAAAAGTTTGAGGATAACCATACCAGGTATGAAGAGCAAATACACAGCGCCTATAACTACGCGTACAACCAAAAGATCCAAATACATAGATGCATAAAGAATAACCTGAAAAGCCACAACTAGGGCTAAAAAATACTTGGAAACAGATAACTTGGTAGAAAAACCCATATTTTTGCCTCAAATCAGTTTTTGATCACTAAACGATAAATCGAAGACATTTTAGGTGCCACTGTACGGATATCATAATTCTGGACCATTTTAGCACCATTTAACGCAAGCGTTTCCCGCAAAGACCGGTCCGCTATTAACCGTAAAAGAGCCCACGCTAAATCATCAACCTGATCAGGTTCAAAAAGCAAACCATTTTTTTCATGCGCAACGGTTTCTTTGAGTATGCCAAAATTAGGTGCAATAACTGCAAGCCCCGCAGACCACGCTTCAAGGGTAGCGATGTAACCAAAATTTGTCGCCACAAAAATATCACTGTCCCACAAAAAAGGCCGAACATCAGTCTGCCGACCGGCCATAGTAACCGATCCTTCAATATTTAGCTCTTTTATCATCAATCTAAGGGGCTCAAAAAGCGTTCCATATCCAACGATAACAAGCTTAGCATCGGGCACCTGTTCAATGACTTTTTTAAAAGCCAAAAGCACCAACTCAGGCGTCTGCACCGGTTCAAGCCGGCCAACATAAATAACTGTGGTCGCATGTGATTTATCGCCCAAGGGTTTTTTAAAAAAAGGCGGATCTACAAAATTAGTAACCAGATAACTCTTATCGCCCAGTCCCATCCGCTCAAGCGTACTTAGCACCTCATGGGAGTAGGTAGTTATGGCTGCAACATCATCTTCTAGTATGGCTCTAACTTGGGGTGACTCAAGGGGCATGCCCCCCTGAGAAGGACTCCCTACAAACCCGCCATGTAGGGTAACAACCAAGGGTTTGTGGTAATGTCGACTCAAATAAATACCCAGATTGATGTATTCAAGATCACGCCAAATACCATGTATGTGAAATACATCACTAGATTTAGCCCCCCGCCATTTCAAAGCCTCCTGATAGAGCCCGGCGAACTTTATTTTTTCCACAATCCGTGGAGTAGACCCTAAAAAATAAATACAGGCCCCATTCAAAACATCCACCGGGTTGGGTCCGAGCCGATAAACCTCAAGAAATCCCACGTTCTCATATTTTTTAATATTTTTTGTTACCAACAAAAATTTTGTCCGGCCCGTTATAAGCGAGAACTCGATAGCTTGTTTCTTAGCAAGATAGCTGGTAAGCCACAAAATGTAGCGCTCCAAACCACCTATTTCTATTGGCCAAAACCGTTCCCAAACATGACATACACGCAAAAAGAGCACCTCAAACTCAGCATAGTCTAATCATAATAGCGCATATAGAGCTCCATGAACCGTATTGAAAAATTAGAAAGTGAAAACTGTTCACTAAGCGCTCTAACTTTTTCAGCCTGATTATTTGACCAACAAGCCAACACCTGGCTAATCTTAGAAGCCGCCTCCTTAGAAGTTTGATAACGATACTGCGCCGAAACAAACTCCCGCACTCCACCCGAATCATGAACAATCGGCAAACAACCCAAAACCATAGCTTCTACAATAGATATACCAAAATGTTCACCGGTCATTGTGTGCAAATAAATTTTAGCTTTTCGTAGCAAGTCTATTTTTTGCTCCACGGAAGCATCGGGATAAAAATGAACCCGCTTATCTACACCCAACTTTTTAGTTAACGCATGCAAAAAAGCAAGCGTAGTGGGACTGCATAACCGACCGATTATAACAAATTGTATACTTGAATGGGTTTGTGCGGCAATCTGCGGAATCCGTTCTAATTGTTTATTAGCGTCTAGCCGTGAGACTGTAACAACAAGATTATCTTTTTGGGGTTTAGCAGTATCTTGACTTAGGTCTATGAGGCTTGATGAGAAGGGGGGATAGAGGACTTCTGCTGATTTTCCTGAGTAGGCTTGGATTTCATTGGCAGTGTAGTGGCTGTTGGCTAAAACTAGGTGTTTTTTGTAGTTCACTAGTTTTTTTTCTAGAAGTACTTGCGGTAGGGTGCCGGCTTGGTTGATGCGGGGGTTGTTTAGGTAGGGAAATGATTTGTTGAAGGTTTGTTTGTTGAGGTGGGGGAAGTGGATGTAGGTGACTTCTGTCCAGGGATAGACGCAGTTGGAGAAGGCGTCGATGAGTGTGTGACATTTGGATTTTGCGATGTAGGAGTGGATTATAGTTTGGTAGAAGTGGGCTATGTTTCGGGGTGTGAAGGGGGTGGGTTGGGGGAGAGTTTCTATGTTTGGGTGGAGGGTTTCGCCGAAGTAGTTTTTGATGGCTTGGGGGTTGATTTTGTTGTTTGTAAATAGGATTACGGGGTGGTTATTTTTTGCAAGGGTGTTGGCGATAGCTATTGCAACATATTCTCCGCCGCCATAAACGTTTAGAGTGGGGCAAAAGACGCCGATTTTGTTTGCCATGCTTATTCGCCTAAGAAGTTGAAATATTATCGGTTTTTTGTTGTTTGGACGTAAATATTGTTTGATGGTAGGGTTAGCACATGCATTGGTATGTTAACTGAATCTTGCAAACATGTGAAGTACATTTTGCAAAAGCCTATAAAAATAATCGAGGCAGTAGGTTCACAAAATCGGGAACAAAGAGAGAGAGAAATAAATGAACACACACAGTTTATCGCAAACAGGGCATCCGTTAAATCTCAAAAACTACCGAAGGGTTGCATCGCTTTTCATCGTTACTTTGCTTGCCCTAAGCATGGTTTCAGTGTTTTCTCCAACCTGCGCTCAGGATAGTGCCTCATCGGTCACTCCGGCGCTACACACCTCAGGTACCTATATTGTTGATAGTGAAGGCAATGTTGTGTATCTGCGTGGTATGGGCCTTGCGGGGTTTGTGCCAAATCTTATCCTTTGGGGCAATACTGCATCAGATAGTTGGAGTAATCAGTGGAATACTAACCCCACACCAACCATGGAACAAACCTTTGCCAACATGAGAGACCAATGGCACATAAACTACATACGCGTCTTCATCTACCCCAGCTGGTACTACCGAAACAACATCGCACCCTCACAAGAAGACCCCGCCAGTTATGGTGCCCAAACAACCCCCATCAACACCAAGACATATCTTCATACACTAATTCAAACAGCAGCCAAATATGGCATATATGTTAATATCGTACCCTACATGCTCACGCCCTCAGCAAGCAGTTTTGGTGGCGATCCTTATGCGAGTCAAGGATATGGCTGGCAGGGTTTGCCCATGGAGGGATGGGATGAACCTGCACGGCGATTTCTATCTGATGCAGGTTATGGCGGTAATGAGTTAGGGTTTTGGCGATGGTTTTGGTCTGACATGGCTAATACATACAAGGGATATGATAATGTAATCTTTGAAGCTTGGAATGAACCAAATCTGGGGATTGACAACGATGCTATCCCCACGGGATATATGCAGTATCTCCAAACGATGTATAGTGCCATTAGATCAACAGGTGCATCCAACCTGATTATGATGCAGTGGCATATGGGTTGGCATCCAAACGCTTGGGGCAATGATCTGAGCTGGATTAAACAAATCGCAGCCGCAATACCTAATGCAGTCAATATTGTTTACACAACACATCTCTACTATTATGCACCCACGGATTTGACCCAATATTGGCGAACTGACTATGACAATTTAAAGTCACAACTGCAAGATGCAGTTAAAACGATGGGTGTCGTTGCACCCTTAGTTATCAATGAAGAAGGCTCTTGTTTGGCAAGATCAAGTAACAGTCAAAGAGATGTCACATGGTGGAGCACTCTACTTAGAGTACAATACGATTTGGGTATTGGCGCAGGCGCGTACTATTGGCTAAGTGATACAGGCTTAGGACCAATTTATGCTGGAGAAACAATGCTTACTCGAAACTATGCAGCAAACGCCATGGGCAAAGCATACATTGACTCCTATAAAGCACCAACAAAAACAATTCAAACGACCCAACCAACTCTGCACCCAACAGACAACCCCACACTGTCCCAGACAACCAACCCGGCACTCACAACACCATCACCCACGCCTGTCTTAACAGACCCCCAACCAACACAACCCGCAACTACACACTCAACCCAAACAACTTCGTCTGTACAGATAACCCTTAATCATATAACCCAAACACCAACACCCTATCCAACACAAACAACACCCCAACATATAGGTCAAACAACAACACCATACCCACCAAAGTCCATAGCAATATCAATCGCCCCATTAGAAAATCCGGCCCAAAGTATCGTCGAGGGCTACTTCTATTGGCACTGGATTGTCTTCTTTTGGGCATAACCTTGCTGTATTAATATTTACCTCACTATCCCTTTTTGTTTTTAGCTACCATTTTTATGCTGACCCCACATAAAACCAAACATCCAAGCAACATGTTTAAAGCCAAAATGTAGAGGTAACAAAAACATTTGTTTTTGCCGCAAAAATCTATAGGCAGGAAACAAATAAAAAATTCCACTAACCACCCCCGCCATCGGAGACATCCGCAGAAAAGAAAAACCGCCACAGGTCTGCTGGAAACTTTTTTGACACCCATAACCGTACCAATAATATTTCTGCCAAAGCTCAGAGGGTCTAGATAACCCACTATGTAGCTCAAACAATTCTGCCGCGTTAGGCTCAAGGAGCCACCCTGCCTTTCGCATCCGTAAAATCAAGTCCGTATCCTCTCCAGCCCCTTTGATGTTTTCATCAAAACCATGCACTTGACGCACTGCAGATGTGCGAAAAGTTGTTCCGCCGGTGCCAACAAGTTTATCAGTTTTCCAGATGAAACTTTTGGGTTTACCAAAGTTTTTCTGGTTAACGATGTGGGGTGCGATCTCCAAGTTTAACATGAGATTACCGGGAACAATTTTAAAAACCCCTGCAGTTATCCCTACTTGAGGGTTTTTTTGCATGACCTCAACTTGGGCTTTTATGTAGTTTGGGGTGAGTATTTCATCGGCATCAACAAAGAGGATGTATTCTCCGTCTGCATTGTTTACGATATAGTTGCGAGCGTGTCCCAACCCTTGACAGGAAGTTTTGAACGTTTTTGCTCTTTGGCCCAATAGAGCAGTGTATTTGCGGATTATTTTTGGGGTATTGTCTTGACTGCCATCGTCAACAAAGATAATTTGGAGTTTTTCTTTGGGGTATTCTTGTCGGAGAACGCTCTCAATCGCCTCTGAGAGCAGGGTTTCACCGTTACGGACACAGATGCCCACAGTTAAAAATGGCGTCATATTGACCCTCTATAATCTAAAAAGTGTGCCGCACATAGGGGCTATTAATTATGGGGTAGGGAGTTTGTGCTGTTTTTTGTTTGAGGGCACCTATTTTGTCTAAAGTTATCGTTTTTTGTAGGGCAGTGGGTTTAGGGTTAGTTGGGTTGTGTCCATATCCGTTTAGATGGGCGTTGTAGAAGCCGTAGAGCCAGGCCATACGTTTGTATGCATAGTGGAAGGGTAGTAGAAGAAAAGAAGTGTTATGGGTTAGTAGATAGGCTCCAGGAGAGCGTAGAATGCCTGCTACAAATCCGGCCATGGGTGACATTTGTAGAAGGTTTACCGATCGGGAATCTTTGTGGAATATGTAGTGTCCGCCGCGTCCATACCAACTGTATTGGTTCCAAAGGGTCTGCCATGAAGCTCGAGTAGATTCGGTGAATTTTTCTTGGGTCATTGCCAGATGCCAGCCTTTTTTTCTGACGCGGTAAGCTAAATCGGTGTCTTCGGCGGCACCATTTATGCAGGTATCAAATCCTCCGACTTGACGAACCGCTTTTACGCGATAGATTGCACCCTCTGCACCGGGCAGGTAACCAAATTTAGAAGCGCTCCCGGGGCGACCAAAAATAGAATCTACCGCATAGGCGATATTTTCAAGGTCAGCAGCTAATCCGTGACCGATATGGAGTGTGTAGGTTCCACCGGCAATACCCACGTGAGGATTTTGTTCCATGAAAGCAACTTGATTTTTTAAATAATTGGATGCAAGTATCATATCTGCGTCAAGCCAGATGATGTATTTACCGCGGGCTTTTTGGATTACCATTTGTCTAGCAATGCCCAGTCCGCTGTTTTCTTGGAAAAATTCTACTCTGCTAAATTCTGTTTTGAGACTGTTTTTGATTATCTGTAGTGTGCCGTCTTTACTTTTACCGTCAACTACGATTATCTCGGTGTTTTTAGCTGGAAATGTTTGATGACATAGGCTATCAATGGCTTTTTTGATGATGGCGGCACTGTTTTTTACACATATCCCTACGGTAACCACAAAAGACTGCGAATCCAAAGTAGCCATCAACCTTAATTTGTTTAGAACCTCTACAAAAATAATAGTTTAATTAAAGAAGTATAGCCTTATAACAATAATTAATCATATAAGTTATTATTTTCTACATTTATCTGATTGATGTTTAGATTAGTTTTTTTTCGCGCAGTACTTGTGCACTCAAAACAGAGCGGGTTTCTGTGACAGGTTTCCAAAATTTGAATTTACGCTTTGTCAAAAAAGTGCTAAGCGCCACTAGCAAAATAAGATTATTCTGAATAAGTTCTAATGCGGTCAGTCTAGTTTTTTTAACTATCAACAACAAACAAAAAATTCCCGGTATAATCAGCGCCATAGTAGGATAAACAATCATAACCCCTGCAGTTAATAGGGTTAATATAACTAACAGCAAAGGGTTGAAGAGATGGAGAAAACTTTCAGGCACCGCAATACGTTTAGGCATAACAAGTTTGCCCTGAAACATTAACCAAAGGCATCTTGCCCAGAGCTGTTGCAGGTGATTGGCTCGGCGGATCTTCATAGAAAATTTATCTCGCCAAACAGTAGGACTAACAGTGAAAAATCCGATTTCAGGAATCAGCAACGTGCGTTTGTTGTTTTGAATTATATCAAGTGCTGTTCCAGAGTCATCGGTTGCAGAGTTAAATTCTTTTAGCATACCGCGCTTATAGGCTGCAAAACCACCTTGAAAGAAAAGCGTTGAATGTACCTTTGATTCACCTACTCGTATCAACTGTATGGTACTGTCATAGAACTGCTCAGTCAAAGTCACCCAAGTGTCCCCAGGATTTAGAAGCAACTCCCGGGCAGTTATAGCGCCAACATTTGGATCTGAGAGATAAAAAAGCGCTTTTTGAAGTATATCGGTTGGCCAAAAACAATCAGCATCTGAGATTATAACTATATCTGATTGAACAGTTTTTAGGGCCTGATTTAGACAACCCGTTTTTCCCAAATGTTTGTTACTATCAAATAAGGTGATCTTGAATATAGGATGTTCTGTAAGATATTGATTAATAATTTTTAGAGTATTATCTGATGAAGAATCATTAACTATGATAATTTCGACTTTATCGCGTGGATAAACCACTTTGGAGAGATTTTCAAGTTTTAAACCTATGACTGCTTGTTCATTGTAAACCGGAACAAAAATAGCAACAGAGGGCAAATAGGCGCTATCCATACAGAGTCCCCAGGTTCCCTTTGAGCAACGCTTCATGTAAATGAAATAAATACCTGGAACACCCAAAAACAGTAAGCCCACTCCGAGCCAGACAATTAAAAGCCAAATCAAAAAATAAACTCCTAAACCAAAGATAATCAGGTTAGCAGCATTCACGAAAAACCCTAAAGGTTTCATCTGCCTGATGCTCTCCTGAGACGCCTATAACTGCACCACTTACTCCCTCTAGATTTGTTAAATAATCAACGGCTTCGATGGGTTTGAGGTATCCTGCAGCCAAGACGCTCATAGCAATGATTTCGGCGCCACCGGCACGTTTGAGGGCTTCTTCGCACTCACGTTTAGAGGGACACATTTGGAAACCGACTTTGTTAAAAGAAGAGGTTAGGGTTAGTTTGCTCAAATCGATGTTCCAGTGGTTAAATTTATCTATGAGGATAGAAAAATTGCGGGTTTCAAAACCGGGGCGTATATGGCGGTTTTCAAGAAAGGTGATGTATTCTTTGAAGAGGGATTCCATGTTGAGAGCTAAGGCCATGTCGGTTATGATTTCGTGGAGCATAAATGATTCTATGTGGGCGTCGTTGCCTGCAGCGGATTTTATGCGTGATAGTTCGTATGCGGTATATGTTTTGAGCAGAGCAGAGGGGTTGAATTGTGCAAGGCCCCCAAGGTTTGTGGTGATGACTTTGGCGTTGGAGGAAAAAAGCATGTTTCGTGCAAAATTCATCGCTAATCCTGATACGCCTCCTGTTTGTGTGGCTTTTCGAACATAGGCGTAGGCATAGGGTGCAATGGCATATAGGTTTGTTTTGGAGGTTGGGTGGTTTTTTCGTAGTTGTTGTATTATGGCTAAGGTGGTTTCATCGACGCTGAACATAAATCCATTGGCGCCGTTTTCGACTGAGCGCTCGACTATGTGGGCGGCTTGTTGTGTTGTTTGGGGTGTTTGTGGGGGGGTGCGTTCTCTTGCTCTTTGCTGGGAGAGGTGGCTAATGCCGTGGAAGGGGTTGTCGCCGACTATGAGGCGTAGAGGGTTGTGATTCATTTGCTCTGTCGCCTTACCTGTTCTAAGAGGTAGTCAACGCTTAGGGTGTTTTTAAAGTTCGATTCGGGGGGTGTTTTTGAAAGGATGGATTGTATGAAGTATTGGTTTTCACGGTAGTATTCGGGTCCTCCTAGGAGAAAGCCAACGTTATCGTTCATGTCGTGGCGGTACCAGTGTTTTGGGGGTGAATTTTTTAGGGTTAATTTTACTTCATCATCGTTAACGTCCAAGTTACCGGTTGTGCCTTGGATGGATAGATTAAATTCGGGCATGCGATAGTTTTGTTTACACCAAGAGACATCGAAATGTCCAGGTAGGCCTTGTTTGGTGGTGACATTGAAGCTTAGGTCATCTTCTGAGGTGGGTGAGAGTTGGGAGTTGATTTTTGTGTCTGTGACTGTGAGGTCTCCAAAGAACCATACGGCTAAGTCAGCTATATGGGAGCCGAGGTCTTCTATGACGCCTCCGCGGGCATTTGAGGCCGGAGTGCTCTTAGGTGTGTTGGCAAAATCTGAGGAGAAGGCATAGGCTTTAAATGATTCGGGTTTGCCTATGGCTTGTTCTTCTAAGAGTTGTTTTGCTTGGTTAAATGTTGTGCTGAAGCGTTTCATGTAACCGACCATAGTGATGCTGTCTTGGGTTTGGGCTATTGTTGAGAGTTCGGCTGATTGATTATAGTTGGAGGTGAGGGTTTTTTCTACAAATATGTGTTTTGCTAGTTTTTTGGTATAGATTTGTTTGATTAGTGGATAGTGAATTGGTATGGGGGTTAACATGTAGATGGCGTCAAGGTTTAAGTCGGCAAATTTATCAAGGGAGTCTGTGACGGTGGCATCTTTGAAGGAGCGTTTGGCTATTGTACGTATTAGTCGGCTTTTATCGCATAGGGCTTGGACTTCTACGTTTGGCATTGTGTTTAGCAAGCATGCGTGCATGATGCCCATTTTGCCTAATCCGACAACACCGATTTTTAGGGGAGATTGGTTTGGGGTCATAATGGTGCTCCAAATATGCTACAGAACAAAAAATAATTGTATAAACGATGTTTTGGGTGTGATGTGGGGTTTGCAATTATTAATGGTAAGTTAGTCTTCAAAAGTAAAGCTTTCAGCCAAGATTCGTTTCATTATTCCAAAACCGTGCCTTAGTTTAAGTTTTTTTTCACCCATTCGGTTTCGGTAATCGATGGGAACTTCCATAATGCCATATCCTCTGCGTTCCACAATTGCATTCATTTCAGCTTCTACATCAAATCCTTTGCTTTTGGGTTTCCAGCCATCAAGGGCTTCAGAGCGCACTACCCGCAAACCAGAGAGCGGATCCTCCAGATTTATTCCATTCATCACTAGTTGAGCAAATGCCAAAAGCTTGTTACCCACATAAAACGGATTTGTTATTGTTTTTGAGAGATTATATTGACCTTTGAAACGGTTTCCAATAACCATACCAATCTGGGGATTGGTTTCCAATATTTCAATCATCTCAGGGATGTATTCAGCTGGATAGGTGTAATCGGCATCAGTAAAAACAATGTAGGGTACCTTTGCGGTAAGTGTTTTAATACCTTGAAACATGGCAGCCCCTTTGCCGTGCCCTTCTTGCAGCATAACATCGGCACCCATATTTTTGGCTATCTCAATAGTTCGGTCAACGCTATTACCATCAACGACAACCATGTAGGGATTACGCAAAACCTTTTGCATCTCACCTATTGTTGGCCCTATTCCGGCTTCCTCATTTAATGTTGCGATAACCACCGATATAGTTGAGCTAAGTTCAGTTACCACAGAAAAAAGTCCTCCAAAACCCCAAATGGCTTTAAAAGTTACTCGGGTAAACGAACTTTTAAAGCTCTAAGGATGAAACATCCGGAACAAAATCTAAATGTTCTATAAACAGCATCAGACAAATTCAAGATTTATCAACACCTACCCCCCCAATATGGAAATAATAACAGTAAACCAATCAGATTCATCAAACAACATTACAACCTAACATCCCAGATTTATTATACCTCAGTTGATAAAAATACCTGAAAAGAACCAAAATTATAAAAATACCTGAACAGACGCGTTTAAAAAATATGAACTACACATAATTATTTATAAATTATACACATGTTTTATTTAATCGCTAAACGTTGTTTCGAAACGTTTTCAAAACTAAACACATATATCAAACAGTCCCCACCCCAGTGCATAAATTTTGCGGAAAATTAGACACATGCCAAGAGCTATACGTATAGAACCAACAAAAAATCCAAACACCACTGTTTACCTCCACTACCACGACAACCTATACAACAGCTTCGATACTTGAAACCAGCGCTTCACTAACATAATCAACGGTTTGTTTTGTTAACAAATAATGCATAGGCAAACACATCACCTGCTTTAACACCCGCTCAGCAATAGGCAAGTCACCCACACAAGACCCAAACGTCTCCATATAATAGGGTTGCAGATGACAAGGCGGATAATAAATATGACCCGACTCAACCCCAAACCGCCGCTTTAGAACCTCCGCGACTTTTTGACAATCAATCCCCGACGTAAGCACAACCGGATACTTGTAGTAACTATGCCTAATGTTTGGAGGAGGTCTAAGCACCGATACCTCCGCAACATCCCCAAGCACCTCCCCATACCAAGCAGCTATCTGATTGCGCTTTGCCAAAAACTCTTCTATATGCTCAAGCTGATGCAACCCCACAATCGCCGCCTGCTCACTTAACCGCCAATTATCCCCCAACATAACCATCTGACGATTAGCATTCTGACCACAAGACCTCACACACCTAGCCTCCAAAGCAAACTCTTCATCAGCAGTCAATATCATACCCCCCTCACAACTAGTCATGACTTTGGTGGGATAAAACGAAAAACATCCAACATCCCCAAACGTTCCCGCCATCTGCCCATCAAGGGTTGCTCCATGAGCATGAGCGCTATCTTCTATGAGAAAAAGCTCTTGCTCTCTACAAAACTCTCTAAGCTCAAGTAGTTGTGGACAAATTAACCCGGCAATATGCACCACGATAACACCAGCAGTTTTGGATGTAACTCTACGTTTAACATCCTCAAGGTCAATACAAAGAGTTTGGGGGTCCATATCGGCAAACACAGGAATTCCGCCTGCAAAGACAACTCCGTTGGGAGTTGAAACAAACGTGTTAGTGGGCACAATAACTTCTTTGCCAGCCAGCCGATAATGTCTCAGCGCTACATCCAGAGCAGCTGAACCTGAACTTACTGCAACAGCATACTTGGCCTTGGTGTAGGCGGCAAATTTGCGCTCAAATTCTTCACTAAAGGGCCCATCAGTTAATTGGCCACTGTTTAGCATCTGGGACATATCGGCTAATATAGCGTTTATGCTATCCTTGGAGAAATAGGGAAACGAAGAAGAAACCTTCATGCAATCACCACATAGTTACCAGGGTTTACCGCCGGTACAGAAAAGATAATCCACAACAGAAAGGTTAGAAACATAGGTCGTTGTGGTCTGAGGATAAAGCGGCGGGATAAACTCTTGAAAAACAAGCTCAATACCGGCGCGTTCAAAAAGTTTTTGATTAATATATTTCTTGCCGCCATCCCCTGCAAGCTGAATATCTGCTCCAACTTGTTTACATTGGGCAATAATTAACTCGGTTTTTTTGCCCTCCACACCAAGAGAAGAACTAAGAACCAAGGGCTTAGTGATGTTTAAAAACCGCATAATACCGCGAATGAGATGCATATTTAAATCAATAAGATAAATCCACTCTTGTTCATAGGTTGCCTCAAAAAAACCCGAAAAATCATCCCAATAGGGGGTTTTACAGTAACTATGTTTTAGCGTAGCCCAATGCTTACGTCCCCACCGTGGACGGCTCTTGTTAGCAATTTTTACCTCATTAATAAATAAAGGCTTTTTTGCATGTTCTATGGGGACACTAAGCCACCGTATGCCATCTTGGGTCATCACCCGGTTTCTACTAGTGAACCCCTGACGTTCAAATTGGATATTATCTTCAATGATGAATAAATCGGCACGCCGCATTTTATCAAAAAATCCAAGCCAGGGCAAATAATTTGGTTGATGACCCGTTGCAATCAAAAATATCGCCCCGTCTAAGGAGCATATGAACGCTCAATATAACGTACGACCTCAAAAGCTTCGGCTGCCGGAAGACTAACTTGACTCCCCCTAAACGATGCCAAGTTAACCATAGACTCATAGGTGATGTACCGTTTGGTTTTTTGTGAAAAATGACATTTAAGTGCAGTCCATTTATCATTTACACCCGTGGTTATATCCACAAAATAGGCGGGTGAAAAATTATGGGTAACTCGGGGGGTTTCAAACGCTAAAATTTGGGGGGCATTTCTAAATGCAGACATAGATATCCAACCAACTTGACGATGGTCTTGGTGGATATCATTTACGGTGTGGGTGAGTATGGTTTCGGGTTTATTGGCTACATAGAAGGCTTCTAAGAAATCAATGGCTTGGCGTGAACAGGGAATTTCAGTATCTGGAAAATCTCCAAAGTAAACTTCAGTGACCCCAAGCATCGCTAGGGCTTCGATGCTTTCTTTGGGTCTAACTTCGGGGTCGCCACTGTGTTCACCCTTTGACATAAAAACGGCTATGACTTTTTTACCCAACATAGTTGCAGCTCGGATGGTTCCGCCGCAGCCTAATTCAATATCATCGGGATGTGCTCCCACAGCTAAAATCGTGTTTGAACGAAGAACCAAAATGAAACCTCCATAACAAATTTAAGTATTTAATCTAAGCCATAAACTCAGATACCGTTCATGGTATTGTAAGGTGTTGGTTGTTTGATTATAAATCCATAGTTCAAAAAATAAATTGCCATAATAGTTATTTCTTTGGGTATTGAAAGTTAATTGTCGACTGATGTTGTGTGTTTTACCATTGATTGTTAGGGAATTCACGTATCCTTTGGTGTTGAATTGAAACGATATATCCAGGGGTAATTTGACGGTTTGGTTATTGTCAGCAGATAGTTTATAGTTCTCAAGTGGGGGGAGTGTGCTGCTTGTGTGATTGAAACTGTTGGGTCCGGATTGGTTGATATCGCGAAATTTTACCTCAACTGTGTAGTCGGCGGTGTGTCCTATGTGGTTGGTGAGTTCTATGTATAGGGGATAGTGTTTGTCTGAGGTGATGTTTGAGGGATACAGGGTGGTTGTATGATTTGAATCCAGGAGGGCCATCTCGGTAAAGTACTCACTTTGGGGTGCAACTGTGAGTTGATGCAAAAATGGAGATGCAACAAATAAGCCAATGATGGCGACTATGAGTAAGAGGAGGAGTTTATTGTGTTGGAAACTCAAAGGGTATTCTCCGTTTGGGGTTTATGGATGTTTTTGGGTGGGAGGTATTATTTTGTAATGGATTGGAAAAATAGTTCTTAGAGGGACAGATTTCTTCGAGAATTTTTCGTTTTGTGGTGAATTCGTTGAGTCGTTTCTCCATACTTTTGCTATAGCGAGCATATTCTTTGTAGGCATCCAGATAGTTTTGACCTTTATTGGTTAGCTGATAAAGCTGTTGGTCAGTTTCAAATTTAATAAGAGAGGCTTCAATAAGCTCATTTAAATAGCGTTGTAAAATTTTGTAACTTAGATTAGCTTGATACATTATTTGGGTTTTTTTAGCTTCATGACTGACCACATTTAAGATATCAGCAATTATATCTACCCTATCCCGATAATTAACCAAACAAATCACCCCAATTTTTCCTAAACCTCAAATATGTAGCCACCCGCGGCCATGCTTCTTCTGAGACGGCTTTACAATGGGAATCGGATTACTGTAGTGTACTTCAACTTTTTTATTCTGAGGCTTTGTTATGTTCTCTTTGACAAATTTGTTCCAGCCACCCACATGTGGATCAGGGGGGATATAGCGCTCAGGGTCAGAGATTTCATGTTGTTTGAGAATATCTTTAAAATTGAGCGCTTTGAAATCGCGGGTTGCATGAATTATAGTGCCTTTATCAATGAAAAGAGAGCTATAATCATCAATAGCTACCCCTTCGGCACGGATTTTATCGTCAACCCGCTCTTTCCAAAGGCGTTTCCATTCAATTTTTAACTCGTCAACGAGTTCTTTTTGTTTTAGAGCCATAGGTAAATAATTCCCTTCATGTTAGAAGTGGATCGAAAACTTGGTTAAGCTAACAAAAACAAGCGTGAGGCTTAAGCCTCAACTATAAGTTGAATTCAGAGCTTTATTTAAAGTATAAGGATTTATTGTTCTAGTTTTATTTAGAATTCTTGTGATTTTTCTGTATTTTGTCAAATTTTTTATTGGTTTAAAATGTTGTTTGACATAGAACACACTCGACTTTTTAATAGAACACACATGGCTTGAATTACTGAATGCTTAATCCATAGTTTTTTGCATTATTAACAACACATAGGCAGATATTTAAGGTATTTACCGCTTGATCTGCCGCACAACAGGTTACAACATTTAAATTCAACTTATGCCTTAATTTTTGCAGTGATTCTCATGGCATTACCTAATAGGGTTAAAGATATTTATTCAAAACAATTTAACGCCGTCTTAGAGAATGATACTGCATCAAAATGTCTAGAGGGGTTCAAAAAAGATATGCCCCCCGTATTGGCAGTTTTAGATGACCAAAAAAATTATATGGGAATGGTGAGTCGACGCTCAGTTCTACGAAGCCGCCTAGATTTGAGCAGACATAAAGTTAAGAATTTAATGACCTCCGCACCCACCGTTGGCTTAGATGAAACGCTGAGTCGAGTGGCAAAATTGATGATTGGTAGTGGAGTACGCCAGCTACCAGTGTTTGACAAAGATAACCTCGTCGGCTTTGTCACCGATGAAGCCGTGATTCACGCAGTCGCTGAAGCTCCTTGGGGAAATGCTCCTGTAGACTCAGTTATGACCCGGGCACCACATACCGTTGAAGTGAACCGTAGTGTAGGCGCAGTCTTGGGATTGATGCGAGAATTTGGCATGTCTCATGTGCCCATCATGGAACGAGGCAAACTTGCAGGAATGATTAGCATCCAAGATATTTTTGAAAACCTCTACTTCCCACCCAAACGCATGGGAAGCAACGATTTCGCAGGCGATCGCATAGACACCCTGGGCATTGCAGCCAAAGGCATCATGAGCAAACCCGTCATCACTGTTGACCCCAAAAAATCACTCCACAACTGCGAAGCACTAATGCACTATCATGACATATCATGTCTTTGCGTAGTCGATGGAGAACATTTAGTAGGGGTCATCACCAAACTTGATTTCTTAGAACCCATTAGCCAAATGGAAATAATCGAACGCCGTCTAACCATCCAATTTAGCATCAAAGACATAGAAATCAATCCTGAACAACAAGAATTTATGATGATGGAATTCGACTCGTTTGCCCACCACTTCCAAGAAGCGTTCCAACAAGGTTCACTATTTGTATATATGAAAACCCACCGAGGCACCAACATGCGCGGCACCCCGATGGTTCACTGCCGACTCCAGTTCCGAACAACAAAAGGCAGCTTTTTTGCAGCCAGCGAAGGCTGGGGCGTAGAACCCACATTTAAAGTTGCCCTTGACCGCCTCGAACGACGTTTACTACGAAGCAAAGAACTCTTAGCATACAACCCCCGCTTTGCAAGAGACTACCTATACAGATTTGGGCTACCCACCGAAGAACAGGGAGAATAAAAACCAAATCGCCCAAACTAAAACAATCACACCACAAACCACATCGTCTAATCCCCCATTTTCATCTTTTAATAGTTATTTTCCTAAATTCTCGAAATTCGTGTCTTTTTCGGAAATTATTTCGTATTTCAGACTGTGCAAAAACTCCAATAAAATTCATCAAAGCCACTACATACAGCAATAGGTGAGGGCTATACGCTGTCGGTAGTGTTTAGTGATGTTGTTTTGACTTTTTGCGCAGTCTGATTTTGGGATTATCTTATTAATACAGACATCACCACCCAAACTGCCTAATCAATAGGTTAGGAAACCCTGTTTGGGGTCTCTGCAGTGGAGCATTTTTTCGATTTTGTTGATTTTGTATTCTGAGAGATTGGGGGTTGTGGTTTTGAAGTGTTCCCATTTTTGGTTTACTATTATAGCAACTTGATTTTACATTAATAGTTTATATATTGCGATTGCACACTTTATTTAAAGAGGCTAAATAGTTGAGAGCAACAGACAACAAAACAAGAGAAAACATCATCTCAGCAATGCAACGCAAAGAAAAACGCCACACAATAGCCCAACGGCTCAACGTAAGCATAAGCACAATCGATAAAATATGGCACAAATTCAAAACAACCCGAACCTACCTACCCACACCCTACAAAGGCAGAAAAAACACCCTCACCCAAAAACAAGAAGAAGACATAAAAACCAAAATACACCAAACCCCAGACATAACCCTCCTAGAACTAATAGATGAATTAGCCCTAGATTTAACTGAAAGTGGCCTTTCACGGCATCTTAAAAAAATGGATTTAACTTTTAAAAAAAGACTCACCATGCAAACGACCAAAAACGACCCGATGTCATCAAAGAACGCGCCAAATGACGCGAAATACAAAAAACCCTAGAAATAGAACAACTTGTTTTCATCGATGAGTGCGGGGTCAATACCGCTATGACGCGCCTCTATGGGTGGGGAGAAAAAAATGCTCGGGTGGAGGATTATGTGCCTGATGCACGCTTTGAGCGCATCACTGTTCTCTCAGCCGTGCGGTTGTCAGGGGTGGAGGCATCAGTGTCGTTTGAGGGGGCTTTGAATGGGGATATTTTTGGTCTTTGGGTGAAGTATGTTTTGGCTCCTGCGTTGAGGGTGGGGGATGTGGTGTTGTTGGATAGTTTGTCTTCGCATAAGGTGGCGGGGGTTTTGGATCCTATTTTTGAGTGTGGGGCGTTTGTTTGGTTTTTGCCTGTTTATTTGTCGGATTTGAATCCTCTTTTGTTGTTGTGGTCGAAGTTGAAGGCGCTTTTGCGTAAGCTTAAGGTGTGGTCTTTGGGGGAGTTGTAGGTGGCGCTTGGGGTGGCGCTTGGGGCGGTTACGTTTGGGGATATTTGTGGTTGGTTTAAGCATGATGGTTATGGGTTAATGTGATTTCATGTTGTTATGGTTCTGTAGGGGTATGTTTGGGTTGGTGTGTTTTGGTTTTGTTTTTTTTTGTTTTTGGGGTGGGTGGTTGTTTAAAAAATAGATTTTTTGTGTTTTGGTGGTAATGGGTGGGGAATTGGTTTTTCTGGTTTTTCTGGGATTTTTGTTAGTTTTTGGGTAGTTTGGGGGAGACTGTCTAAAAACTAGATTTTTTGTGTTTTTGGTGTAAACGGGCGGAGAAAATCGGTTCTTTTCTTGTTTTGGATGTTTTTTAGTATGATTTGGTTTTTGGTTGTTTTAGGTCAAATTGTCGGGTGTAAGTAAAAAGTTAGAATAGGGGTTTAATGCTGTAGGTGGTGTGCTTTTATTTGTTGTTGTATGTGGTGGTTTGGTGGTTTTTTGGGGTTTTTGTGTGGTTTGGTTTTGGGATGTTTTGTCATTGTGTTTATGTTTATGTTGTGTTCTGTGGTTGTTGGTGGTGTTTTTCTTTGTGTTGTATTGTTGAGATGGTGTTTTTTTTGTTTTATTGTTTGTTGTTTTCACATTGGTTAATGTTCTTTAATGGGTCGTACAATCGAAATATATTGACTATTAATGTAAAATCAAGTTGCTATAGGATGGCTTTGATGTGGATTTTGATGGCCGCGGCCCTTTAGAAGGGCAGCGGCTTAGCTTAAAAAGGGCATTGTCCCGATTATATAAATTCGTTAACCAAAACAAATTATCCAACTGTTTTTGCATCTTTTCCTAAAACCACATACATAGTTTGTTTCTGTTCAATCCTACTCTGCGCCTAAATGGGAAATCCCCATCAATCAAGCAACCGTGTATCTTGGGGCAATTATAGTAGTTGCTATAATTGTCAGCTTTATACTATACATGATACGAGCAAAACAATAAAATAAGAGGGCTAACTGAACTATATTAGCATTAAATCTGCATTACAAACATTAGACTATGTAAGTGCGAATATATTTGCAACACGGGTGGTTAAAGATGAAGCAAAAAATACTAATCAGTTCATTTATAGTGATAGCAGCTATAAGTGTTATGCTTGTTTGGTTTCTTTATTTTGCTCCAGCAACTCTTCAAGCAGAAATTAACTCTGCCACCATAGATACACAGCAACCCGTAAGCTTGCAACAAGGAGAAAGCACACAATTTACCATCTCATTAAGAAATATTGCGGGGTTTAGGCCAATAGCAAAAGGGGTTTATGGTCAACTTGATCTCCCAGAGGGGTTCATTGAAAATTCGTTACAAACTCAGACAAGGGAACTTGCATTTGGACTTATCCTTCCCGGTGATGCAGGTCATTATGGCTTAAATATAAGCGCAGAAGATACCGTTAAGCCAGGAAGCTATTATGCAAAGTTTACTTTTTGGGGAGAGAACGTTCAAACACAAGAGATTGACATAGCGATAAATGTTACTTCTAACTGATTTGGTGTTGTAAAAAAGTTTTGTTCTAATTTTAGTTGTAGCTTTTTGAGTGTGGTGGGAAAATATGAAAAGGTTAAAGTCGACAGTTTTCTTTGTTCTCATAAAACGATGTAGTTGTAAAAAACATGGTTGATGGAAAAGTAAAAATTCAAAGAGTAAAGAGACCATGCAAAACTTTGGATGTTTTTCTTTGGAAATAAAAAGTTTGAATGTCTTGGGTTAAGTAAATAAAATATTGATTTTTTAAAAATGTTTTTGTTAACTAACCTTGATTGAATTTGTATTTTTCTTGTTTTAAAAATGGGGGGTTATTTTGTTATGGGATAGCAGTTGAAGTTAGCGTTCTGGCGTGATCGTATCTATAAAAAATTTCAGGAATTAATGGGTAGATTGAAGTCTAAGCGGACGTTGCTTGGTGTTGATGCGGGGATTTTGATAGCTTTTTTCACTATTACTATGCTTGTTATTTATCTTGCCACGCCTGCGATCATGTCTACACTGTTTGACATAATAATTGGTGGTCCCAACGGCGTATATTCTTACCTTATTGAATTGCCGTTGATAGCTGATCCGCCTAGTGGTGGGGGGACTATTGGGCAACAGTTAGGGGTACCAATGACCCGTGTGTTTGGATTAATGCAGACTATTGCGTTGGCTATGTTTGCGGTGGTTTTGATTGTAGCGGCTATTTGTTATGCGTTGGAGAATTTTAGGGTGGTTAGTGAGGGTACGGCGGCTAATATTATTGTAACTATTCAGTCGTGCGGAGAACCACTAAACAAAGACGTTACCAACCCAACAAAAACCCCCAAAATAACACCATAAACAAAACACCCCAGCACAATAGCCACCCCAACAATACAAGCAATCCAACCAAAAATCCACACACCCAAAACAAAACAAAAACCACCCAACACCTTCTACACCACCCTCACCAACCAAAATATCACGCTCAACCAAATTATTATCAAACAACACCAAAAAACCCACACTAAACCACAAACCACCCAATACAACACAACCCACCCAACAAACACTTAACCACTGAGCACATACGCTGCCCAATCACCAAAAAATTCGCCCCCAACCCAACCCCAAAATACGCAAATACACATCCAAAACCCCAAAACCGTACAATCCAACAACCCCACCCCACCCCCTAAGACTGTCCAAAAACTAACACAAATCCCAGAAAAACAAGAAAAGAACCGATTTTCTCCGTCAGTTTACACCAAAAACACAAAAAATCTAGTTTTTAGACAGTCTCCCCTGTGACGATCCACCACCCGCTCAAGCCAACGCAAAAACGCAACCATCAAAACCAACCCCCTGCCCCGTATTCTCAATACCACCTACAACTCCCCCCAGACAGTCCAAAAACTAACACAAATCCCAGAAAAACAAGAAACGAACCGATTTTCTCCGTCCGTTTACACCAAAGACGCAAAAAATCTAGTTTTTAGACAGTCTCCCCCAACAAATACGCATATAAAGAACATGCAAACAATACCATACTTAAAAAAAATCCACCAACAATCACAAACCACCACCCCCAAAAACCCCCCTCAAACCCCCACATCATCAACCCCCTCCACCCACACTAAGAATGAACAGTAACATAGATCACTTGAACACTGGATACCATGTGTAGCCAATGCTTTTTCACATTCACACTAACCTGTTTCATCAAAATTCAAAACCTCTACTTTGTGTAATTACAAAGAAATTTCATTTAGTACCGGTTCAGCTTTTGTGCAAATTCTACCACATGATTAACTATAGTTCCCCTAGATATGGAAATATCAAAACATCCTTAGAATTTTTTGCGTTTTATCATAGCTAACCAGGGCATAGTGAATTAGTAAAACCAAGATGGCCTCTACGCCCTC